>JBJKQK010000234.1:0-27437 GCA_046705285.1 Terriglobia bacterium
CGTGTCCGTTCTAAATACGATCCGAACCCAGTGCCTTCCGGACGCGGATTTCCTTTGCCCGGATCAAGTGCTTGCTGCTCTGAACACGCGCTTTCGCGCAAAGGAACAGTATGGTCTTTATTTCACCATCTGGTACGGGGTCTTCAGCAGCAACGATCGAATGCTCCAGTACGCCAATGGAGGACACCCGCCGGCCCTTTTGATCGGTGGGTCTCAACAGACGATGGATCTGGACGCCCAGGGCATGCCAGTCGGCTTCTTCCCCGAAGTTATGTACGTTCCCACAACGGTTCAGATTGCGTCCGCTTCACGGGTCTACGTTTTCTCCGATGGGTGCTATGAGATCCAGACGTCCGGCGGAGAAGTGAGGACGCGAGAAGAAATGGTCCGATATCTCTGCAGCCTCACCTCTGACCAGCTTGTGCAACTAGATGCCCTCTACCAACATTCAATGAGGGCACAGGGCAGCAAGCATCTTGACGACGATTTCTCGATTTTGTGTGTGACGTTTCCATAGGTGAATTCACTGGTTGGGATCCGCTCCTGCCCGACCGTTTAAAGCAGCATTCCCAATAGCGCACAGAAATCACCATGCAAGAACCCAGCCGTCGCATACCCGGCAGCCTGTAGAACAGGTGACGTATAGCGCCCAGGTATGCCGCATGAGCCAATGAGTGCTCTTTACCGGCGAGAGTGCAGAGGCCGCTTCTTGCGGGGCGTGGCAAGACCCTCTGTGATTACTGAGCGCTCGCTGGCAGGGCCACCGTTGCTCCACGAACTTCTAACGGGCTTACGTTTCTGATCCCCCCGGCCACTGCTGCTCTCCATATGTGCATCTGCGGCATAATCTCATCGGGAATTATTATAGAGAGCACAGTTCCACGCCAGAAGAATGGCAAGGCCGTAGAGGGGCGCGCCCACAAAGTCTCACGCTGTTTGTGTACGGATTGGAATACGGACGCGGAAAGTGGTCCCGACCCCAACCGTGCTGTCTACTGTGAGGCTTCCTCCAAGCTTCTTGATGATTCCGTAGCAGATTGACAACCCCAACCCCGTACCACGCCCGGCAGGCTTGGTGGTAAAAAAGGGATCGAAGACGCGCGCCATGACGGTCTTGGACATTCCATGCCCGGTGTCAGCCAAGTCCACGACCACTTCGTTGTTTTCCGCCCTGCTGCGTATTTTCAGCGAGCCGCCTGTGGGACTCATTGCATCAACTGCATTATTGATGAGGTTCATGAAAACCTCGTGCATCTCGGTGGGAGAGGCCAGGACAGGCGGCAGGCCTCGATCCAAGTCCGTGTAAACTTGTATGACGTTGAATTTTGAACTGGCTTTGCAAACACTCAGGATTTCTTCTATGGTGTCGTTGAGCTGGATCTTGTTGTGAAGGGGGTCTGTTCTGCGGGCAAAACTGAGCAGTTTATGAGTTATCTCTTTGCACCGGACTCCCTGAAGGCTAATCTGCTTGAGGGAATGCTTAAACTCATCCAGGTTCCGGCTTTTCTGAAGGTCTTCTTCCTCAAGCAGATCTTCCATCCACCCAGCCTGCTCAACCATGATGGCAACAGGATTGTTGATCTCATGAGCTACTCCTGCCGCAAGCTCGCCGATGGAGGCGAGTTTGCGCGCCTCGGTCACCTGCGCGTTCATTCGTTCCTTTTCGAGTTCGGCACTTTCGATCCGCTGAACCACCTTGCGGGAAATGAAAAAGGCAGCCAGTAACACCGCGAGACAGCCGGAGAAAAAGATCGTCAGCGCCGTCGTCCTCGCGCGGTCGATCTCAACGAAAGCGTCATTCAACCGCTGCTGATAGACCAGGGTCCACTCACCGGACTTGAGCGGCATGAGAATAAAGAGAATGTCTTCCCTGCGGCTGTTAACCGTTCCTCTTACTGCATTACTCCGAGATGTAAGTACTTTAGCCTCGAGTACACGCGATGCAGACGCTTTGGCCCCCGGCATTCCCTCACCACCGACCCACGGTGTTATCCTCAGCAGCCCGCCAATGTTGGTAATCAGTTCGGTCCGAGGCTGCGACTGGAACTCACCCTTGCTGTTTACAATAAACGCCGACCCGGTTTCTCCCACGCGAATCGCGTCGACCAGCGAGTTGAAATCGGCAAAGTTCACTGTCGCGCGCAAGAGCCAATATGAGTGTCCCTGTTTCTTTCTTACGCAAATGACGAAGTGCGGTTTGTGGCGAAGACCGAGGAAAACGTCGCTCAGGTAATGATCTTTCTTCATTGCGTCCCGGAACCAGCCTGCGTGGGAGTAGTCGGCGCGGACGAGATTCAGATCTCCGGCGTAAGAAACCTGTACACCCGCCGGATTTACCACCCCCAGATCGACAAAAACATTGGGGTGGGCGTATTGAAGCCTGAGCAGTTCGTCTTGGAGGTAGGCACTCCTGGCCAATCCGTCGTATGGGCTGGAATTGGCGAGGAACTTTATGTCGGAGAGGGTTTCATCCAGGTACGAATTGATGTGCTGCTGATGTCTTTTCAGCGTTTCCTGCAGGTTGTCCAGGATCTTCTCCCGGTAAGAGGTCTCAAAATAGTAACCCATCAGACCTGTTATCAAGGTCAGCGGTGTCAGCGAGACCAGGATAACGATCAGCGCCATCTTCTTCGTCAGAGACGTAAAATAGCGCCCTCCATTCATGAGCGAACCACTAAGGAAAGTATGGAGAAGGCCCTGGTCTTTTCGTCTGCGGCGGGCACTCCAATCCCTTCCGGACTGTGCACTCGGCGACCTTTCCACGATACGCATTAACGATGGTCAAGAAGCGGAGCACAGGCTGCTGTGGGAAGTGTGCAGCTCATTTCAGCGTTGAGTTCTCTGTTCGCCTGGCGAGCACGACACCCGAAATGTCCGCCAGCAGCTTCTGCCTCCACTGGACATAGGAAGCCTCATTCGACATGACCATATCGAGCTGGCGAGTATGGAAGAGCAGATATCCCAATATCCTAAGCTTCTGCCTCATTCCGTTCTCATCGTCGCCTTCCGCTCGCGCCGTTATCCAATCTTCCTCCACTTTGCTGCGAAATCCGAACTCATCCACGATGTCTCCCACCAAGCGTACGCGACGCGCGCGCCTGTCAAAGTCGGCTGCGCCACCCTTGAATGAAAAACTCGCATAATTCTCGTTAGTTCGTTCGCTGACAAGCGCCTCGACGTTTGAAAAATGAAAACCGAACCGCGAGGTAAGACTGCAGAAATTCCTCGAAATCATGAAGTAATTACGGTTTGTGTAAGGTGAAGGCAGAGAAGGCTCGAGCGCCGGATTGGTGGCGGCTTCCATCAGGATTGCCATGAAGCCGCCGGCGTCAATCGCCGGCGGCCCCGCCCACGGCACAGCAACAATGCCCTCCCATAGGGCAAGCATCGGGACCGAAACGATATCGTCCAGGTTCACCAGCTTGCCCGTCACATCTTTTCTGAACCCGTCATCAAGATTGAGAACCCACCACTTCATGGGAATCCCGCACACCAGTTGTTTGCTCGCTTTCTCAGCAAAGTGGTGTTCTCTTCCAAAGTTGAACACTTCCTCTACGGCTTGCTCGTGGCAGAATCGGGTTATATCGTGAAGGGTACGACAGGAAGAGGGCCTGAAATCCGCTGCTTCCGGGTCAAGCAGGTGCAGAGGACTTATACATTCGGACGCCTTGTTCAGGACATCCAGTACCGGCGAACCATCCATGAGTCCCTTGGGTTCCTGCCTGTTTGCGAGCAACGGCTCGATTTTGCCGTTGCAGACCCTCAGACCATCGGCGTCTACGGTCACGGGCCTGCCGTTTTCGAGCAGGCCGGTTGCGCCTTCCAATCCCATGATTGCAGGAACGCCAAGTTCCCTGGCAACGCTGGCAAGGTGCCCCGCTACCGACCCTTGCTCGGCGACAAGGGCTGCAGCTCGACTCATCACAGTGGCCCACCTCGGGAGTGGCTGCTTTACGACTAAGACCGCCCCCTGCGGAAACGCAAGAACCTCACTTTCTTTACTGACCGCGAAAACCGGCCCGTACCCGGCTCCGGGACTTGCCGTAACGCCGCCGGAGACGATTACGTCACAAGCCGGCACACCATATGCGTCTTGTCCCTCCCTGGCCATCACGTTCCTCTGCCGGAGAGGACGGCACTGAAGTATTACGATTTCTCCTTTCTCATCCAAAGCCCATTCAATATCCTGAGCGAATCCGTAATGGCTTTCTATGCGAACGGCAATATTTGCCAACTCCAACGCCGTGGACTCGGAAATGGAAGCCTGCGAGCCCTCTTCGCCAACGATATCGAGCCGGCAGATACCTTCTTCCGGATAGCAGACGAATTTCTGGTGTTTTGTCGCAATGCGTTCCTGTTCGATCCGAGCCGGATTCCTGGTGACTACCAAAAGATCGGCTTCTACACTTCCATCCACGACAGCCTTCGGCAAGCCAAAGGCCGAATGAATAAATACACGCTCATCGCGTCTATCAAGAGGGTTCCTGGAGTAGACCACCCCACCGGCCACGGCATTTACCATGGACATGCACCCCACGCACATGTCAATGTCTTCATCCCGGAGTCCCCTATGCAGCCGGTAGATCATCGCCTGGGGGGTATACTTGCTTGCCACCACTTCCTTATAAGCGCGTATCAGATTGTCGTCGCTGACATTCAATTCGGAGCGGTACAGCCCCGCAAAGGAGCTATGGCGGGAATCTTCGCCAAGTGCACTGCTCCGAAGAGAGACTTTCACCCCTTGCCCCTCCTCTTTTTCGAGTTCCTTGTACGCACCTAAGATGTCGTCTTGAAGTTCGGTTGGCACAGGCGCGCCAATGACCTGTTCCTGGATTTGCGTGCTAAGCAGGAAGAGCTGATCGATTTTTTCGGCGGGCGAGGATTGTATGAGGCGATCGATCTCAGCCTGAAGGTCAGGACTCATAAATTCTCGAAACGCCCGAGAGGAGATGGCAAAGCCGTTAGGAATCCTGATCCCGATGCGATGATGGATCTCCCCGAGATTCGCAAGCTTGTTACCGGCTTCGTCTGACCTGGTGATATCCAGGCTCCGAAGAGGAATTGTCCTTGGGCCGGCGGTTGGGTCCTTCTTTGCCGAGCGAAGGATCGCGGCAATCCTGCCTTCGATCGACCTGAAACGATCGGGGAGGTCTGAGTACTTGCCGGGCGCCAATTCATTCATGCTTTCAATCATGCGTAAGACGTTGGCGCAGACCGCGGTGCAGTGCGCGCGGACAAAAGACATGCCGAACGGGCTGTCGCCTTTGCGTGCTTCCTCGATTTCAGACATGATTTGCA
The DNA here is from genome assembly GCA_046705285.1 of Terriglobia bacterium. Classification (GTDB taxonomy): domain Bacteria; phylum Acidobacteriota; class Terriglobia; order UBA7540; family UBA7540; genus SCRD01. The sequence goes on from JBJKQK010000234.1 coordinate 5,299, forward strand.
GAGCTTTGTTATTGGCGGTGAGGAGCAGCTTGAAATTGTGATACCGGGTCTGGAAGGTGGTGCGAAGTGCTTCGATCGCCAGCGGAGAGATTGGCTCTTCCCTTTTCTCTAATCCTATTCCCTGCAGCCACTTCCTTATTAGATTCATACCGTACCGTCACACGCCGGCGTACTCGAAAGCCACCTGGTACCATCACCGAATTCGCCAGCGGACCTTTCCGCCTCTCTGCCTTCGTTCGCGAGTACCAGCCCTCCCGGAACCCGGGTTGAAGAAGTCTGCAGCCGATCAAGCTCACTCGGAGACGGCATGCCGGTCCCCTCTTTCGATTGACTCCCAAAGAGGAGCGAGAACACCGATGCGCGCATCAATTGGACGAACTCTGGGGCTCTAGTTGATTTTTCTTTTCGGCCAACTTTATTTTCTTATATGCGTCCTGGACCTTGTACACCAATTCGTCAATCTGGGTCGGCTTCATAAGATAGTCGAAGGCGCCGACCGCCATGCCTTCGATGGCTGCTTCTACGCTCGCATGGCCCGTCAGCATGATCACCTCCACGAGCTTGTGCGTTTTCTTTATCTCCCGCAGAGTGTCAAGTCCACTCATACCTGGCATTTTTACGTCCAAAACCACGACCTCCACGGGGCTGGTTTTCAGGAGTTGAAGGGCCGCTTCCCCGCTCGTGACGCCATTGACAGCCAGGTTGCGCTTTCTGAGCCTTTTGACCAGAGTCTCCAGGAATTCGACTTCGTCATCGACAATCAGAACGCTAATAGGTTCCATTTGCGAGACCTCCCATGAACGTGCGGCATGGCCGACGCGATTGAAACATTCGTAGCGGAGGCATGCACCCCCCGCAAGCTGTAAGAGCCGGCCTTCCCAAATAAAATGTCTCCAAATCCGGCCTCCGTCAGTCTCATATTTCCTGCTTTGATCTAGCCTTCGTCATGGCGAACCCACAACCCTCGAACAGGAAGTAAATGCCAAAACCCCACCATAGGGTATAGGCCAGGTAAAAGACCAACAGAAACGCTGTAATGCCAGCCCGGTGGCGAACACTCTCAGGTTGAAAGCCGTAGAAGTTATAGGCTGGTTCAATGCCCTTTGCGACTACTGCCAGGACCATTTTGGACTGTGCAATATTCCTATGCTTGCCTTTTTGAAGCGCTTTGGCGACCCCGGTCAGGACGTCATACCAGATCAGCATCGCTTCTTTCGCGTTCATTCCATATCTTTCCCTGAGTTCATCCCCATGGTTCAAATACATGGCACGGCAGTCTTGGAGAGTAGCTCCAAGCATTTTCGCCAGGTTTGCCCTGACATTCAGCACTGCACCCTGGGTGGTGGTATCCGGAGCCGCCTTCGAAAGAATCAACCTCGCCTGGACTGCGCGCCGCGCGTTTTCCATCTCAACGCTGACCGTCACTTCCTGGTTCTCAAACTTGGTCAGTTCGGAGGAGAGCACTGGAATAAAATAAGAGGAGCCTTTGGCCAGCCGATTGAACAATCTATCTGAAAGTTCAAGGCCGCTAACACCTTTGAAGACTGGAGCGAAAATCAGAGCCAGTACAACAAAGAAGCTTGCCCCGAGTAGCAGGCCGACGAGCGCTTTGCGTTTATGTCTGATTAACATTCAGTTTCTCCTCTATCCATCTGCTCTGCTCAGCCGCACCGACGCGAACTTTCGGAACCGGCATCTCTTCCCTCAAGGTTTTGATATTCGTCACGAACTTGATAAAGACCCAGACAGCGAAAACAGAGCACACGATCCAGAAAAAAAGGTTACCCACGCGTTGGACAGTGACGACGAATGACGTGGGAACGTGGATCAATCCCATTTGCTGCATCCTCAGGGGTAACACGAAGAGCCGGTCGATAAACCCTGCGATGATCGCGATCGCAAAAAAGCCTCGAATATGGATACCCTTGACCACCTTAGTGGTAAGCGCGCCAACCTGAATGCCGACCAGGGACCCGAGCAGCATTCCCAGCGCCACAGAATAGAATATGTACCCATAAATCGCGTATTGACTGATGGATGCCAGACCTGCCGTAAAGATAATCTGAAGGATATCGGTACCCACCGTCGTCATGGAAGATACACCGAACGCGTAGACAAACATCGGGAAGGTTGCAAACCCCCCTCCGGCACCCATCATGGAGGCAAGAGCTCCAACAAAGAAACCTCCAGCGGCGAGCATCACCCAGGAAATACGCTTACCGCCGGGGACGAAATCCTCATCGAATTTCAGCATCGGCGGAATTTTTACCGATTGACATTTCACCGCGAGCTTCGTGGTTCCCGTGTATGCGTTAACGCCCTCTCCAGCCGCTGGACCCTTTCGATGTTTCAGGAAATCGTGCAAAGCATAGAAACCCAGCAAACCCAGCAAAACGACGTATAACAGGCTGATAAACGCATCACTCAGGATCGGGTTTTTGTCATAGACTGCCCTGTTGATTGCACCCCCGATGTACACGCCTCCAAAGGCGCCACCCATGAATGGCACTGCCAGCCTGAGGGACACGTTGCCCAGCTTGTTGTGGATCGTGGTTCCCATGATCGCCTTTGCAAAAACATTAAAAAGGCTTGTGCCCACGGCCATGATCCCCTTTAAGCCAATGGACATGAGGGCAGGAGTAATGACGAATCCGCCGCCTGCGCCGATACAACCCGTGATCAGCCCGGCAACAAGCCCGATGGCAATGGCAGCCAGAAATATGGTTCCCGAATAGTATGAAGGGCCGTACGTTTCCTTGCCGCCCAGCACCAGAGGAGCTGCATAAGCCGTCGCCAGAAATAAAATCGGCAAACAGAGCAGCAGCAGAATAAACATCTTCTTGCGACTTCTGATGATCGACGTTGAAACTTCGTAGTCCCATTCCGCTTCCGCAATGGCTGCAGCCTTCAGGAACTCGTAAACCTGCCTGGCATTGCTCATATTCGAGAACCCCCCCTCCGAGATGATCCGAAACCCGCCCGAAGAATGTATGCCGCATCCGCACGCTCTCGGTTTCTCGCCATGCCTTTCGCACCCGTCGTCCCGTGATAGCAGTCAACGCAGGGGAGAGTCTCCTCCATGGGTGAGCTACCAGAGGCATTGCCTCGCCTTTGTGCTGTAATCGTCTTTGGTGTCAATTCCTGCACCGTTGGAAACCCAAACATATGCTTACTCCCTGGCGACCGTTGCGACCCATGCCGCGTTGACCTTTTGAGCCCGTTCGCTGAGCATCGCCACGATGGGCACACCACTCTCGCCCGGTGCAGGCGTTACAGCCGCCGCTCGGCGTTGATTTCACTCCAACCCCGCAGGCTTGTCTGCTGCTTTCTACTTGGTTAACAAAAGTTTCTTAACCAGAATGCTCAGCAAACGGCCTACTTCCGAATTGGTCATCATCGCTTTGAAGTTCCAACCGCTGAAGCAGCGAACAGAACCCAAAACGTCATGATTGCTCGTGAAATAATTCCTTGATTTATTGTGTAGTCCCTTTGGGCTTGGTTAGTCTGAGAGGAGTTAAGAGAGAAGAAGCAAGGCCAACACCTTGCTCGTCCAGGGTAAGACGCTAACTGTTTGCTATGAAAGAGCAGGCGACTCACGGTATCCCTCTCTGCGTCTCGAGGTCCACGGCAGGAGGCTGGAGCGAACGAGTCGGAGAGCCTAGGGGGGATCGGACCTCCCTCCCTTGGTACATTAGAAACCAGACTCCCATCGCTGTTCTGTGACGGGGATCACTTGATGGTCGTACGCTTGTCACCTTTCTACGCGTCCTAACTTCCCAGTGGCAATACGGCGGCATTCGCCGAAACCGTGATTCCCGATGCAGGGTAGGCAAAGCCACCGCCCTTTTGGCATTAATGTAACCCGCGATCCAGGCTATCGTCCGCGTTCTTTCGGGTCACGGCTACAGCTTTGATCGCAATAACCAGGAGCCAGTCTCGCGAGATAACGGGATTCACCTTTGTCGGCAGGCTTCTCCCACCCGCCAGAGTGCCTAAGGTGCAAGGTCATCGCCAGATAAATATTCGTTATGAACATCATAAAAATATTGGTTATGGCTCCTCGCGAGAGTGTGCTAAGTTCAATGTCTGCAGGGATTTCGTTATCCTCAACTCGAGCTCCACGAAACCTGTCAACATGATGGATAGGATGCATTTCATTTCCGGTCTACCTGCCCGGCAAGGTCTCTACGACCCCCAGTTTGAGCACGACGCTTGCGGGATCGGGTTTCTGGCGAACATCGCGGGCCAGAAATCCCACGACATCATCACCAAGGGCATCCAGGTCCTGATCAACCTCACCCACCGCGGGGCCTGTGGTTGTGACCCCGAGACCGGTGACGGCGCGGGCATCCTGATCCAGATTCCGCATGTGTTCTTCCAGCGCGAGTGCTCGAGACTCGGCTTCACGCTTCCCCATCCCGGTGAATATGGCGTCGGCATGGTGTTCTTGCCGGTGGAGCCGCACGAACGCATCCTTTGCGAAGGCATCATCGAAAAGATCGTGCGCGAGGAGGGCCTTAACGTGCTGGGCTGGCGGGATACCCCCGTTGATGCCAAGGCGATCGGACGTCTGGCTCGCAGCACGCAGCCCTATATCGAACAGCTTTTCATCCAACGGGCGCCCGGCATGGACCAGGACGTCTTGGAGCGAAAGCTCTATGTCGTTCGCCGGTTGGCCGAAGCGGCGGTAATGCGCGCTGACATCAAAGGCAAGGGCCAATTCTATGTCCCTTCGCTCTCCTCGCGCACCATTGTATATAAGGGCTTGCTCCTTGCCCCACAGATTACGCACTTCTACGGAGAGCTGTCGGACCCCGAAGTGATGAGTGCGCTCTGCCTTGTCCATCAGCGTTTCTCCACTAATACTTTTCCAACCTGGCAACTGGCCCACCCTTACCGCTACCTGTGCCATAACGGGGAAATTAACACGCTGCGCGGGAACACAAACTGGATGCATGCCCGGCAATCGGTGCTCACCTCACCCCTGTTTGGCGAGGACATCAAGAAGCTGGTGCCGATTATAGCCCCGGGTGGCAGCGACTCGGCCAATCTGGACAACGCGGTGGAACTGCTGGCCCTGGCCGGCCGCAGCTTGCCGCACGTGCTTGAAATGCTCATTCCGGCGGCTTGGGAAAAGGACCCCACACTGCCCGAGGATGTTAAGGCTTTTTACGAGTATCATGCCTCGTTGATGGAGCCTTGGGATGGACCGGCTGCCTTGGCGTTTACCGACGGGCGCGTGATTGGGGCCAAGCTTGACCGCAACGGGTTGCGTCCCATCCGATATCTGGTGACCACCGACGGCCTGGTGATTGTATCCTCTGAAGCCGGGGTGTTGCCGGTCAAGCCCGAGCGCGTCTTGTCGCGCGGAAGACTGGGTCCAGGACGTATGCTGTTGGTCGACACCGAACGAGGGCGCCTGGTGTCAGACGAAGAGGTGAAGGCCGAACTGGCGGCCCGCCAGCCCTACGGCGAATGGCTGCGCGAAAACCAGATTACGCTTCATCAGCTTCCGGCCCCCTCGCGTGTCCAGTCCACTGACCACGACACGATTCTGATGCGGCAGAGGGCCTTTGGCTATACCGACGAAGACCTCCGCCTGATCATGATGCCCATGGCCACGCAAGGCCAGGAACCTGTAGGTTCGATGGGCACGGACACACCCCTTGCTTGTTTGTCGGACAGGCCGCAACTGCTCTTTCATTACTTCAAGCAGATGTTCGCCCAGGTGACCAATCCAGCCATCGATCCTATCCGCGAGGAGTTGGTCATGTCTCTGACCGGTTATATCGGGTCGGAGGGCAATATCCTGGACGAGACTCCCAAGCATTGCCACACTTTGAAACTCCCTCATCCGATCGTGACTAACCGCGGACTCGAGAAAATCCGCTGGGTCAGCTGGGGTGATTTCCTTGCTACCACCTTGCCGATGCTCTTCCGCGTAGACGGTGGGGCGGGAATGGAAAGGGCCCTGGATGACCTCTGCCGCAGCGCTTCACTGGCCATCAAGTCGGGGTACAAGATTCTTATTCTCTCTGACCGCGGCGTCGATGGCGAGTACGTGCCGATCCCCAGCCTGTTGGCGCTCTCAGCGGTACACAATCACCTGGTGAGGGAGGAAACGCGCAACCAAGTTGCCCTTATCGTCGAATCCGGAGAACCACGCGAAGTGATGCACTTTGCCCTGTTGATCGGATACGGCGCCAGCGCTGTCAACCCTTACCTCGCCATTGAAACTCTAGAGAGTCTTTTCGAGCGCGGCTACTTTCCCCCGGATTATACCTTTGACCAGGTGCTGAAAAACTACCTGAAGTCTGTGGACAAGGGGCTGCGCAAGACCTTTTCCAAGATGGGCATCTCGGCGCTGCAAAGTTATTGCGGCGCCCAGATCTTCGAGGCTATCGGGCTGAATCGCACGCTGGTGGATCGTTATTTCACTGGAACGGCTTCTCGCATTGAGGGTGTGGGAACAGACGTGCTGGCACGCGAAGCTCGGATGCGGCACGAGCTGGCCATGAAGCCGCCCACTGCTTCGGATACCGAGTTGGAGGTCGGCGGAAACTATCAGTACCGGATCCGAGGCGAACGGCACCTTCTGAACCCGCTCACCATCAGCAAGCTCCAGCATGCCGTGCGGCAGTCAAGCTTTGCCACTTTCAAGGAGTTCACCAAAATGGTGAATGACCAGAGCCGTGAGCTGCAGACACTGAGGGGTCTGCTGGAATTCCAACCTGCCGGACCGCCGGTTCCACTCGAGGATGTTGAGCCCGCCGCCCAAATTGTCCGGCGATTTGCGACCGGAGCCATGTCATTCGGGTCCATCAGCAGAGAGGCCCACGAGACGCTGGCCGTTGCCATGAACAGGATCGGCGGCTTTTCCAATACCGGGGAAGGCGGCGAAGATGAAGCGCGCTTTCGGCCCGATCCCAACGGAGATCTTCGACGCAGCGCCATCAAGCAGGTGGCCTCGGGACGTTTTGGGGTGACGGCACATTACCTGGTGAACGCCAACGATTTGCAGATCAAGATCGCGCAGGGCGCCAAGCCCGGCGAAGGCGGACAGTTGCCCGGCCATAAAGTGGACGAAATGATCGCGCGCATCCGCCATTCCATTCCTGGCGTGGGCCTGATCTCGCCGCCGCCGCATCATGACATATACTCGATCGAGGATCTGGCGCAACTGATCTACGACCTCAAGAATGTCAATCCCAAGGCGCGGATTTCTGTGAAGCTTGTGGCCGAAGCCGGGGTTGGCACAGTGGCGGCTGGCGTGGCCAAGGCGCACGCCGATGTCATCCTGATCTCGGGTTATGATGGCGGGACCGGAGCTTCCCCGCTCAGCTCCATCCGGCATGCCGGAATCCCCTGGGAACTGGGGCTGGCCGAGACTCAGCAAGTGCTGGTGATGAACGATCTGCGCAGCCGCGTGCGGCTTCAGGTGGACGGGAAGCTCACCACGGGCCGCGACGTCGCCATCGCCGCCTTACTGGGCGCAGAGGAGTTTGGGTTTGCAACTGCCCCGTTAATCTCCATGGGCTGCGTGATGATGCGGAAATGTCATCTCAACACCTGCCCGGTGGGGATCGCCACGCAGGATCCGGTGCTGCGCAAGAAGTTCCAGGGCCAGCCTGAACACGTCATCAATTTCTTGTTCTATATCGCGGAAGAGATGCGCGAAATCATGGCGCAATTGGGCTTCCGGACCGTGGACGAGATGATCGGGCGCGTGGATTGCCTTTACAAGCGCGAGGAGGTGGACCATTGGAAAGCCAAGGGCCTCGATTTCTCCTCCATCCTGTACAACCCACCGGTTCCGACCCATGTCAGACGTCGCTGTGTGATCCAGCAGGACCACGGCCTTGACAATGCGCTCGACTACAAGCTGATCGATCACGCGCGCGAGGCGATCGAGAACGGTACGCCGGTGACCTTTACTCTTCCGATCCGCAACGTCCACCGCACTGTGGGTGCCATGCTGAGCGGAGAAATCGCGCGGCGATACGGCTCCGAAGGTTTGCCTGAGGATACCATCCGCTATCAGTTTCACGGCTCTGCCGGACAGAGCTTCGGCGCCTTTCTGGTGAAGGGAATCACACTGGAACTCGAGGGCGAAGCTAACGATTACGTGGGCAAGGGGCTTTCGGGGGGCCGGCTGATCATTTACCCGCCCCGGAATGCGCCCTTCCTTCCCGAGCAGAACATCCTTGTCGGCAACGTGGTCCTTTACGGGGCCACCAACGGCGAAGCTTTCTTCAACGGCATGGCCGGCGAGCGGTTTGCCATCCGCAACTCTGGTTCCGTCGCTGTGGTCGAGGGTGTTGGGGATCATGGCTGCGAGTACATGACGCGTGGCACCGTCGTGGTGCTGGGCCGGACGGGCCGGAACTTTGCCGCCGGCATGACTGGAGGGATTGCTTATGTGCTCGATGAAGCGGGCGAGTTCGCGACCGTGTATTGCAATCGTTCCAGTGTAGACTTGGAGCCCGTCATCGAGCAGGAAGACATTGACACCTTGCAGTCGCTGATTTCTCGCCATGCCGAGTTGACGGGCAGCCCGCGGGCGAAGTGGATTCTGGAAAATTGGGACGCCATGCTGGCGAAGTTTATCAAAGTGTTCCCGCATGAGTACAAGCGAGTGCTCGGCATCCCTCGCGCGCCAGCGAGGCTGGTGGCGGCTCAGTCGGACATTTCGCAGGCAAACCGCGAGGTGATCCGTGGGTAAAGTCACCGGCTTTTTGGAGTACGAGCGCGAGACGCCGACCCGGCGTCCGGTTTCCACGCGGGTCAACGACTTCCTTGAAGTGTATCAGGAATTCTCCGACGAGAAGGTCCGGGTGCAAGGGGCTCGTTGCATGGATTGCGGTGTGCCCTTCTGCCATTCGGGCTGCCCACTGAACAACATTATCCCGGAATGGAACGACCTCGCCTATCACGACCGGTGGAAGGAAGCCATTCACACCCTCCACGTGACCAACAATTTTCCGGAGTTTACGGGGCGTTTGTGTCCGGCACCCTGTGAGGCGTCCTGTGTGCTGGGGATTAATGAACCGCCCGTTTCGATCAAGGCGATCGAGAGGTCGATTATCGAGCACGCTTTTCGTGAGGGGTGGATTGCTCCTGAGCCTCCTTCAATTCGAACGGGCAAACGCGTGGCGGTGGTGGGTTCGGGACCTTCGGGCCTCGCGGCGGCGCAGCAGCTGAACCGTGCGGGTCATTGGGTGACGGTTTTTGAGAAGGCCGACCGCCTCGGGGGTTTGCTGCGCTATGGTATCCCGGACTTCAAAATGGAAAAGCCCATCCTGGACCGGCGTCTCGAGCAATTGGAGCAGGAGGGCGTGAAATTCCAGCCGCGCAGCCACGTGGGACAAAACGTGCCGGTTGAAGATCTTCAGAGGGAGTTCGACGCTGTCCTTCTGGCTGGCGGGGCTGAACACCCGCGCGACTTGAAGGTGCCAGGCCGGGAGTTGCAGGGCATTCATTTCGCCATGGACTTCCTGCCCCAGCAAAACAAGGTGGTGGCGGGAGACACCGTCTCGAATCAAATCCTGGCTACCGGCAAGCGGGTCGTCATCATCGGCGGGGGTGACACGGGCGCTGATTGCCTAGGAACCGTGCATCGGCAGAAGGCGGCGTCTGTGCATCAGTTTGAAATCATGCCTACCCCGCCTCCTATGCGCTCTCCCAAAACTCCCTGGCCGCTGTGGCCTTTGCAGCTCAGGACAGAAAGTTCCCATGAAGAAGGCGGATTGCGTGACTGGGCCGTAGCTACAACCCGCTTTACCGGCGATGAAAACGGTCGGGTGAAGCAGTTGCATGCCGTGCGCGTGGGGCCGCCACCCAAGTTTGAGCCGATCCCGGGCACCGAATTCGCGCTGGAGGTGGAATTAGTCCTGTTGGCGATGGGATTCCTCGGTCCGGTGAAATCCGGTTTGCTGGAACAACTTGGCTTAGAGCTTGATGCGCGAGGGAATGTTGCGACCGACGGAAATTACATGAGCACTGTCCCCGGCGTCTTCTCCGCAGGCGATATGCGCCGCGGCCAATCCCTCGTCGTTTGGGCAATCACTGAGGGGCGGAAGGCTGCGTCTGCCATTGACCAATACTTGATGGGAAAGACTTGCCCGAAGCAAACTACCTCCTGACTCTTAAAACCGAAGTTCCGTCACACCGACTCGGCGAGAAAAGACGAGATTCCGAGCTCCCATCAAAACTGACCACCCGCGGCGTCGGCAAGCTTCATGTTTCGTTCTGAAATAATCTGTCCCGCATTCGCCTTTGCGGGCTCACGTGGTGTCAATCGAATTGCCGCGGTGCCGACACAGACAGCCGATTCGGCATCGGCGTAAAGGCGGCCGTCAACAATATTCGCTCACGAGACAAGTTCCTTGGGGCCGGGCGCCGAGTAGCCGAAGCGCTCTCGCGCGGCTGTCTCGATAAGTCGAGCGCAGGACTTGACATGTACATTGAGAAACTTCTGACTGCTTCGGCCCGGCGAGAAGTGGGCTGCGTCAGACGGAGACACATACGCGCTCTCATGATGGTCAAACCACCAGGATAAGGTGTAGGTGAGGCGAATACCCGCAGCGTACGATTGCGTTCTCATCCGCGTCGAACTAACTGTCCGGCTGTTTAATCTCCGGAAGATGATCGAGTCCGCTGTACGCTATTCGGGCTCCCGGATACATATGATCTCGAAAGAAACGACTGATGAACGCCGCTGACGCAGCCCCATCAAAGCAATGGCTGTGACTGAGAACTTAGACTTGAATACTGCGTTTATCGAGAAAGGCCTTGTGTTCGGCGTTGATCATCGCGGTCGTTTGACGCTTGCTGAGTATTACACTACATTTTCCTGTAAACGGCGGTTAATTATGCCTTTCGCTGCTGCGAGCTATCATGACCGCGAAGTAGAGGCTCTACACCCGGATAATTCTCCAATCTGATCCGAGGGCCTACACGCGCATTTGAGCACGAGAGTTGCGTTCAAAGCACGATTTCTGCCGCCTTCCTCAAGTGCTGCGGGGGGCTTTAACCTTAAACCAGTTCCAGGTTCCAGGGCGGAAGCCGAGGGATCTATGTGTAGAAGCCAGCCCGTGGGCTAATGATCCCCGGATGAAGCTCAATTTGCTCCTCTACCAGATCGAACCCCAGTCCTGCTTCGTCCCCAAGCTCAAAGAAGCCCTGCCTGATGGGAAGGGGCTTGTCGAGAACTGCGTCGCGCCAGGGCACATCCGTTGCCATGAATTCCTGCAGGAAAAAGTTGGGAATGGAACTCATCACGTGCGCCGCAGCGATGGTCGAAATAGGGCCGTTTGGATTGTGTGGAGCAATCGGGACGTTGAAGCACTCACTCAAGCTTGCGATTTTGCGCATCTCACTGATTCCGCCGCAGCGTGTGATGTCCGGCATCAGAATGTCGGCGGCGTGCCGCTCCAGGATTGGCAGGCACATGAACCGGCTGTGCAACCGCTCGCCGACGCAGACGGGCAATGAGATTTGGCGTCGGATCTCCGCGATGGCGTCCGGAAATTCCGGGCCCGCCGGCTCCTCGTACCACATGCAGTTGATCTTTGCATCTTTGATCCGCCGGGCCATTTCAACTGCCGTCGGCCCGTTGAGCATGGCGTGGGTTTCTACCGCGATCGGGAAGTTCGGCCCCAAGGCTTCCTGCACAGCCACAAGGCGGTCCAGGGCCAACTGTTTTTGCTCGCCGGTCAGGGAGAGGTTTTCGGCAAGATCTTTCCCGTAGGTATAGTTTGTGTGAGCGAACGGATCCATCTTACATGCCGAAAAGCCTTGCGCCGCCATGGTCTTGGCCTGAGCGGCATAATCTTCGGGCCGGCCTTCTTGCGACAGAAACCAGTAGTTCGCATACAGCGGAATCCGCTTTCGATAGGCACCACCCAAAAGCTCATAGACCGGGGCCCCAGCTCGTTTTCCCGCGATGTCCCAGAGTGCGATGTCCATTGCGCTGATAGCGCTGAGCAAGGGTCCAGCCTGCCCGAGCCAGTTGAGATCGCGGTAAACCTTGGTCCAAAGATAATCGATGCGCGTGGCGTCCTCTCCTTCGAGCAATTCGCCAACGTACTTCGTCGTCTCGAAGACGATAGGGCTCCCCGGCCAATTTGTCGCCTCCCCGATGCCGGTCAGGCCCTCGTCCGTGTATACTTTAACCAGCGTCCAGTTGTACTTAATTCCCTCGACCAGCCATGTCTTTACCTTTTTGATTTTCAAGACGCCTCCTGAGATCACGCTAAATAGAATTGCAATGCGATCGAGCAACGGCGAACTTTGTTCCGGATTGCGCCGTCCATCCCCTTCGGCAAAGTTTCCACCTCTCGAGCGGCCGCATGATGCGCCTTGCCCAACTCCCCTGCATGTCTAAGGAATTGTTCTCCCAATGAGTTCGCCACTGCCAGATTTGGATCTACCCACAATCGGGGAAGACGCTGTACTGAAGCCAAGGCAACGTCATTAACACTCGCGTGCCAGAGTTGTATAGCTCCCACAGTCCATCGGACTGAGTTCGGGAAACTAAGGAGGTCGACACGAATCTCCCCGTTTCCTCATGACTTTGGCGACCGTATGGATGTTCCTGGGACCGATCGCGATGGACTGTGCAAAGAAACGCTTTCGCCCCTTCTGGAACTGCAGAACTCTCCAGCCCGCCCTTTTCTTCGATAGAATATCATAGGTAACAAGGTGAACGTCCTCTCCGTTGCTGGTTGGTTGAGGCCATTGAGCAGAACTTCGGCATTTAATACAGCTACGACATCTCCCCAACCGAACGAACAGAAATGAAGACGGCCCTTGGGACCATGGGGCACAAGGTCACGTTGCGCACGGCCTACAAGAATCTTCTTGATTGAATTGGATGCCCGGGATTTTTCAAGTCAGCCAAAGGCAGCCGTCCTGAATATGCAGGTGTGTTTCCTCTGATCCTCCTGATGATGCGGCTTGAAGGGGTGAACAATCCCCGCAAAGCGTCAAACATCTTCTTATCGATGAGATGCAGGACTACACACCCGTGCAGTCTGCTATGGATCGCCATCTGCTCTACGTCGCCTGCATAGTGTACGCTCCTCTTATGGATTGCCCGCTCATCGAGTTGTTATTGCGACCTTCAGGGGAGAGCAACTACCTGTAAGCCCAGAACGCGGCTGACCACAAATCTCACGGCCCTGGCATTGTACGCTTTGTCGCCTGCGAATTCAGCGATGTCAGGGTGTCGAGAAGATAGTATTGACCGTAAATCAGCGCAGTGTCTGCCGGGTGAGTCGAGCAACCGTGGCGCAACAATCCGGGCGGGGTTGGATCGCCCTGATAGGTTGGTGTCAGGTAACGGTCGATCAGCGACTGCGTGATGTTCTCGCACATGCGCCGGTAGAGCGCAGCCTTCTGCGGGTTGGGTTCCACTTTCGAAAGACGAAGGAGGCCGTCAGCGACGATCGCTGCCGCCGAACTGTCGCGGTTGCGGAAAAGGACACCCGGATCGTTGAAGTCATACCAGGGGACGCCGTCTTTGGGTAGGTGGGTGATCACGTAGTGAGCAACTTTCTCCGCCGTGGCGAGCATGCGCGGATTGTGAGTCTCCCGATAAGCCAAAGTAAAGCCGTAGAGCGCCCAGGCTTCGCCCCGCGACCAGGTGGTGTTCCAGGCATAACCCTGGTGCGTGTTATAAAAGACTCGATGGCCGGGCGGAGCGTGGTTGGGGAGAGAAATGGTATGGCCAGCGGGCAAGTTGAACCGCTGGCGGTCGTCGCCAGGATTGTATTGCACGGATTGAATGGTTGACCCATTCTTGCGTACCAACCATTTTGCCGTGCGCAGCGCGTGCTTCAATGCAATCTCCCGAAACGTTGGGTTGCCGGTTTCATCACTGGCCCACCAGAGAATCTGCAAGTTCATCATGGTGTCAACGATGGAATCGCTGGCCTCCGGTCCCCAGGCAGGAATCATCTGAGCTATGGGATTGAACATGCTGGCCAGGCGGAGAGCGGCACGCAGCGCGCTTGCGCGATATCTGGGATCTTGCGTGAGCCTGTAGCCGGGCACTGCCGAATAGAAATAAAGGAAGCCGACGTCGTGGTCCAGGTTGGATTCGTGGCCAATCAGGCGCGAAGTCCAGAGTTCAGCCCAATGGAGGTATTGGGGATTGTGGGTGATCTGGTACATCTTCCACAATTCACCGGTCCAGAATCCGCCGGTCCAGAAGAACCCGTTTTGAGGCTGCCACTCTCCGGTGTTGTTGTTGGCTTCGGTAAAGAATCCCTTTCCGCTATCGGCGCTGAAGGTTCTGGGGTTGCTGGCCGCAATCACCGGAGACCACTTCTTAGCTGTCCGGTCAATTTCCTCTTTAAGGAGTTCGATTGCCTGCGCGTATGTGCGCTGGGCGATGGGATGAAGGGTGTCCGGGGGCGCCGACTGCGTCTGCGGCGCGGCAGAAAGAATTTTCACGATCACAGGGTGCTCCATGCGGAAAACTTCGTTGTGCACCGCAGCGAGAAATTGCTTCTGGGTCGTGATTGCTCTGCCGGAAGCGACAAAGTTGATGTCGCCCATCCGTCCGTGTCCAACACTGGTCGGAATCGGATTGTTGCTGGCTTCTTTGTCCCAGGCCGCCATTGAGTACCAGGAGGCCGTCTGATTCTTCAGCGGGAATGTGAGCAGGTCATTTGCTTTGTCATGGGCTGACGAGGCAGAAGTGCCCGGTGCCATGATTACCGCCAATCCAAGGTCACTTCCTCTGAGGATAGGCTCAATGGCCTGGTTGGCGGGTTCAACCACTTGCTGCCCCCACGTGGCGAGCCACGGGGCCGCAGTGCCGGGCCGGGATCGCAAGGCGGGAATGTTCGGGCGCCGGGCAAAGCCGGTTGCGAAGGTAAAATCTCCGGCATCAGGCGAAGTGATGGTCTGCGTGAACCCTGGCTTGCCTGCCCATTGAACAATGCGGGCTCTCAGGTCGATGGTCCTTCCGTCGACTTTCCACCCGCGATAGGTGACCTCGACAATCGCCCGCACCGGCCCCGTGGAAATGATGCGCCATTTCCGGTCAGTGACATCTGAAACTCTTGCCGCGGCACCATTCACCCAGCCGGCAACGGCGCCGATGCCGAGCGAATCGTCGACCATAAAGATGTCCCGGCCGTCTGGCGAAGCGTTGTGATAGATGTACCCCGGCGTAGCGAAACGGTTGAGCAACAGCATGGGGCGCTTCTTCCCATAAATATCAATGGCGTTCCGTTTGTCGAAGTAGAGCCGGAAAGCAATCCGTCTGGATTCCCATCCTGGGCCCTGGATGTTCCGGCTGAAGATGGCGTTGGTGCGTGGCGGATAGTCGCCTCGAAGTTTGTAGATGAGGTCAGGAGGGCCGTAGGTAATTGTGACAATGCGCGTCTGGTGGGGAGCCAGATTGATCTGAAAAGCAAGTTCGTCAGGCTTTATGCCGCTGCCCACGGCATCAACCTGCGAAGGCAGTTCGGTGGCTTTCACCGTCGCGGCGTCTTCCTGAAGGGTGGCCGCACCCGTCGCGGTGACGATCTGCGACCCAGGGTAGAAATCGGGGGCAACCTTGCGCAATTGGGGGATTGACAGAACGATGTCGGCTGCAGGACGCGCACGGTCCGTCGGGTTGGTGACCATGAGCTTGATACATTTCAACCGCGTTGCACCTTCCGCGGTAGCTGCCACCAACAGCAGCATGGCTATCAATAGGGTTCTGCGCATCGTACCTCCAAAGATCGTCCAGGTCACCTTGAGATGCCACAACGAAACAAGCCTTTGTGTGTTTGACTCTCGTCGGTGCTGTTGTCGTTCAATATCCAGTGCCGGTGAGACTTGCTTGGGAATGTGCAAGCCTGGTCGCAGCCAGGAATCTGTCTCAAGGGTGCCAATAGTAGTCCTGCCGGTACTGTTTTTCAAGGGGGCCTCTATCCGCGAGATTAGCTGCAGCATTCTGCCGCTGCGTCTTGCGCGTTTTGACGGGCGAGCTACCCGCGGGCAAGAGATCACTTGCCAGGCGTCGCCAAGCCATCCGCTAAGAGCGCAATCATTGAGAGAATCGACCGCGGACGCCGCCCAAGCCGAATCTGAGCATCCGGAGAACCTCGCGTCCCGCCGCTGCTGCGCGGAACTTCGGCACTTAACCTTTTTCAGGAAGAGTGGACTGTTGGGTCCATGCTGTTGCAGGCCTGCAGAGCGGTTCCTGACGCGCCGCAGGCAGACCAGCGCGTCACTGACAATATGCCTCGGACGTCAAATGTAACTGGATGTCTTGGCACCGACTTGGGCGTTAGGGCCGCCTTCAGGGTCCAAATCGAGGCCATAAACCCTTCAAGGCCTCTCTGAGCAGCAAAAAGTTATCCCTGAGCATAATTGGGGCGCGGACGTACGACAACGTCAGTGACGGCCGCCAGAGGGAGCCGCGGCGCGAGTTGCCGATGCGGCGTGCATTCTGCCCATTGCCGGAGCCGACATGGCGCCGCGCATAGCCGGCGCTGACCCTCGGAAACCACGCATCTGAGGTCCCGCGGCGCTGAAACTGCGCACGGAAGGTCCGGAACGGTTGAATCGGGCCATGGGTGTGCCCGGCCCGACGCCTCGATCGCCCATTGCCCGAACCCCCATCGCATTTCTCCCGGGAAGCCGGCTGAGACCAGGCTGCCGTCCGACAAAGCCGGGCGCGCTGGCATGCGGCAGGAAGACGGGATTCGCGCGCATCATACTGCCCCGAAGCACAGGGCTGGGGGCAAGCGAGCGGTTGACGGTGGCGCTGGAACCTGCGGGACGGAAGCCCAATCCGTCAGGCCCCGCAGCCTCCACCCGGAATTGGCCGCCCAACGTATTCCCGAGGCGGGCAAGAGCGGGAGCCTGCCGTCTTGCTCCGAGGACCCGGTGGAAGAAAGAAGCATGCGGAGCAGGACGGAGTTCTGCTGCCGCCTGAGCAGGAGATTGCCCCATGAGAACGACCCTGGGTGCGGCGGTGCTCAATGCCGTCCTTTGCTGCGCCGGAAGGTTCGGCGCCCTGGCGCCGGTGCGAACAAGAGCGGACGGCGCTCGCGAAATAGCGGCTCGGGTTCTTGTTGCGGCCAACGGCTGCGCAACCCCGCGCAGCCCGACAATTCCAGGATTCTCCTGCACGGGCGTGCCTGAAAGCATGGCAGTTGTGCTGGGAACGATGGCCGGAGCGCTGATGCGGGCAATCCGCGCCGTCACGATAGGAACTCGAGTGGTCCGATTCACCAGAAGCCCATTTCGCAGTGTTCCTGGCCTGACCGCGACGACGCAGTTGCTGGCCCGACAAGCTGGCGCGCCACGGGGGCCTATCGGCGCCCATCCGATGTAGCCCGGGCCCGAATACCAGTCGACCAGGGCCGGATACCACATGGAGAGGTCCCCTGGCATCCAGAAGTAGCCGAATCCCGGATCGTAGTTCCAGAATCCGGTATGGAATGGCAGCCAACCCCAAGGCTCGCCGGAAATCCACGTGTAGCCGAACCCCGGGTACCAGCTCCACTGCCCCATCGAGTACGGGGTCCAGCCTGCCGGCTCAAAGGGGGCCCAGCCGTAACCAAAGCCCGGAAAGAATGCCCATTCGCCATAGGCGTCGAGGTCTCCCCAGCCGTAAAGATGGCTATTCATGTCCACCGGACTGTCATTGTAGGCAAGCTCGGCCTGCTGGTCACGCTTCTGCACCCATCTATCCCAGGAATCCTTCTGGATGCCGTGCGTGATGTCAAAAGCGGTGAGCGTTTGCATGTTGAACTCCAGCATCTTGCCCTTGGACACCTTGGCCACCTGCCTCGGGTCTTTCACGTCCACAGACCCGTCGAACACTTCCACTTTCAGGCGTCCATCCTGGCTCAAGTCGGTGCGGAATTCAGTTTTGCCGCGCGGCGTGATGCGCGTGTTTCCGATGGCGACCGTGTACTCGTCGCCGTGCTGGGGGACGAGATGGAATGTCCCATAGCCCTGGACAAAGCTGAGATGGTTGATTTTCGCCCCGCTCGGGGTCAAGGCCAGTTCGTCAAATCGGAGCTCCGAGAACTGGCCGAGATCCGCCGTCGAGCCATTCTCGAACTCGACTTCGGCAAAGCTTTTGCCGGCCGTCGAAACCGTGAAGCCCTGCTCGATCGGAGTGTTCACCGACGCTTTGGCCCACTCGGCCGAGCCCGGACGCTTGACGAGAACCGAGCCCTCCACGAAGCTCAGGCGCACAATGCGTACGTGCGAGTAGCCCCTCTCCGCCTCCGCACCTTTCCGCTGCCCAGCCAGCGTGGGTGTGGCCAGGAACAAAGCCGTGGCGAGTATGAAAACAAGCTCGGAGATCTTGCCTGTCATGGAAAGGTCCTCCTTGTGCGATGACCGACGTTGCCCGATTTTCATAGTACCCCCGATGGCGAGACATTCCAACCGGGATTTCCATTATGCCTTTCCGGGCAATCAGGGAAGAGGAGCAGGCCCTCAGTCCCGAGGACCGCAGCCCTCCTTTGCGGTCGTTTTGCGGCCATCTCCCCCCCTTTGCCCTGCCGGGAAACCGACAGACGTTTGCTCCTTTCTCCAGACCAATCTGCGCAGACTTGCCGAGGGAACGCGGCAAACGGACGTGTCCCTGGCAGATGCCGACGGGCAGGCCGAGCCACGGCGCACGGAATCCGGCCTATAATCGCGCCATGGGAAGAACGAAACCAGTTTCCGTGGTGGCCGCCATCATTCTCTGCGTTCCCTTTGCGGTGCGCGCACAATCATCTCCGCATGTCTTGCGGCCGATCCCTTCCATCGCCTCGCTGATGAGGGAAGTGCTGGCCAATCAGGACCAGGTTGACCGTCTCAGAGAGAATTACTCCTGCACGGACACGCGCACGGTGAGGAAGCTCGGCAAGCATGGCCGTGTCAAGAAAACGGATACGTACATCTACCAAGTGTCATTCTTCGGCCCGCTTGAGGTGGATCGTCTGATCGAAAAGAATGGACGACCGCTCAGCGCGCACGCCCAGAAAAATGAGGATAAGCGCATCGCCAAGGAAATGAAAAAATACGAAAAAAAAAACGGGTAGCAATGCCGGGGCGAGGGCGAAGCAAAAGCGGCGCGCGGCCATCACAATCCAAGACTTTCTCCGTGCCGACCTGTTCACCCATCCTCGCCGTGAAAGCCGCGCGGGAGAGGAACTTATCATCTTCGATTTTGAGCGCAACCCGAACTACAAGGCCAGAAACCTGATGGAGAAAGTGGCTCAGGCGCTTGTTGGCACGATCTGGATTGACGATAAGGCGCACGAAGTGGTGCAGCTTGACGCGCACCTTGCAAACAACGTCAGGGTCGGAGCTGGCCTGGTCGCCTCGTTGCATAAAGGCTCGGCGGTTTCGTTTGTGCAGACGCTCGTGGGCGGGCGGGTCTGGCTTCCCACCTACGTTTCCGTCCGCATCAGTGCCCGCGCCCTGCTCTTTCTCGGTGTGAACATGGATCAGACCGACCGCTACAGCGCCTACCAGAAGTTCCGCGTCAGGGTGCGCTCGACCGTCGTCCCTCCGGCCCAATCGCGCCCCTGGCGGCGCCGTCGCTGAGAAAAGCGGTGTGTGCAGTACCCCCGGAACCGAGGATGCTTCTGATGTGGCTGTTGGGAACCCGGCTCATTACAATCGGCGCGATCGAATGTAGGGAAAGGTGGGGAGAGACGTCTCCTGCGGCATGTCCGGTGAGCACGAGAATGGACTCCGGGTACAGCACCAGGCCGGACTGAGCGTTGCTTATCTTTGTCGAACCGGAAACTACCTTCGGGTCCAGAACAGGCTCTTCGAGGCTGTAGGAGTAGGTGCGGAGCACTGCTGAGGGGGAACCTGGCATCCCGGCCAGGGCAATCGTTGTGGGCGCGGCGTCGTTGGTGTTGATCAGCATCACAGTTTCCGATCTATCCGGGAGAAAAGACTCGAAAGCCAACACTGAAGGTCCGGGCGACGGCAAGGAATTCAGTCGCGATCCGGGTTTCGTTAGTTTCGAAGCAAGCAGAAATCCCCAATACGCGGGCATGGGCTCATCGGCAGGCGGTTCCCTCAGGCCCAATTCTCTGATCGGCGTCCTGCTCGGGTAGGCGCGACTCAGGGCCGGCGTGAACGTTATGCCGTGGCTCACAACCGGCTGCCCGTTGGCGTGAGTGAAGCGCAGGGGAGTCGCCAGCTTGATCCCGGTCCCCGGAGTGCCGACCGTTTCGCCGGAGAGATGTGCGTAGCGGAGCGGCGCTGTGAGCACGATGCCAGTGCCTGCGTCGATGGTGGGGGTCCCGATGGCGTGCGCCTCGGTCAGCGGAGTTGCCAGCGTGATGCCCGTGCCCAGGTCCTGAATGGGGGATCCAGCCGCCTGGGGACGAGTGAGTCCTTCCTCCAGTTTGACGATGGC
The DNA here is from genome assembly GCA_046705285.1 of Terriglobia bacterium. GTDB lineage: Bacteria > Acidobacteriota > Terriglobia > UBA7540 > UBA7540 > SCRD01. The sequence continues at coordinate 25,691 of JBJKQK010000234.1, forward strand.
GCCCAAGTCTTGAACGACGGTGCCAGAGGTGTGGGCTCTCTTGAGCGGGTAAGACAGCGTGACGCCCGTGCCATAGGCGCCGGCAGTTCCCACGCGCCTGACCGTATCGATTTGGCGGCGGGGGCCGAAGCCAAATCCCACAGCGATGGCGTCGCCGGGCGTGATTCCTTTGACGCTGGCAACATGGATCGTTGTGGCGTCAGGGGTTGTTGCTCCACGCAACGTCGTCCGTGCCGCTTGCTTGCCTACGCTGCTGATGGTATCGATCTCTCGGCTGGCGCCCGAGCCGATGATCACCTTATTTCCTGGCCAAAACGAAGATCCGAAGAAGCCGTAACCGGCGTTTGCGACTCTGACAAGGGTCGCGCCAGCGCGAGCGGAGACAACCAAAGTCGTTGGGAGGCCGGCCGAAGTCCCGACACCGGTGATCGTGTCTACCTGCTGATTCATACCGGAACCGATAACGATCGGATCGCCGACGTAGTTTGCTACCCCTGTCCGCGTGTTGGTGACGCTCGCGACGTAGATGTGGCTGGCATCGCGGCGGGCGGGCGCGACGAGCGTTGTTCCCAGGCTCGAAGAATCGCCGACGGCTTTCACGGTTGCAGTCTCGGCCGTGGCCCCGCTGCCGATGGTCAGCCGTGCGCCGGGGGCAATGCCGGGAGGAACGAAGACCGGCGTTTTCTCGCCATCGGCGGCAACGCCCCTAAGGTAAATGATTGAGGACCCCGCAGACGACGGCGCCACCAGAGTGTCCCTGGCCGAGCCGGTTCCTACCGAAGTCACCGTGTCCGATTCGGCGTTCGCGCCCGTGCCGATGACGATAGGAGTGCCTGGCGCGAATAATTCCTGATAGTTTGTGTCGCTGCCGACCATCGTGTATGGTCCGGTTGTCGCGACAAAGATTCTGGAAGACCCCGCAGCGGAGGGCGCAGCGAGAGTGGTGCTGCCGGGAAGCGCGGTGATCTTGCGAGACTCAGTGTTGTTGCCGCTGCCGATGGTGAACTGGTGGCCGTAGTAGAAACCATCCACGCTGCTCACCGAAATGTTGCGCGCGTGACTGGGTGCTTGAGCCGTGAGAGTGGAGAAACTGGGCCCGGGGCTGCCGGTCCCGTTCGAAAGGAAGCCGAAGTCTCCGTCCATGTTGTCCGAGTTGTGCACTTGCCACCACAGATAGTCCGAGGCTCCGTGCGAGAGAAAGGTCAGAGCGGTGGCAGCAGCGTAGAGGGCCGCGACGGGCTGAGCGTTGTACACGATTTCCGCCTGTGAGATGTTCGACTCACTCACCGAAATAAAGACGCCCGGATCGTATTTAGCAACGAGCTGTTTAAGGTATTTCATCACTACCGGAATTCGCCGGACGGTCCGGAAAATCTGCGCGTTGCTCAGCACGGGGGCGCCAAAGACCGGATACCAGTGAAAGTCGACAAAGTTGATTTGGCTGGAGTCCTGACTGAGAACCGTCTTATTCCACAGGTTCGCGTCGGGCACCCATGTCCCGGTCCCGGCGGAAATCTGCCGCGAGATCGTTACCGGGACGCCGACCCTGGCCATCGGATCCACGGCATGAATGGACTTCATATATGGGAGGGCATGCGCTGCAAATGCCCGCGGGACGTGCGGGTTCTGGTGCTGGTCCGGTTCCCATGCCCCGTATTCTTCGTTGCTGATGATCCACAAGGCAGAGGAGTCAGAATAGTTGGGCAACTTGAGGGCGTTCGCTATCCAGTTTGCCGCAGCCTGCGGG
>JBJKQK010000235.1:0-9506 GCA_046705285.1 Terriglobia bacterium
TTCGAATCGAGCTTGCGGCTAACGTTGCTGTAAACATGGTTAATCTGGAGCGGAATTTTTACACAACATCCAGTTGTGGGATCTGCGGAAAGGCCTCGTTGCTAGCGCTCCGAACACTTTGCCCGCCTCAGCGGCATAATGGATTCACCATCGATGCCAGGACTCTCTATTCCTTGCCGGCCCGCATGCGCCAGGCACAATCGGTATTTGACTGCACGGGCGGGCTACACAGTGCGGGCCTCTTTAGCGCAAACGGAGAACTGCTCAGCCTGCGTGAGGATGTCGGCAGGCATAATGCCGCGGACAAATTACTCGGCCGGGAGTTTCTGGATGGCCGAATCCCGCTGCAGGATGCGCTAATGCTTCTTTCCGGACGCGCAAGCTTTGAAATTTTACAGAAGGCGATCATGGGTGGGATTCCGATGGTTGCTTCTGTCGGCGCGCCATCAAGCCTCGCTTTACAATTGGCGAAGGAGTTTGACGTCACACTGGTAGGATTTCTCCGCGACGACCACTTCAACGTCTATCACGGATTCCAACGCTTGACTGGATTGGCCTAACGAACCCAAGCGCGGCATTCACCCGCCGTGCGCTTCAACCGCTGTCAAGGAATGGATGGCGGAGAGGCAGGGATTCGAACCCTGGGTACAGGTTTTCGCCCGTACAACGGTTTAGCAAACCGCCGCCTTAAGCCACTCGGCCACCTCTCCGGCGATTTGAGCGTTCATTTTAACCTGCAACAACGGCCTGTGGCTAGTCTAAACCCATGGTCCAAACCCATGGCAGGCCTGAAGGTCGCAGGCCGCCAAGGACCAGTTGGTGCAATGCGGTGTTGCCTCATGCTCTGCCCCTCCGGCGAGAAGCGATTGACCTTGTCATGTTTTCAGCCGGAAGTTTTGAGAGCGCGAGAGAATCGTTCCGGATCGCGCGCTAACTGCCGGGAAAACGTCGCCGCCTGGTGAAACGTGTAGAGCAACTGGTCGCCGGGTCCAAAATCGAAGACCGGTCGCGTTCGGGCAACAGCGTCCCTGGCGCGACCTTTGTTCCAGGAAGCGTCAAGCTTTTCGAGAAGCCTCTGATCGCGCTCCGCAATGGTCTGGACCAAGGCTGCCGCAGACCCGGCCGTCCGTTGTGGGTTCGCGGCTTCCTGCACAACTACCGTGATGCGCCAGAAGATGTGCTCCAGGTACTCGACCGAAAGCCGGAAGGTCAGGAAGTCGTCAAAGTGATCGCGGACCCGGGCCTCACTGAAGACAAGCTGGCTGAGCACGCGCCGGAACGGCGGAGCATTGAGCATTCCGGACCGAGCCGCCGCTTTCAATCCTTCATCGTTTCTCCAGGGAACGGGCAGCACCGGGCGCATCCAGACCGGCGAGCAGGATCTCCGATTGGGTGTGATTTCGTAGAGCGTCGTGAAAATGTCAGACCAGTTTTCATTCCATTCAGCCCGGTAGAATTTTTCGACAAAGCGCCTGAATGCGGACAGACGCGCTGCCGCACTCCCTTCTCTTAGGGCGACGGCAGCGTAAGCGTAGCTGTCCCAGAGCGAGCGCTGGATGTAACGCGATGGTATCCAGTTGGTCACGATCACACCCAGTGCCTTAGGGCTGCTGATGTTCCCGTAGGCATCGGTATAGGCGTCGATGTTGCGCAGGGCATTGGCGCCGGCGCGCGGTCCCCAGCGGCAGGAAATGATCGCTGGCGCGCCAATCGCCCGCAGTCCCGTATCGATGACCTTGCGAGCCGCCTGCTCGAGCGGTGCGGGATCGGTGACATAGTATTGCCAGTCCATGACGATGATGTCCTTGTTAAGCTTCGCCAAAACGCCGGGCCGCTTGTGCAGGACATAATCACCCCAGACAATGAACTCTTTGCCCAATTTGCGAGCAACATGATTGAGGGAATTCAGGTACTCGGCCCATATCTCGTCCCGGGTTTTTGTCCTGAGTGCATTTCGCGAAAGCGCAGAACCTCCCCAGTTGACCTCGTCGCAGCCGCCGTGCAGGTAAGGCGAGGGGAAAATCTCCGCGACCTCCCGGTAAAGGTCGGACATCAACTTCAAGGTTTGCGGAGCAACGGGACACACGGCTGAAAAGTTGCCGTGTCCTCCCGGCATGCGGTCCGCCAGGCTGGCATACTGCGGAACGGCGGTGATATACCGCGTGTGCCCGAATGACTCAATTTCAGGGATCAGATCCACACCCTGGCGCTGCGCATACTGGGCCAGGTCTCTCGCCTGCTCATGGGTGAGGGCGTTTTTGTGAGTGATGAGTTCGGGATGACTCTTAAATTGCAGGGCACAACCCTGATCGTCCGCCAGCGAAATGAGATAAGCATTCAGGTTCCATTCGTGGCAGAAGTCGATGGCGCGGCGGTAGTAGGCAGGGTTCTCTGGAACGCGTGCGGCATCAGCCATCAATCCGCACAAGCGTCCGGCAATTTTCTTTCTTCCATCCGGGTTTCCCTGTGCCGAGTCCTCCGATGACGATGGCAGTAGGCCGACTTGCGAGACCCCTGAGACACTGGTGTTAGCAACGGTCGCTCCTCTGGCTCCCTGCTTGGCCAGCAAGGTCGAACCGGCTATGCCGGCTATGCCGCTCGTGAGGAAATCTCTTCGCGTTCTCGTTTCAACGAAGTTTGAGCTGTGCTTTCTCAAATCTTCCTCCTTCGCCATGGAATCTTATCCTACCCCGGGAGGTTGAATTGAGGTTTTCTGGATGGCCACACCTGAGAACACGCATCTGCACCTCGAGTGGAATTCTAAGTTCTCAGTCCTGCCGAACGGGGAAAAGGGGCGGTCGGCTGTGTTTGCCTCTTGCGGCCACACACAGAGCCGGACCGCACCGTGTCCTCAACCTCTGCATGGAACGTATCAGTCGAGACGCCGGAGGGGACCGTCACAAATAGCCTAGCGAAACGCTGCAACCTTTGCCATCGGTCGAAGCCTAAGTAAACTCCGCCGTGTTGAGTGTGCGGAGTGATCCTACTGCCGAGTCCTGATTCGCGGCGATGATCAGGATGATTGCAGTGGCAACCAGGAGTTCAGCGAGAGAAAACCCTTTGGAATTGCTCCTCATCATAACCATGCTACGCCGAACGTGATCCGTACCGGCAAGGCAGATGTGACCTCGCGCCATTCACGCGACAAGCATCCCGGTTGCCTTATGGGGAGGTTTTCGGCAGGCCCTATAGTACAGTAATGATCGCAACCCGATGAGTTGATCTGATTTTCGTGATTGCGCGGCAAGTCAGGAAGTAGTCCGCTTCGGGGAAAGAGTTGGTGATCCAACAAGAGGCGGGGTCTACGTCTTTAAGTAGAAGTGGCTGAAGAATCTGCCTTCTTGAGGATTGCAGTCAAGGGATGCATTTCAATCGGGCTGGCGAGTATTATGAAATTAATAACTTATAGGGGTATTTTTTCTAGTTACCCATTTCTTTTGTTTGACATATCTTCTTGTTTGACATATCGTTGTATGGTAATCAGTTTAGGGACCCGGATGTAGGCTCGTTCCTCTGTGTAAATGACGCGGAGTGCAGAGGATATTTCTTGTTCGACGGAGGTTGACCTGATGGACCCGCGACGCAAATTCTTTCTGGCGACGGGAATCGTTCTTGCGACTTTGCTCACTGTTGTCGCCCCTGCGTTCCCGCGGGGGAACAAGGCAAAGCTGAAGATTCACGTCAGCCCCAAACAGGCTTATGTTTTTGTTGACGGTGCTGCTTTGAGGCAAGGCAGTTGTGCGGGTATGTTCTGCACGATCTGGGTTGATCCTGGTGAACATACGGTCACCGTTCGTAATTACGGATACGCCCCGGAATCGCGAAAGGTGGATCTCCAGGTTGGCAAGGTTACCAAACTGGATATTTCTCTGAAGCCTGAGGGAGGTCCAGTCTCGGGCCCGTGGGGGAGAATACAGATCAAGGGCCCCACGCACGCGGCGGTCCTTCTTGACGGGAAGAGCCCTGCCTTTTTCGTTGGGCACGTCGACGAATTCGATAACAGTTTTATCTGGCAGCAGCAACTTCTCGTTCACCCTGGAACGTATCAGGTGACAGTGACCTGGTTCGGCAAGACGATCTGGTCCGGCCCCGTCACCGTCAAGGCCAACGAGCGTGTCATCGTCAAGATTCATGATGACCATGCGAGTCAGAAGACAAAGCCGTGGAAGCGCCTTGCTAAACTGACTTCGCCGATACCGCGCTTCAAGGCTGGCATGTCAACCGCCAGAGTGGCGGTTGCCCCGACAACCGGCACGTTCTCCGCCAGCGAAACCAGCATCAAGTGCGGAGGCTCCAGCCAGCTCAGCTGGTCATCGGCCGATGCCGTGGAGAACGAGATCAGCAACATCGGCAAAGTCGAAGCCAGTGGCAGCAAGACTGTGGAGCCCAAGCAGACCACGACTTATGACTTTACGGCCGCGGGACCTGGCGGGATTGTCAAGAAGAGCGAAACCGTCAATGTCGATTCAACTATTCAGGCTTCGCTAAACGTGAATCCGAGCGAGGTTCGATATCACAAGGTGGGCAACAAGGTCGTGGAGCAACAATCATCCACGCTGTCATGGTCGACCACCAATGCTCAGTCGGTGTCCATCGATCCCTTCGGTTCTGTGAGCACCAGCGGAAGCAGAACGATTACCCCGACGCCCACGCAGACCGGCTACGGACCCGTGAACGAAACCAGGACATACACTCTGCACGCCACAAACGAATGCGGTGGCTCGCAAACGGAGACTGCGACGCTCCATATCGTCGGTCTTATCGAGCGTGCTCACGTGAAGGTCGCCTTGACCAGCGTTTTCTTCCCCACCAACTGGCCGAATCGCCATCACCAGGACCTCGGACTGTTGCGGAGTCAGAAGGAAGCCTTGGACAAGCTGGCCAAGACGTTTATCGAACACCACGATATAGAACCAGATTCCCAGCTGGTCCTTGAAGCCCACGCCGATCGCCGAGGGTCGCTCCGTTATAACCAGGAGCTCTCTGAGTGGCGCGGGAACATCGTTAAGAACTACCTCGTAAGCCAGGGCGTTCCTGCTGATCTGATCACGATCAAGGCCTATGGCAAGACAAAGAACCTCAGCCTCAGCGAGGTGAAGCAGCTTGAGGGTGAGAATCCCAATCGGCCAGCACACGTCCGCCACTGGGTTGACGAAGTTCTGGCACACAACCGGCGTGTGGATACGGTCCTAATGCCCAACAACCTGCGGTCCACTCCGACCTATCCATACGATGCACCTGATGTCACCATTCTGCACATGAGGCCGATGCCGTCGCTCCGGCGTGTCAAGAGCGCCGAATAGCGGAAGCATTGGGTTCAGGCATAGCTGTGCCCTGTCGTCCTAGCCGAACGACAGGGCACTTTCCTTTTCACGGGGAGGACAACGCAGGAGTTGTGCGCCAAGTAGAAGCCTCTTCCTGCGGCTTCCAAGGACGTGGCTTCACCTCATTCGAAAATTGGAGCTTGGCACTTCATTTCTGGCCGTCTTTCCGCCTTCCAGGAGTAGCCGTGATGGCTGACTCTGCATTGCGGAAAGGAATGATCAGGACCTGAAAAGAGCCTGTAGCCAAGATAAGGATCTCCACGGTCTTGGCGCTGATGACCCAAAGCCTTCCATGCCGATGAATAAGCGCCCACCACGTTCGAGTGCAAAGATCGGCCCTATCACAAGCAGGAATGCCCCGCCCCGGTAGAGCGTCAGCAAGACACACCAGACAACGAAGGCAGCTAGCTGATCTTGCAGAAGTTCAACTATCGCCGTTGTCACACCGATTCGGCTATTCTGACGGTCGCCATCGCTTGCATCCGAAGAAACTCGGCCAGGGATCATTCAAATCGAAATCCCTGACGATCCATTCGTCAGTTTCATCACAAGGCTTGAGCTCTTCCAAAGACGAATTGGTGCCAGCCGCAACTTAATTGTGGTATACGTTTTTGAAGAGCCATTTTCTGCGACGTCGACCTTGAAGGATGGGAGAAAACGGCAATGTGTCTGTTCTACCGAAGTTCCAACTCTTCATTTTTCCGGGCGCTATCCCGGTCCTTTCACGTCCCGGCGCGGCCTGTCTCCAAGCTTTGTGGCGCCTTGGCATTCCTGTTGGTTCTGGCGCCTCTTGCATCTTGTGGCAGTTCTGCGCACAGTTCACACCAGATGGCGGACCCCGCATCTTCGGGATTTCGGATTGCGAGTACCGCTTTCAGTGAAGGCGGATTCATTCCCAGCCGGTTTACATGCAGCGGCGAAGATATCTCTCCTGCCTTGAGATGGACGGCCCCTCCTAACGGCACACGCAGCTTCATTCTCATTGTCGAAGACCCCGACGCGCCCGGCGGAGTTTGGACGCATTGGGTCGTGTATAACCTGCCCGCACAGGCGAGAGCGGTGCCCGAGAACGTGCCTAAGCAGGGAAGCGTTCCCGCTGGCGGGCTTCAAGGGCTGAACAGCTTCGGGCACATTGGATACGGTGGTCCATGCCCGCCGCCTGGCAACCCGCACCACTACTACTTCCGGCTCTACGCAATGGACACAACGCTGAGCCTGAAAGCGGGCGCTTCCAAGGGAGAGGTTCTCGCGGCGGCCAAGGGACACATTCTGGGCGAAGCTCATTTGATGGGGCGGTTCGGACGTTGAATCGCAGGAATGCGTCCAAGGCTGCAATTTTTACTCACTGTGCGCGCAAGGGACAACTTTGTTCACAGAGGCGAAATCGGGCCAGCGGAAAATCACAACAAGCACTGTATTATGAATAAGTTAGAATCTGGAAAAGTTCATCATGGCGAAAATCCCGCCCGTCCCATTTTGTCCGGGTGAAGCTGAATGTAGCCTATCAATGGAGCCTCTAGGGAGGCCTCGCAGGCCGGCTTGCAACATGGCGGCCCGATAGCCGTTGCGAGCGAACCACTCAGGTGTATACTGTGGTCGGCAACGATACCCAAGCCGCAGTTCCCGGCTGGAGGGCCCGCTGGCCTTTACGGGCAGTTCCGCCGGCAGATGAAAACCAGCAGGCGAATCCAAACCGGAATCAGCGCCTGCGCCATAACTTGCCAATAATCGACGAACGGTGGACGCCCCACCGTCAGAAAAGGAGAAACTGATGAAGAGGAAGATCGCTATCTCGATGGCCGTGCTGGCCGTGCTGGTTCTGGTGTTGGGCCAGGTCGGCGCCCGGGCCGCCGACGCCAACGGGGCGCTCAAATTGAAATTGAGGTACAACGGCGCTGAAACGGTGGACAGCGCTCACCGGCTCTACGTCCTTGTTTTCGATGCCAATCCTTACGAGGCGAAGAAGCTGGTCGATTCCACTGCCGACACCAAGCCGCCCGCGCCCGAACCGGACGTCTGCCACATCCTGCGGCGCGTCAGCGCCACTCGGTACCACGAGACCTTCACGTTCAGCAATCTTAGCGTCCCAACGGTTTATGTGATGGCGTTTTTGGACAGGAAGGGGACGTACAACAGCCACTCCAATGTTCCCCCTGGCTCGCCGATGACGGTCTACGGAAAAGGTATCGACCTACCGGAACCCATCCATCTGAAGGATGGAAAGACCACGGTGGTCTCCCTCAAGTTCGATGATACCTACCAATCGCGCTAGGCGCGCAGTGCCGCCCGGACAGGATCGCTCCCGCGCCTCAGGCAAATTCCTTCCCCCTGCGGGGGCAGGGTTCGCATAGGGAGGATTGCGGCCCCATGGCTCATTCCATTCCATGGGCTGATGCCTTCCGCCCCATCCAGGGGCTGCTTTATGCCGCATGTCCCAGAGGTTATTTGAGAGCCGCAGGAAAGCGGTGCCTGCCAGGGCGGCACGAACGTTGAATTCAGGAGGCGCGAGTTCGCTCGCGCCTGAACCTCCATCCAACAGAAAATTCCAAGCGCCGTGACTCGGAAAGAGGGTGGCCGCACACCTCACAAGATGCCGCGGTGCGGGCGCTGCCCGTGCGTCCGGCACGGTCTATCGCGAGCTTTTGAAGAAGTGAAACGAAGCGAGGATTGGTTGAGTTTCGGGTGGCGGGGGCTGGCTGAAAACGATGACGACCGGATTTTGAGGGTGGTTCACGCAGTAATAGTTGTTGGTCTCGGGAAACTTGCCGCTGCCCCCAGCCCTGTTCCCTGACGATTGCCCCGTTTCCCTGCTTGCATTTCGAGCGCGTGGGGTGTATATAACGTCATATTCATAACGCGGTTAACCATGGCCGCGCAGGTCGTCAGGAAACTGGTTATATGTACCACCAGCGGTGGAATTATGAACGGATTCTTACGCGCCATCCCGGGCGCCGCGCCCCGGCCTTTTTGTAGCGGCGGTGTCCCCACCGCCGGGTTTGTAGCGCGGGCCTTTACGGCCCGCGGCAGTTGTTCTGATGAGCGGGTTTTGGTTTCACCCCGGGCAGCGCAAACCGCCGCCTTTGCGGCCTGCGGGTTTTGTGTAGATCCGAGCAAAGGTAGCCACGGTCAACCAGCCTCGCTGTTGACCGTGGGTTCGTCCATTTTGAAAAGCCCACGGCCAGAAAGACGCTGTCCGTGGCTACCAAAACCGGTTTTGTGCCTTAGGATTGTGCAGCCTGTTGCGCAGTCCGCCTTTACTGCGTTCTGCGGCTGTTGTCTTTATCTATGGAAAGAACCGCGGACCTCAAAACCGGAGGACCGCAGTACCACCTTCGCAGCCAGCATCAACGCCAGACGCTGAAGTCCTCGTTCTTGGCACCAAAGTACCATTGATTTCCTGCTGCTTGAATGGTATACAAACTCAGAATTTGTACGCTTGCTCGAACGGGCCGGGTTTCCTGCCTGTCCCAGGCCCTTCAATATGAAATCAAGTGAAATGGCTCCACTATACTTCTGTCACGTTTTTGCCTAAAAGGGAGGGACGCCATGCGAAAGCGATATGTTTTCGCTGCCACGCTGCTACCGATCCTCATTCTTTCCGTGGTCATTCTGCCAGTTTCGATGAATGGGCAAACCCAGGTATCAGCAACCAGCAACAGATCCCCTAAAACGGGGTTTGTCTTAGAGGATGGAACACCGATCAAGCTGAGACTCACGAGAACTATTTCATCTGCCAGCGCTCAGGTCGGGGACCGGGTGGACTTTGAAGTCCTCGATTCTGTCAGCGTAAATGGCGTCGTCGTGATTCCAAAAGGAAGCATTGCTTGGGGAACCGTTACTGCAGCTCACAAAAAGCGCAGGATGGGGCGTGGTGGAAAGTTGAACGTGAACATCGATTCCGTCAGGCTCGCGGACGGTGAGAAGGACGCTCTACGCGCCGTCAAGGATACCAGTGGCGGCGGCCACGTGGGGGCGATGACGGGGGCCATGGTTGCAACGGGGATTGTCTTCTTTCCCGCTGCACCTCTTTTTCTGTTCATGCATGGCAAGGACATCACGATACCGAAAGGGACAGAAATTGACGCCTACACCAATGGAGACATGTCTCTTGATCCCGCTCGGTTCATGCCGCAGGCGGCATCGAGTATGGCGTCCGCCGCAGTTCCCCTGACCTGTGCCTGT
>JBJKQK010000236.1:0-7288 GCA_046705285.1 Terriglobia bacterium
GCCTTATTCAACCCCAACATCAAAATGCCTGTTGATGTTCTCAAGTGATTCCGGACAAAGCTGGCGTAAGGTCCTCGAATACAACCGAAGTACGCATGTTGTGTGGATTGTGAGCTCATCGGGTCACCTGTCGGACGAATTGTATGTCGCAATTGAGGACAAAGTGAACAAACATCGGGCAGTTTACAGGATCGGAGGAAATCAATGATGTCGACCCTTCCCGCCCGGACACTCGCGAACGAGGCGGTTGCAGGAACGGATCCTCTGCCATCGGTTATGGCACTTTGCGACGCGCTTCAACGTGCCTCTATAAGATACTGTCATTGGAAAAGCACCAACACACTCGATATGTCTGCGGCGGGGGATAAGGACCTTGACCTCTTAGTAGCTCGGACTGACTCGCTGAAATTCTCAGCCGCACTTTCAGAGTGCGGATTCAAACTGGCACATGCTCCAACCGAAAAACACATGCCGGGAGTGTTGGACTATTTGGGGTACGACGCAGACGCTGACAAATGGGTCCATGTGCATGCGCACTACCAACTCGTTGCCGGTCACGACCTCTCAAAGAATTATCGGCTGCCTATAGAACAGCCGTTTCTTGAGTCAGCGGTGCAGAAAGGTATCTTCAAAGTGCCAGCGCCGGAATTCGAGTTTATTGTTTTTGTGATTCGAATGGTGTTGAAGCACTTGATGTGGCACGCCATTGTCTCCGGCGGGCGCAGATTGGGAACCGCCGAGCGGCAAGAGCTCTCGTACCTGCAAAACCAGGTGGTCGAGGCACGGGTTAATAGTATCCTCGAACGGCACCTGCCTTATCTCAGCGCAACGCTGTTCCGAAACTGCGTTGACGCCCTGGCCCCTGATTCTTCTTTTTGGTGTCGCGCAAGAGCCGGGCGGCAACTGGAGGCAAGACTGCGCGCGTGTGCCAGGCGTGCGCGAGGAAACGAGCTCGTCACGATAGTGACTCGGCGGGCCGCATCCGCAGTGCTCCGGCGCATCCGCCGTGTACCACCGGGGTATCGCCTCGGAACTGGAGGAGCGGCGATTGCTATCGTCGGGGGTGATGGCGCCGGCAAATCCACAGCCGTCGATGGGCTCCGTCTCTGGTTGGCCAGTTACTTCGCCACAAGGTGCGCACATCTCGGCAGGCCCGCGTGGTCGCCTTTCACGATAGCTGTTCGCGGATTCCTCAAGATCGGCCATTTACTCCGGTTGTATGGTGCGGAAGCCTCTGTGCGGGATACGCTAGCCGAGAAATCGTGGATTTCACCTGGCTATGCATGGCTGATCCGTGAGGTATGTCGTGCCCGCGATCGCTATTGGACTTATGTACGAGCCAGACGGTATGCGGCGAACGGCGGGATTGTAATCTTCGACCGATTCCCGCTTGCCCAGGTTGAATTGATGGATGGGCCTCTGGCGCGGCGATTTGTCCAGAACCTGTCAGCGGCGGCGGGTGCACATTCCTTCTTAAGGCCGCATTCAGAAAAAGGTCTGGTGAAGTATCTCACACGGCTCGAGGAGAATTACTACAAGGAGATCGTTCCCCCCGAGTGTCTGATCGTGCTCCGAGTGGACCCTGATACGGCGGTCCACCGGAAACCGGACGAGCGGGAGTGCGACGTTCGGGAGCGCTCGGCCGAAATATGGAGATTGAATTGGCAGCACACGGGCGCGCATGTCATTGAAGCCTGTAAGTGCAGGAAGGATGTCCTTTCCGAACTAAAGTCACTGATATGGACGCAGCTGTGAACACAAGGCACGGCGGTCAGCCGAAGGTTGCTGTGCGCGGCATGTGGATCCGTCGGACAGCCTGAGCGCGCTCAGTGTTCTCATGCCGTGACGTCGACAACCCTTCCGGAAGCAACTATGCGTACGCTAGCAGTCTGGCTATCACTAGTCTTTGTTTTCACCATCCCATGGGAAGCCGTTATCGAATACCCCATCTTGGGTTCTGCGTCCCGGGTTATCGGGATCGCGCTGGCGGCATCATGGGTTGCGACGGTCGTGCTGACGGGTCGGATTCGCAGACCAGTTTTCTTTCATGTTGCGTTGTGTACATTCGTAGCGCTGAATGTTGCCAGCATCCTCTGGAGTGCCAGCGCTGAAATGACGACCACACGCATTCTGACATGGTCTCAATTGCTCCTGATGTCATTTATATTCTGGGATCTATACACTTCACGAAGGCATGTCATCGCTGCACTGCAAATGTACATTCTCGGCGCGTATGTGGTTCTCGGCGATACGCTTGCCAACTATATTGCCGGTACGTACTTCTATACGGGACGATTCAGTGCCGCCGGTACCAGCCCGGACGATCTCGGCGTCGTGCTCGCCCTGGGCGTGCCCATGGCCGCTTACCTTGCTGTTTTCCGGCCCGTGGATCGGCTGAGCATTCCTTTGAGAGTTGTCAACTACACGTATATTCTTGCAGCGTTCATCGGAATTGCCCTCTCGGGTACTCGTACGGCCCTGATCGTGGCGATACCGGGAACTCTGTTTGCAATTGCCGCATTGGCGCAGCTGCGGCAGTTGGCGCGGATTCGAATTGGACTGGTATTCGTCACAGCGGCTGTCTTGCTGATACCTCAGATTCCTGAGGCATCGATCCATCGACTTGGTACGACACGAACGGCGATAGAGAGCGGCGACCTCAGTGGGCGGACGAGGCTCTGGCGCGAAGGTCTGGAGTCTTTCAAGCAGCACCCGGTGTTGGGAGTCGGAAGCAATATGTTTAGGTCGGTCAACAGCGAAGGCAAAGTGGCCCACAACAGTTTCCTTTCCGTGCTGGTCGAGTTAGGAGCGCTTGGTCTGCTAGTCTTCTCAGTCGTCGTCGTTACTGCTGGAATTCACATATTCGCGCACCCCATATGGGACAGACGCTTATGGCTTTGTATCTTCATCGGATGGGTGATCGGCGCTTCCACTCTATCCTGGGAATACAGAAAGCCTACGTGGCTGTTCCTGAATCTGATTGTAGCGAGCGCTGCCGCTCTTCGCGTGGAAAAGAATCCGCCCGGGTTACGGGTTCTCCGTAGCAATGCCGACTCAGAAGAACTCGCCTAGAAACAGGTTAATTCATCTCTGCCAAGTCTGAAAGGCAAGATTGAAGGAAGGCGTGCTGCGAAAAACTCCAATCAGATTGTTGTTCCCACTGGTTTGCACCAAGGGGTCCTTTCTGCTCGGGCTAGGGACCGTGGTGTCGAGCGCCTACAAGCTTTTTCTCGCTCGTCTCAAGGTCGATCATACGTCGTAATCCTGTGGTGCCAAAGCTCGGGAACTTCACACTCGCGCAGACCAATACCTCGATTAGGCAAATCAGATCGTTTTTGGGGGCCGCAGGCTGGTTCATCGTCATTCCCGACTGTGTGAAGTGGCTCACTGACCTGACAATTTGTTCAGAGCAGCGCTCTCTATAAAGTGTCCGGGGGATGTTGATCATCCGCAATTTATTTGGGCTCGATAAACGCCACCGGCGAATACGCCGAACGGACATGAAAGGAGATTCCCCATTCACTTATGCCTCAATGGGCAGGCAGCGCCCTTTGCAGTTTACGCGACCAACCAAGGGGAGTGAAAACTCAGGCAGGAGACGTCCCTTGGACGGCGGCTCAGGCGAGCTCAAGTGAAGGTGGAGATGTGAAGGGGATACAAAAGGCATTGAAGTCGGACTCGGATTTGCGTTTTTCTCCCGAGAAAACGAGCGACAGCAGTCTTAAGGGTTTTGCTCTGCGCGGCATGTTGTGGATGTCATGGGGCAAAGCGGGCCGTGCTCTGCTGCAGATCGGAGTCCTTGCGGTCTTGGCGCGTCTGGTTTCGCCCGCCGACTTTGGGCTCGTAAGCGCGGCGTTCATTTTTATTGAATTCGCTGCGATATTTGCACAGATCGGAATGGGCAAGGGTATTGTCCAGCACCCGTCGCTCCGGTCCGAACACATCACGGTTGCCTTCCATACGTCAGTTTTACTCGGGCTATTGCTGACCTCGATGACCTGGTTTCTCGCCCCCGCCATCGCCGACTTTTTTCGAATCGAGGCTCTTACTCCCGTCCTCAGGGTGATGTCATTCAGCTTTCCATTGAGAAGTATCGGGATTGTTCCAGAGTCGCTCTTGCAACGCGAACTTCGATTCCGTTGGCTCGCCAATTGTGAACTTGCAAGTTATGCGTTTGGCTATGGATGCGTGGGCATTGCACTCGCAATGTTGGGATGGGGTGTGTGGGCACTCGTTTCCGCGCACCTTGCGCAAACAACCGCTAACACTCTTGTTTTGCTTTTTGCCAGACCGGTTCACATCAACCTTCGGTTCGAACGGCAGGCCTTTCGTGAACTTCTCTACTTCAGCGGCGGGTACACCCTCGGCCGCATTGCGAACCACTTCGCCTCCGAAGGTGACAATTTCGTCGTAGGCCGGTCTCTAGGGCCTGCGGCGTTGGGTTTGTACGGCCGGGCATTTCAACTGATGGCGGTTCCCGCAGATATTTTCGGCGGTATCCTTGATAGCGTTCTTTTTCCGACAATGGCCAGGACCCAGAACGATCGACAGCGCCTGGCAAGTGCCTATCGGCGGGGCATTTCGCTTGTCTCGCTGGTAATGCTCCCATCGAGCGTGGTGTTCTGTTTGCTGGCGCCGGAGATCGTGGAGACGATTCTCGGAGCGAGCTGGACTGCCGCGATTGCACCGTTCCAGTTTCTTGCGCTGGGATTGCTTTTCCGGACGAGCTGCAGGATGAGCGATGCGCTTTCCAGAGCGAGAGGATTTGTTTATAGCCGTGCGTGGAGACAGGGATTGTTCGCAGGATGCGTAATCGGCGGCGCCTGTATTTGCCAGCATTGGGGGGTGGCAGGAGTGGCGTTCGGGGTGCTCCTGGCCCTGTGCATGAACTTCTTTCTGATGGCACAACTTAGTTTGAAGATCATTAATATGAGCTGGCACAGCTTCCTCGGAGCGCACATCCCTTCGATTCTGCTGGCGTGTTCATCGGGTGTGGCTGTGCATGCAGCTTCTGTGCTGATGCTTCGGTGGTCACTCTCCCCTGTCGCCTTGCTGGTTTGTGCGATGAGTGTCGCAGCATGTACTGTAACAGTACTAGCCTGTTCGTGTCCCCGGTTCTTCCTGGGCCCGGATGGTCTCTGGATGATCGATACGCTGCGAGTGCAGTTTCCGACCCTTGGGCGCCTGCGCTTACCTCTTCTGTTGAATTCTGAAATTGATGCTAACCGCGGCTAAGCGCGGTGGCGATTCTCTACAGGGTGCTTGGGATCATCCGAGAGTCTGCCATAGGCAAATTCCTCGTCCTTACCATCGGTCGACTGGGTTCATCATCAAACGAGCCGGACGGACAAGGGCCGGTACGAGATGTCCCGGCTGTCACGGAAATGCTTGAAGATAAGAATCAGGTTTTATGTTTCAGGAATTCTACAACCTGCGAGACCAGCCCTTTGGGGTAACTCCAGATCCTCGTTATCTTTATTTCAGCGAGGCTCACCGGGAGGCGCTTTCCTCGCTCTTGTATGGGATCGAGACAGATCAGGGATTCGTTGCGCTCATTGCACAACCCGGAATGGGAAAGACAACACTTTTGTTTCGGCTACATGAGTTGCTTGGCGACTCGGCACTGACGGCCTTCGTGTTTCAAACACAGTGCACCTCATGGGAGTTCATCCGATATATCGCAGCGGACCTGGGCATTACGGTCCGGGCAGGGGGAAGCGGAGTACTGATTGAGCAGATTTACGAACTCTTGATTCATGAAGCGAACGAAGGGCGGCGAGTCGTGCTGGTTATTGACGAGGCCCAAAATCTGGACAACTCGGTTCTGGAAACAATCCGCATGCTCTCAAACTTCGAGACACCCAAAGCTAAGTTGCTACAAATTGTCCTCGCCGGGCAGCCGCAATTAGCTCATAAGCTGATGAGCCCTCATTTGGTTCAGTTGCGCCAACGGATTTCAACCTTGACTCGGTTGTGCCCGCTCAAGTCCAATGAAATTGTAGAATACATCGACCACCGGCTGAGCGTCGCCGGTCACAGCGGACCCTCCTTGTTTTCTGTGGATGCTATCTCGCTTATTGACGAGAGTAGTGGTGGCATTCCCAGAAGCATCAATACGATTTGCTTCAACGCATTATCGCTCGGATATGCAAAAGGACAAAAGCTCATCAGTCGTTCAACAGTCCAAGAGGTTGTGAGTGATCTCGATTTTTGTCTACTCGTTCCACGGGGGTTAGCCGGGAAGGGTGCGCCGGGGAAAGAGACGCAGCTGGATCCCAATGGCGACAAAAGAGCGATCAACTTGTCCACGCCCGGAAATGCACCTCCTGATGCGTTGGCCTTATCGCTCCAATCGATGAGTCGTTTCTTTCGCTGGAAAGTCGATGCATCTGTTTGCGTCCTGTTCTTTGTTGTTTATTTAATGACTTGGTTTGCGAGCCCCGTTTCCAGGGCCAACGTGCCGTCGGCAAAGGTCAGTCGGGACCACTCAATCACCGCGAGACTCCCTGGCCAGGAAAGAACCATGGCGTTTACAGTCGTAGTGAAGCCGAATGACACGCTGTCAGAAATCTGTCGCCTGTATCTCGGGGAATTCAATCCAAGTGTGGCCGAGAAAATACGTCGACTCAATCCCGGTCTCTCCAACCTTGACTTTTTGCAGATCGGCCAACAGATTCTGCTCCCTTTTTCGCCACAATCTAGGATGTCGAGGTCACCTTAAGAACCATGCCGGAATCGAATCTCCCAAAGTGGGAGCGACATTCTTGGGTCGTTAGGAGCAGCAAAAGCAATCGGTTCCTCAAAACGAGCAAAGCTGGGGTGTGCCCTACTCACCCACGATCCAGCCGAAGTAATGAGACTTGCGCCGACCTTACACGATGAGGAGGCAGCCTCATTCGTTAGTCTGACAAATAGCCCTTTTACATTGATCGAATTGGCTCTTTTCTCGCCGGACGATTCGGGAGCCAGGACTGGGATCCATAGACGAAACCAGGGAGGTGTACCATGTCGCTCCTCCGCGCAGGTTATCGTAGTCAATGGTCGGCGTACGTTTACGCATGGTCCCTCGGCAAAATTGGCAGAATCGGACGTTTGCCGGCCGTGCTCATTTTCCTATCCCTGTTCTGCTCGGCATTCCTGCGAGCACAGAGTAACCACCCGCCAAACCCGCCGCAGTTGCCGTACCCGGCAGATAGCGCGACGAATGTCGGAAGTTCGGTTCCATTGGAAGTGAATGTTTCGGATCCCGATGGCGATCCTCTGACGGTCACATTCTACGGGCGTCGAA
>JBJKQK010000237.1:0-44372 GCA_046705285.1 Terriglobia bacterium
ATTCGGCTGACGGCCGACGGCAAGCTCCGCACCTGCCTGTTCTCGCTTGAAGAACACGATGTGACGGGTTTGCTGCGCAGCGGTGCTGAGGACTCCGTGATTGAGACATTGATCTGCTCCGCGGTTGAACAGAAAGAGCCCGGCCATCGCATCAACGAGCCGGACTTTGTTCAGCCCTCGCGAACCATGGTCTTTATTGGCGGATGAAGGCGGCCGCGGTTCCGGTTGTGCTCAACGGCTGGGAATCCAGGCAGACGGCGGGGGATATTTTCAGGATGAGCAACGCTTGCAAGACAGCTTCGCATCTTAATCCGCGTATTCTGATTCATTGGCCATGGGGTGCTAAAATAAGGTTGTGGCGGGTTTCATATGGCAACAATTGCTTTGAATCTTCTACCGGAAAACTATACGGAATTGTCCGACCAGGAACTGGACGATCGCATCACGCAGGCCAAGGCTGCTCTGGGTTCCCGTGTGGTCATCCTCGGACACCATTACCAGAGGGATGAAGTCGTCAAGTACGCGGATTATCGCGGCGATTCGCTGAAGCTTTCCCGCCTTGCCGCCAGCCGTAAGGAAGCCGAATATATTGTGTTCTGCGGCGTTCATTTCATGGCGGAGGCTGCGGATATTCTGCGCGATGAACACCAGGTGGTGATCCTTCCGGACCTGAACGCCGGCTGCTCGATGGCAGATATGGCGAACTTGGACCAGGTGGAAGTCTGCTGGGAGGAAATTTCCAGCAGGGTGAAAGGCAAGATTATCCCCGTCACCTATATCAATTCCACGGCCGCGATCAAGGCCTTTGTTGGCCGGCAGGGCGGCGCGGTATGCACTTCATCCAACGCACGGAAGATCATGGATTGGGCACTTGCTCGCGGCGAAAAGGGGCTTTTCATTCCCGACGAACACTTGGGGAGGAATACCGGCTACCGCATGGGGATTCCGCTGGATGAAATGGTCGTGTGGGATCCGCGCGAGGAGCTGGGCGGGCTGGCCGAAGGCGAAATCCAGCGAGCCCGCGTGATTCTGTGGAAAGGGAACTGTTCCGTCCACCAGCGATTCCTGCCGCAGCATGTGGAACGGACGCGGAAAGAATATCCGGGCATTCAGATTATCGTTCACCCGGAATGCCGCTGGGATGTTTGTGAACTGGCGGACGCTGTTGGCTCGACTGAATTCATCATCAGGAAGATCGCGGAAGGCGGTCCGGGGAGCAAATTCGCGGTGGGAACTGAAATTCATCTGGTCAAGCGGTTGGCGCAGGAAAATCCCGACCGCGTTGTGATCTCTCTGGATGATTGCGGATGCCTGTGCAGCACAATGTACCGCATCTCGCCGCAGCACCTGTGCTGGGTGCTTGAGAGCCTGGTGGCCGGCCAAGTGGTAAACCGCGTCCAGGTGGACGACGAAACGCGAAGCTGGGCCCATCTGGCACTGGATCGAATGCTGGAGATTGTGTGAGATCCGGTGGGTCGGGGCCGTCTTCAAAGTTCCGGCGAGGTCATGACAATCGTGGGCGAGTATGGAGGTAGCAAGGAAGATTCCATCCCCGATTCCACTGTCGGGAGTCTGGACGTGATCGCTATGGCAAGCAAGTATTTCAGCCGTCACGAGGCGGAGCAGCTTCTGCCCCTCATCGAAGGGTTTCTGCGAATGGCGCAGGAGCAAAAGCAGAGTGTGGAAGCCGCACAAGTTGAGCTGACCAAGTCAGCCTCAAGAATCATGGTTCTGGGGGGATCGTATCCGCCATATTCGGAGCTTGTTAAGAAAAAAGCGGAACGCGATCAGGCTTCAGCCAGGATTGTTGAAGCGATCACGAAAATTCAGGAGACGGGCTGCCAGGTCAAGGATATCGAGGAAGGTTTGGTCGATTTTCCCAGTCTGATTGAAGGCCAGGAAGCTTTTCTGTGCTGGAAGCTCGGAGAGAAGAGAATCGATTACTGGCATGGGCTGAACGATGGGTTTGCCGGCCGCAAGCGACTGGACGGCAAACCCTCGGGCGATTCTGCCCCGGGCTCATCGCGAGTGCAGTAAGAAGCGTTTGGCACGGGGGAATTTCATCATACGAGAAGGGGAAAGCACAATGTTACATGCATTGCGCAATGAGTGGGTCAAGAAGCGGACTGGACCAGTCGTGACCCAGATGCATTATGCCCGCCAGGGCGTGATCACGGAAGAGATGGAATACGTAGCGAAGCGTGAGGCTCTTTCGCCCGAGTTGATCCGCTCAGAGGTTGCGCGCGGGCGCTTGATTATCCCGGCTAACATTCGCCACGTCGAGCTCGAGCCGATGTGCATCGGGATCGCCGCCAAATGCAAGATCAATGCAAACATTGGAAACTCCGCGACGACTTCGAATTTAGAAGAGGAGCTTGAAAAGCTCCATGCCGCGGTGCATTTTGGCGCGGATACGGCGATGGATCTGTCCACCGGCGGCGACATTCACGCCATTCGGGAGGCCAACCTGCGGCACAGCCCGGTGCCCATTGGCACGGTGCCGATTTATGAAGCCCTTTCGCGCGTGAAGCAGGTCCGCGACCTGACGCCTTCCGTCATGCTGGAAGTGATTGAGGAACAGGCCGAGCAGGGCGTCGATTACATGACCATCCACGCCGGGGTGCTGCGGGAATTCATTCCTCTCACGCGCCACCGCATCACTGGAATCGTGAGCCGGGGCGGCGCCATCATGGCCCAGTGGAGCGCGGAAAATAACCAGGAGAACTTCCTCTACACTCACTTCGATGATATCTGCAGGATTTTTCAGAAGTACGACGTTTCCTTCTCGCTGGGCGATGGGTTACGGCCCGGCTGCCTGGCGGATGCCAGCGACGAAGCCCAATTCGCGGAACTCAAAGTTCTCGGGGAACTGACCCAAAAAGCCTGGGAGTATGACGTTCAGGTGATGATCGAAGGGCCGGGGCACATTCCCATGGACCAGATCAAGCTGCAAGTTGATAAAGAAATCGAGCTTTGCCACGAAGCCCCGTTCTACACGCTGGGACCGCTGGTCACCGACATCGCGCCCGGCTATGACCACATCACCTCTGCCATCGGTGCAGCGATGATTGGGTGGCACGGCGCTTCCATGCTCTGCTACGTTACCCCCAAAGAGCACCTCGGCCTTCCCAATAAGAACGACGTGCGCCAGGGAATCATTGCGTACAAGATTGCTGCCCACGCGGCCGATGTTGCCCGCCAACGCCCCGGCGCCCGCGACCGCGACGACGCGCTCTCCTACGCGCGCTTCCTTTTCGACTGGAACAGGCAATTCGACCTTTCACTGGATCCAGAAATGGCGCGCTCCATGCACGACGAGACGCTCGGCGATGAATATTACAAAGACGCCGCATTCTGCTCCATGTGCGGTCCCAAATTCTGTTCTATGAACACTACTCAGGTGATGGAGAAACATCTGGGCATGAACCAGAAGGATCGCGAGCAGAAGTTCGTGCAGTTGCTTGCCAAAGTCGGAAAGTAACCGGATTACGATTGATTCCGATAGGGCGGCATCACTCCTACCATCCATGCAGGTAGAGTACAGCGACAACACCGGAAGCTATCAGGCAGTAAATTCCGAACCAATACCAGCGTCCCTGTTCCAGCCAGCGTGAGAGCCATTTGAGCGCCAGCAGGCCGGCGAAAAATGCGCAGACCATGCCCAGGAGGCTCGGCGCCAGCGCGACGGCCAAATTGAGGTGTATCCCCGCATGAGCATCAGCGCGGATGAGACGGTAGAGTTCGCGAGCGATGGCCAGTGGAGTGATGGCCACGACCATGGCGAAGCTGAAGGACTCGACCGGTATGCGATCGCCATCGGCCAGCAGCCCGCCGGAAATGGTTGATCCGGAGCGGGAGAACCCGCGGAAGGGTATTGCAACCCCTTGCAGAATCCCCATGATCATGGCCTGGCGCCAATTGACTTCGCGCGGCCTCTCGGCCAACCGGGAGTCCGGATTACGCGCCTCACGCAGGCCGGCCCAAAGGATCAGGAAGCCGGCGGCGGCGAGTGCGGGGGCGATCCAATTGAGCTTGTGAAACAGGGCCTCGATCACGGCGTGATGATTGCCGTGGCTGAGAACATGTTCGACCAGCAGAATCAGCGGGACTGCCACCACGCCGCTCAGAAGGCATGCCACGAAAACCATGCGTGCAAAGCGGTAGAAGGCCTTCCATGATGAAAAGAAGGTCTCCATCCACTGGCGCCAGAAATACGCGATCACGGCGAACATCGTTCCGGTGTGCAGCATGACCAGTAACAAGGCATTGGGAGGTGTGGACATATTTTCATGGAGCAGTTCCGCGGTAACGATGACATGGGCTGAACTGGAGACGGGCAGGAGTTCGGTGAGACCCTGAACGGCCGCCAGAATTACGACATATATCCATCGCATCGGTTTTTCCTTATTTCAGGTATCTTGTGGAGGATGGTCAGGCCTGGTTGCCGGCCAGCGACCCTGCTTTAGATGAGTTTCCCCTGGCCCGGACCCGAATGGCTCGTCCGTCATGGAATCTACCACGGCAGGTAAAGACCTGCGCAGGCGGCAGATTCCGCCAGATGGTCCGGCACTGGATGGAACCGAAATACTGCCGCAGAAAGGGCAGAGACGAATGTCGCTGGATTTTGCCGTTTTTGAGACGAATCCCATGCACGTACTGATATTGGGTGTAGACGCTTCTTTCGTCCATGAAGGGAGCGAGGACCTCTTGCAGGACCCGCTGGCGGTAGTCGGACATGAAGCGAAGCGACAAGGATGAAACCACGGCATCCACGCGGTAGAAGCCTCGGCGGCGCAATTCCCGGCCCAGGCTTTCCGCGCGTGCGTTCAGCAATACCAGGCGAGGATCGGAAAAACTCTTCTGAATATGACTGATGAATTCCGGTTTGATTTCGAATGCCAGAAGAGTGGCGCACGGGGGCAGGGTCTCGAGCAGCACCCGTGTGATGGCACCAGTGCCTGCTCCAAGTTCTACGACAGTCCTGACCCCCTTATCGGGCAAGCCCTCCAGCATGGCACGCGCGAGATAGCGCGAGCTGGGCGCAATAGAAGCTATATTCTGAAAATCAGATGCAGCCGCAAAAGCAAACGTCTTGAAGCTCCGGATTTCCTTCATGGCTTCTGCCAGTGAACTTTTGCAAGCCGCGATGTTTTTCATCATGATTTCAATCATATTCGAGCCATCCCAGCAAATTTCGAATAGAAAGCCGGCTTGCTCCATGCCCCAGGGCTCGACGGCCTTTGCGTCAATTTACTAAAACATCATACCACCGGGAAGGTGGGAGGTTCACGTTCCGCACGCAGGAATTTAGTACAATTCGCAAACGGCATTTGCACATTGTGGCTGCCGGTGGGATGGAGCGTCCTCTCCCTGTCACCGCGGCGACCTGATGCCCAAGCCTTTTTACAGATAGGGCCTCGGCGACGGGCGGCATTTCATGACATAATTTGAAAATAGCGGCAGACCATCATGACAGACGCAGCATCCGACGTTGAGATCCGAAATGAGTTTAACCGCTGGGCGAAGCAGGGCCGTGGCGAAGAGATGGAGGGCCATCACCTCCCTATCGTGGAGCCCGTGCTGGCCCTGATGGACCTGAAGCCTGGCGACAGGGTTCTGGACCTTGGCTGTGGCAGCGGCTGGCTCTGCCGCCGGATTGCGCGAATGGCACCCGACGGGATCGTAGTCGGGATTGATATTGCGGCTGAAATGGTCCGGCGCGCCCGCTCCGCCAGCAGGGAATACGACAATCTCGATTTTGTGGAGAGCGCTGCCGATAGAATTTCATGTGGCAGCGGCGCTTTCAACAAGATCATTTCGGTGGAGTCGGCTTACTATTGGCCCGACCCCGCGGAGAGCATTCGGGAAATGTTGCGCATACTCTGCGAAGGGGGAAGTGCGTGGATTCTTATCAACTATTACCGGGAGAATCCCCACGCGCATCAGTGGGGACGGACTGTTAAGGTTTCGACATGCCTGTTTTCAACCAGCGAATGGGTAGAGCTTTTCCACGCGGCGGGATTTGCCAATGTGCGGCATCGGCGCATTCCCGACCCAACGCCCGTCCCCGATGATTACTCTGGCCGGTGGTTTCGCGATGCAGAACAGATGAGGAAGTTCCATCAAGTGGGCGCGCTTCTGGTCCACGGGAACAAGCCGATTTCCCCAGCGCTGCAGGGCACTACGCACGTGTAATAGTTTGCGCCGGGCCGAACATCTTCCGCCCGCACCGGCGGCCAGCCTTGCAGGCCCTGCGCTGCGACGTCGAAAGAATCATGCGCAGAAACTTTGAAGTCAGCCAGGCGGAGATGCGCATTGTTCAATGAAATGAACAAGCGGATCGCCAACCATCGCCGGCTGGCTGGCATGATCCTGGCGGGTGTAGTTTTTGTTGCCTTCTCGGGCTCGCTGGCCAACGGCTTTGTCTACGACGATAATCCGCAAATCCTTCAGAACGCTTTCGTCCTGAATCCTAGCCTTTGGAAGCACATTCTTACCGGTTCGGTCTGGTCGTTTCAGGGGGGCAGAACTAATTTCTATCGACCGCTGCAGTTTGCCTGTTATTGGATCTTATACCGCATAGGGGGGCCGAATCCGGCCCTGTTTCACCTGCTGAATCTGCTGCTCTACACCGCCTCGGCCTGGCTGGTCTTCCTATTGGCGGAAATATTCTTCAAAGATGAGGTGGTTGCGCTTGGGGGCGCACTGCTGTGGGCGCTTCACCCGGTCCACGTAGAAGCGGTGGCGTGGATTTCGGCGCTTCCGGATGTGGGCTTCGCGTTCTTCATCTTTCTGTCGCTCTTGTGTTTTCTTCGGGCTGAGCAGGAAGGCGTGAACCGGCCGCGGTACCATGCGCTGGCGGTTCTTTCATTCTTTGTCGCCTTGTTCTTCAAGGAAATGGCGCTCAGTTTCCCGTTTCTGTTGCTGGCATACTGGTTTTTCCTGGGCAAACGGGAAAGCCGGGTGCGCCGAGCGGCACGCTGGTTGCCCTATTTGTTGGCAGAAGCTGCGTATTTGATGGTGCGAGAACAGGCATTGGGTTATATGACCGTGGCGAGCCCCTTCGGAAGAAGGCCGCTCCGCGTCGTCGGCGCGGCCTTCGGTCTGCTGGGCCAGGACACCAAAATACTGTTGTGGCCGGTCCACTTGAACGATTTCCGAATGTTCTATCTGGGTCCCAGTTTGCGCTCGCCCTGGCCCTGGATCACATTGTTCATGCTGGCGGGAACGCTCTGGCTGCGCAAGCGAGAACCATCGCTTGCTTTCTTGGTTGCCTGGTGGCCTGTTACCCTGCTGCCGGTGCTGGATGTTCGCCAGCTCAGCTTTCCTCTGATTGCCGACCGTTTCCTCTATTTTCCCTCTGTCGGCCCGTGCCTTGCCGTGGCTTATCTGATGCTCCGCTGGCTTCCGCACCGCTTTCCGCAAATACGGCTGGCTCCAGCGGCCGGGTGCGTTGCAGGGCTCGCCATGTTTCTTTGTGCTGTCCAGACCGTGCGGGCGATCCCGCACTGGCGCGACGATGAGGCTCTTATCCACTACTCGATGACGCAGTCCCCGGATTCGCCGCTGCTGCACATGGTCAGGGGAGCAGTTCTTGAGTACGAACACGGGGATTTGAAAGGTGCACTCCGTGAGTACAACATCGCAAGGCGGCTGAATCAGCAGAGCTCGTGGCCGCTGAATCTGGATCATGACTACTACCTGGCGGTTGGAGGCATCGCCTTGCGAAGAGGAAACAAGGAGGAAGCCATCGAGGACTTCATGAAGGCTGAAGAAGCCGCACCGGACAGTTCACAGCCCAGTGACGCGTTGGGAGCCGTTTACTTTCCGCTGGGAGAATATGCCACGGCCGCAAAATACTTCCAGCAATCGGTCAAAGCGAACCCGCAGGATGTTGCTGCTTGTTTCTATCTGGGCACCTGTTGGATGAAACTTGGAAAGTTCCGGAAGGCTGCCAGGGAATTTCATGCTGCGCGCAAGATCAATCCAGGGTACTGGCAGGCGTACCGGGCCGAAGCCGGAGCGCTTGAGGCAGCAGGAGAAACTGTGGCGGCAGAGCAGGTTCGCAGTAAAATCAAAAAGCGGTAGGTTAGGCCTGGGTCAGGCACCCGGTTTGCTGGCAAGTCAGGGACTGTTTGAGTCATGATGTAATTTCTCCTGGTAGGGTTATAATGAGGGTCTGATATCTGCAGGTCAGGTTGTGGGGTAAGAGGGGGTGGCATGCGTAAGGGCCGTCTCTGCTGAGGAGTGGAAGAGGCCTTGAGTTTTCGTTTTGGATCAAGTCAAATTGCCGCTGGGCTTTCTGGAAGCTAATTCGACAACATAAGAAGATTGCGTACGCAGATCAACTCTCTAAAAGCTGACGAGGGGGGAACTATGGCAGAATTTGTGAAAGTGGCGAGTTTGTCTGAGCTGGCAAGCGGAGTCGCAAAAGCTGTTGAGGTCAATGGCAGATCCATCGCCCTTTTCAACGTGAACGGAACCGTGTATGCCACAGACAACACATGCCTTCACCAGGGCGGGCCGCTGGGAGAGGGAATGCTGGAAGGGCAAATCATAACCTGCCCGTGGCACATGTGGCAGTACAATGTTGTCTCCGGTGAAAACCTTGAAGACAGCATGCTCAAACTGGAAACCTACCCTGTACAGGTTGACGGCGACGACATCAAAGTGGCTATATGACGCCTGACCATGGGCAAACCAAGAAGTTGAGCATGGTTTCGCAGTTTTTTGAGCAGATTCGTAGCGGCAGCGCCAGAGTAGTTGACCTGACGCATACCCTGACAAGCAAGCTTCCCTGCTGGCCCGGAGACTCTCCTTTCCATGCGAGCGTCACCGCCACCCATCAGAACGACGGATATTTTGTTCGCAATCTCACGATGCCGGAGCATTCGGGCACGCACTTGGATGCTCCCGTGCACTTTGATCCCGGCGGCCTGACGGTTGATTGCATCCCGGCGGAGAAGCTACTTGCGCCGGGCGTGGTGGTTGATGTAAGTTCCGCCGTGAAGACGAACGTTGACTATCGCGTCACTGCACAGGATGTGGAGAGTTGGACTATGGCTCACGGCGCGATTCCGTCCGGGGCTGTGGTTTTTTTTCGAACTGGCTGGGCCGAGCGTTGGCCCTCGCAAGAGAATTATATGAATGCTCATGCCAACGGCATCATGCACTTCCCCGGCCTGTCGGTGGAAACTGGACACTACCTTCTTGAATCTGCGCATCCGGTTGGAATTGGAATCGATACGGCCAGCATCGACTACGGTCCGTCAGAAGATTTCCCGGTGCACCATACGACGCTCTCTGCAGGCCTTTACCACCTGGAAAACGTGGCGAATCTCGACCTGTTGCCCGCGGCTGGCTTCATCGTTATCACTTTGCCGCTGAAGCTTGGCGGCGGTTCCGGCGCGCCTGCGCGGGTCATTGCCTTCATCCCCAGCCAATCTGAAAATCTCGGCTGACCACTATGCCTGAGCTTCCTGAAGTTGAAACTGTCTTGCGCGGCCTCCGCAAACGCGCACTTGGGCGGAGAATCGTAGCGGTAAGGGCCACGCATGCCGGGGTCATCGCGGGAGTACCGGAAGACTTCATCGCGCAAATTGAAGGCAGGACCCCCGTGGCCGTTCAGCGGAAAGGCAAAGTGCTGGCTCTCGAAATGGCCGGCCCCGAGAGTTCAGAGCCTGTATATCTAGTCTTTCGACTTGGAATGACGGGCCAGGTGACCATC
Source organism: Terriglobia bacterium (assembly GCA_046705285.1). GTDB lineage: Bacteria > Acidobacteriota > Terriglobia > UBA7540 > UBA7540 > SCRD01. The sequence continues at coordinate 9,728 of JBJKQK010000237.1, forward strand.
CAGCCCCAGGACATGCCGCTCGAACCCCACACCCATGTCCGCATGCTGTTTGAAGGGGGGAGGGAGGAACTTCGGTACAGGGACGTTCGCCGCTTTGGCCGGTTGCGGTGTTGTACACCCGGAGAACTTAATGCCCTGCTAAGAAGTTTGGGGCCAGACGCTCAACTGGCGACAGAAAGGGAGTTCTTGCACGCCATGCGGGGACGCCGCGGCGCCATTAAGAGCTGGCTGCTGAACCAACAGGGCGTTTCGGGCCTCGGAAACATCTATGCGGACGAGGCGCTCTACGAGGCCCGCATTCACCCGCTCGCCCAGCCGGAGCACGTTTCTCCCGCCTCCGCGCGGCGGCTTTACCGGGCCGTTCAGAAGGTTCTCGAGCGCGCCGTCAACCTTCAAGGAACCACTTTCCGCGATTACATCGATGTCGAGGGCCGGCCCGGCAGCTACCTGCGGCGGTTGCGGGTATATCAGAAAACGGGAAAGCCCTGCCCGCGCTGCGGCTGCCCTATCCGGCGCATCGTCATCGCTGGCCGCAGCAGCCATTATTGCCCGCGCTGCCAGCGCCGCCCAAGCCACACTGCCAAAATGCGGGGACCGCGGTGATCCTCGCGTGAACCCTTTGAAGGGATTTTCGAATCCACAATCAATAAGAAATTCGAGACCAGCAGATTTTCCAGGTTAGGGGGCTCTCATAAAGCGCTTGCCACTCCGGGCGGCTTGCGTTAAGGTATGCTGCTCTGCCGGAGGTTTGCAGCACATCCATGTTGTTCAAGACTTTTAGCTCGGCAACTTACGGAATCGACGCTTACCTGGTTGAGGTTGAAGTGGACATCTCTGCGGGCAAGCCGGATTTCGTCACGGTGGGTCTGCCCGACGCCGCTATCCGCGAAAGCCGCGAGCGAATCAAGGCAGCCATCAAGAACTGCGGGCTCGAATATCCGTTCCAGAACATTACCGTGAACCTGGCTCCCGCTGATGTCAAGAAGGAGGGCTCAGGGTTTGATCTTCCGATTGCCTTGGGCATCCTGGGCGCCAACAGCGGAGCGCTGTTGAACAACCATCTGAAGAATTACATTTTTCTTGGCGAGCTCTCCCTTGATGGTGGAATTCGCCCCATTAAAGGTGCGTTGTCCATTGCTGCGATGGCCAAGCAGAAGGGTATCCGGACGCTGGTGGTGCCAGTGGAAAATGCTCCGGAGGCTGCGGTGGTGGGCGATGTCCAAGTCTACGGCATGCGTTCGCTGCCGGAGGTGATTGATCTGATCAACGGCACTCGCGAGTTCCAGCCCACAAGAGTCAACACCGCGGAGATGCTTGACCACGGCAGCAAATACAGTGTGGACTTCCACGACGTCAAGGGCCAGATGCATGCCAAGCGCGCCATTGAGGTGGCCACGGCCGGCGGACACAACATCCTGATGATCGGCCCGCCAGGCGCGGGCAAGACGATGCTGGCCAAGCGCATTCCGACCATCCTGCCACCACTCACCTTTAATGAAGCCATCCAGACCACCAAAATTCACAGTGTTGCCGGAGTGCTTGATCCCGGCGCTGGCCTTGTCGGCGTGCGGCCGTTCCGCGCTCCGCACCACACCATCTCAGACGCGGGCCTGATCGGAGGTGGCGCCGTACCCCGGCCCGGTGAAGTGAGCCTGGCGCACAACGGCCTGCTCTTCCTCGATGAGCTGCCGGAATTCGCCCGCAACGTGCTGGAGGTGATGCGCCAGCCGCTTGAAGACGGTTCGGTCACAATTTCCCGCGCCGCCATGTCGCTGACGTTCCCGTCGCGCTTCATGCTGGCAGCGGCCATGAACCCCTGTCCATGCGGCTTTTTTAATGACCCTTCGCGCGAGTGCACCTGCACGCCGCCGGTGATCCAGCGGTACGTCTCAAAGATTTCCGGGCCCTTGCTTGACCGCATCGACATCCACATTGACATGCCGGCGGTGAAATACAGCGAACTGCGGCAAAGTTCGGGCGGCGAAAGTTCGGAGGTGATTCGGGAACGTGTGATGAAGGCCCGCGAGCGCCAGTTGCAGCGCTTTCAGGGAGAAAAGATTTACTGCAACGCGCAGATGAGCCCCCGGCAGCTCCGGAAATACTGCAACATCTCGGCCGATTGTGACCGGCTACTCGAAAGCGCTATGACTCGCCTGGGCCTTTCTGCCCGCGCCCACGACCGCATCCTCAAAGTCTCCCGCACCATCGCCGACCTTGAAGGCGCCGAATCCATCAGCTCCGCCCACATCTCCGAAGCCATCCAGTACCGCTCGCTCGACCGAAATTACTGGGCGTGAGGCGAACGTTTCACTACGCTGAGAATCGGAGCGCGAATTGCGCCTATGAAGGCTAAGAAGCTCTACATCCTATTCTATTTCATGGGGCTGGTGGAATGGGCAGTGATATTTTGCTTCCTCGGCATGTTGCCTGTGAGCCATTGGCGCTTGTGGCTTGCTTACCTGTTAATTGCCTTGATTTCGGCTATTGGGTTCGTTGCAATGTACGCGACACGAGGAGTCGTCGATCAGGTAGTCCGGCTCAAGTACCGGGTCACTATATTTCTAGTCTTATCGCTGTGTATTGGAGCATGTTTCTGGTGGGCGCTAGCGCTCTCGAAAGGCAGCCCTCCTATGAGTCTAGATGTTGCTTCCACCGCCGCTGCGGTCATATTGGCTGGCGTTTGCTGGTGTGTCTACCGACTGATGTTAAGCCGGAAAAATCTGGACGAAGGCTGATATCGATGGCATGATTCTTTTCTGCTGGTTTGTCGAGCTTTGATCGCGGCACATTTCCTGTATAATGAACCTTTGAAGCTCACTTCGGCCCTGAGTGGTGAATCGGTTCGGGGCATTCCTCGAGACAAACCTTTAAGCGGAGGCTTCTGATGGCAGAACACATGGTCAAATGCGTGAAATTTCAGAAAGAGTTGCCGGGCCTGGATGAGCCGCCCTGGCCGGGAGAATTGGGGCAGCGCATTTACGACAATGTGTCCCAGGAAGCCTGGAAGCTCTGGCTGGAACACCTGAAGATGCTGATTAACGAGTATCGCCTGGCCCCTGCCACCAGGGAATCGCAGGAAATCATCGCCCAGCAAATGGAACAGTTCTTCTTTGGCGAAAACGCCGCGCTGCCTCCGGGTTATGTCCCCCCACAGAAAAAAGCCTGATCTCGTAGCGCCGGATTTTATGCCCGGCATGCCGCTCTGGGGGTTGCCTTTTCGTCAAATCACCCGCAACGCCGGACTCAGCACAAAATGTAGTTTCTGATGGGCGTCGCGCAGGGCCTGCTCGACGAATTCGGGTGACGGACCGCGCGCAAAGATGAAGCCGGGATAACTCGATCCCTCCGGCAGCGGAACCAGCTTTTCGCCGCGCCGTGCGGTGATGATGATCTCTTCCACGCCGGGCGTCCGCCGAGCTCCTTCGACGCCTTCTATACGCTGCAAAATTCCAGTTTCAGGAACGGGAATCATCATTACGCCGGAAGCTGCTTCCTCGCGGCGGAGAGTTTCAATGTCTTCTCCCAGCTCCAACCGGATGAGCAGTTCCTCAAGCGAGATGTTTTGATCCTTTCCGGGCGAACGGAAACGCAGCGACCGGGAGCACAACCCCCCGATGGAACGCGCGGCCACTTCCAGAATCCAGGGGCCCCGGCTGTTGATTCGCAGTTCGGCGTGCAGAGGTCCGTGGTAGAGACCAAGCGCCTTTGCCGCACGCCTCAAGGCTTCGATGGCTTCCGCCTGAGTTTCGTGCTCCATGCGGGAAGGCGTTACGTAGATGCTCTCCCCAAAAAAAGGGCCGACCAGCGGATCGGGCTTATCGAAAATGGCAAGAACCTTGAGCCTGCCGTGATCGACCACGCCCTCCATGGCGATCTCATCTCCGTCGATATATTCCTCCACCTGCAGATAGTTGCTGGTTGGCTGCCGCGTGGCCTGGACTTCCGGCGAGCGCAGCAGCACCTGGATGCGCTCAAACGCGCTGATGAATTCCTGCGGGTTGTCGGCGCGAATCACTCCGCGGCTTGCTGACAACGCCAGGGGCTTCAGCACGCACGGGAAGCTGACGGGCATTGTTCCAGCTTTCACGATATCTGCAGGATTGGCGCCAAGCGGGAAGCGTACGAAGCGCGGAACGTTAAGTCCGCACTCATGCAGTCGCTGGCGGGAGCGGTATTTGTCGCGGCAGATGTCTGACGTTTCGGGCCTGTGGCAGAGCAATCCCAGCGCTTCTGCAACTCTCGAGGCCGTGGGAGGCGTCGAGTCACCGAGAGCCACGATGGCATGAATCGGCTGGACGCGCGCGAGTTCAACCACCCGGGCCGCGGCTTCCTCGGGATTTTCAAACTTCATGGCTATTGCGCCGTCCTGCCATGGATCATCGAGAACGTGACAGCGGTCGGTTCCGAAAACGACGGCCATGCCGAGCCTTTCTGCAGCCTGGACGAATGCGCGGGTCTGATAGCCCGTGGTGGTTGTCAGCAGCAAGAGCCGCCGCTTTTCGCCGTTGGGCGGGGCCGGGTCAGACGCGGAAACGTGATTCTCCATAAGGTTATGCAGACGGAAAGGTGGCCTTGTGCGTCTCGTAGAACTCCTTCATGTCCGCGTTTGCATCAAGGATAATCGGCAACCGGGTCTGAAGCTCCGTAAGCGCTCGCGCCGGAATTGAGATGAGGACTTCTCCGTCCTTGATATCGGCGAATGTGCGAGCGCCCATGCAGGCCATGCTGATTGTCGTGTCATTGCTCTTCATGGACGAGGGAATCACCGCACAGGCCGGCCTCCCCAGCGTTCGGCTTTCGTGTCCAGTTCCCCATGAAGCGACTCCACTGGCCTCGGATATCATCATGGCCTGAAAAGGTGTGGCGATCAGCAGGACGACGTCCGGCTGGATTCCATCAAATTCCTTGAGTGGACCATAGACAATGACGACGTGCTTCTTTTCCACCATCGGAACTTTGCCGGCCTCGGCGGCCTCCAAATACGAGATTTTGCCCATCATTTCGATCTGCGACATGGCGTTATCAGAAACATGCTTGGGGATTTGAAATCCCTGGGTGATGGCGCCGATGGGGCAGTTGTAGTGGTCGGATGCGGTGGTGTAGAAGAGTTCACGCTCGGCGGCTTTCCAGAAGGTGCATGCCGAGGGAACTGCTTCTTCGTAATGCTTGACGCCGCCGGGAGCTTCTTCAAGAAAAGCAAGCCCAATCGGTGTGTGTCTGAGTCCTAACTTTTGAGCAAGATGATTTGCAAAAGCATCGTAAGACAATCGGTTCTCCTTTTCTTCGTTCCCTAACCTGGCAGGATTCACTGTGAGCTCCAAATTCTGCTCGCATAACCGCTTTCGTCAGACCAAAGCCACATCGTCGTGAAAGGAGGCCAACTGGTCTCCTGTGGGTTCGGCTCAGCAGTACCAAGGTTCAGTCAGGTACGGAATTGCCGTACGGTCCAGACGATCGGCCGACTCCAGCAGGTGAGGATTTTTGATCCCGGCTGCTTCATAAGCGATCTTAACCACGCGCTGAAAGATCTGCCGGCGCGTTGCTTTCTGTTTTGCCCCTTCATGAACAACGCGCTGCACTTGCGTGCACAATTCATCTACTCTCGGATCGAGGTTGGACCAGGGGTAAGCCAGTGCGGCTTCGTCGAATGGCTCAACCGTTCTGGCAATTTCTGCAAGTTCCATCAACCGTGAGCCCCTAGGAATCAGCAGACGGATGCCAAGCTGGATGGGCGCGACTTGATCGACCAGGTCGAACTCCCGCAACCCGTCCAGAAAGTCACAATAGCTTTCGAGGGTGGTCCATGGGGTAAATGCAACGAATGTGGGCGAAATCGCAAGGCCGGCTTGTCGGCAGAGTTGCAGAACACGAACAAAATCCCGGTGAGTATGCCCTTTTTCGAGCCGGAGAAGAACTTCATCATCCAGCGATTCCACCGCGCTGGTCACAAAGGCGCATCCGGTTTCGCGAAGCGCGGGGAGGAACCCTGCGTGCGTCAGCATGTGTTCGACCTTGATCGTGACATCGTAAGTGACCGCAGGATGCTCAGCGTGCATGGCTGTGACGATTCGCATCGCGTGGCGGATGCCATTGAAGAAGTCAGGGTCGCCAAAAGTGATGTGCGTGGCTCCCATGGACACTTGCTGCCGGATATCTTCCAATACGACTTCCGGCTGGACTATGCGAAAGCGACCGTTATAAATGGGAACGATCGGGCAATGCCTGCAAAGGTGTTTGCATCCCCGGCTGGCTTCGGTGTAGCCGGTAACCCGTGCGTCGCCGTCGCCCCAAACGAGTTTCGCGTAGCGGCTGAGCGGCGGCAGGGTTTGCCGTTCGGGGGTTAAAAAACTCTGCCTGGACAGAGAGATGGTGGGCAGCGTTTGCGCCTCCGGCGATGTTGGGTTCTCACGCAGGCGCTCGAGTGCCGCTGTTAGACCCGTTTCGAACTCGCCGCCCAAAACTGTTTGCACCCCCAGCCTGCGCAGGAATGACTCGTTCACAGGTGCATAGAGGCCATAGCAGCAGAGATGAGCATGAGGATTCAACTTCCGAACCGCGGGGAGAATCTGTGCCGCCAGCCGCGTCGCCGTGTGCATTGGGACGTAGAAGGCAATCAGGTCAGCCGTTTTGATTGCTTCTTCATTGAGCGACTGGCATGAGAGATCAAGACACGTCACGGAAGATCCCGCGCGCCGGAGCCACGCAGCGGGAGACGCCAGACCGAAAGGCTGGCGACCGAGTTCGTAAGTTGAGATTAGGACACTTTTCAAGAGGTCCGACCAACTGCATTGAACTTGCTTAGATTCATTCCCCATGGCCCATCTTATCAGGCGGTAGAGTAATCCTCAAAGGGCTCCTGACGGACGGTATGTAGCGGGTGCACGAGGGCATTGAGGCGTACAGCATCAGACCCTGCCTGCGCTGCGCCAGAAGGGATGATGATCTTGCTTGCTTTTTCATGGCCCTCTTCATAGCATAAGTGTTGCTACCGGTTTGCGTGCGCGGTCAGCGTGGGGCGTTGTGGCTGATCGCAACGTATCGCGAAAAGCTTTGTAGAGTGCAGGTTGCCTGAGCGCCAACCTGAAGGCACGCACCGTCGTCCATACGGAGTGGCTGCTTTCGTCAAATCCGAAGGGACGATCTGGCCGGAGACGAATATCCACGGTATTTCGGGTATAAAGTCTCTCCAGCTGGAACCTTGAACGTAGGCTGCCCAATCCACAGCCGGATTAGTACGGTGCGAACTTTGTGGCTGTTGGTGAATTTAACCGCGCTGATTTCATCTGCGAGTTCGGAGATAAGCCTTATGAGATCTTTTCGAAGCTTGGGTTTGACCTTTATGGTTGCGGGATCGATTGCGTTTGCCACTTCGATTTCCCATGCTGCCCCTGAAAAGTCCGAAGGCGCCAGCATCTTCAGGTATAAATGTTCCATGTGTCATGGTATTGAAGGCAAAGGATATCCTGCTATCAAGACTCCCAATTTCACTGACCCAAAGTGGCAGGCCGCCCATACCGATAAGGAAATGCTCGATGCCATTGAGAACGGAGTGCAGGGGACCGCGATGGTCTCGTTCAAGGGGAAGCTAAGTGAACAGCAGATGAAGGAGGTGCTGAAGTATATCCGATCGCTGGGCGCGAAGAAAAAGAAGTAGGGACGGGCGCTCTCGCTGATTCAGCGAGTGTTGCTGTTTCTCCGGACGCTTCTCTGCGATTGGGTGGATTTGATAGTTCGACCTGTCTTTGGCTTCCAGATAAGAAACCCGCTTGGCCGGTCTCACGTAGTCTGGGGTGTTTTTTGCAGATGTGAAAGTACACTCGTACTTTCCAGCAATAATTTTCTTGGCGCTGACTGCCCCAAGGCCCTATCATGAAGGAAGCATCATCATCAGAGACATTTCCCAAATTCAGAGATGAGGTTTTGTAATGGGCAGGAAGTATAAACAACGGGGATACATGGACTCGGATGCCCCGGAACGCCAGAGCCGGCCGCAAAAAAAGCAGGAAACGTTTGGTCCTCGAACTCCGGTGATGCCAGGGCAGCGCGTTGTTTGGCGATGTGCTTCCTGTGCGGCCGTCCTGCCTGCCGGCATTGACCCAGTGGCAAAGTGTCCGAGTTGCGGAGCCGAGTTGCACAGTTGCCGCCAATGCACGTTTTTTGACACGGGCATCCGGTTCGAATGCGCAAAGCCCATAACGGCGCGAATCCCCAAGAAGGACTCGCGGAACCATTGCTCCTTCTTCTCCCCCCGGACCACTGTTGAAAGAGAGACTTCTTCCTCGAAGCCGCTCGACGCACGCGCGGCTTTTGAGAATCTCTTCAAGAAGTAGGAATCAGGCCGAATGGCGGGCATGGTTCTGACCCGAAAAGAGATTCGTCTGGATTCCGGTCAAAGCCGGGACCGGTTAGTCAAGCGGAATATCCTCCGGCGTGCGACTTCAGAGATAGCAACCACGGCGGGATTCTTAATTCGTCTTTCAACTGAGATTGCATAAAAGCGGGACCGGATTGCTCTGGTTCGTCCGATAAAGCCGAAGCCGTAGTGGCGCATTTCACGGTCAAGAACCCAAGGGGCTGCGAACGCGCCGTGTCCTGCTTCGGCAAAGGTCCGAAGCAACGAAAAATCGTCGAACTCGCCCACCACCCGAGGTCGGATCTGGCGCTGATTGAACCATTGATCGAGGCCGAACCTCATGGAGCTGTCCTCGGTGGGAAGGAGAAAGGGAACTCCGTCCAGAGAGTTGGGAAACCCCCGCCGCAGCTTCGGGGCGACCTTTTGTTGTGCGTAAAAGGCCACGTCACATTCGCCGAGCAAATGGTTAAACGCGCGGACTTTCGCCTGAGGACCGACAGGCGCGTCCGACAACACGACGTCCAGATCGTTCAATGCCAGCTCGGCCAGAAGCTGGTCAAGCCGGTGTTCATAGCAGATGACTCGGATCGAGCCTGGAAGCCGAACAGCCGGATTGATCAGGTGGTAGGCGATCCATTTGGGCAGGTGGTCGGCCACCCCCACTCGCAACCGCATCGGATGTCCGGTCGGACGACCACGCAACGTGTCGTTCAGTTCCCTTCCGAGCGAAAAGATTTCGTCGGCGTATCGAAACGCAGTGTGTCCGGCATCAGTTAAAAGCAGCCGACGCCCGGAACGCGCAAAGAGCTTCTCACCGAGCTGATCTTCAAGACGAGAAATCTGCGAGCTGATGGTTGGCGGGGCGAGCAGAAGTTCCTGCGATGCCTTCACTATACTGCCCGTACGCGCGACCGTCCAAAAGTACAGCAAGTGGTGGTAATTGATCCACTCCATACTATTATTATAGATAGCAAAAATCTATTGATTGCATTGAAACTTTCTACTTTTCTAATTCCTGCGTCCTTGTTACAAGAGAGCGTATGCAGCGCGCTGCGATTCCAAGGGGATATTTCAACTTGGAGGTAAACCTATGCCGCTGACACTTGGCAAAATCCATTGGGTAGTGATTGGAGCATTGTTTCTGGCAACTCCGCTTTTTGCCGACAGTGCGAAGGCGGAGGCAGAGGCAGAGAACAAGCCGACCTACAATTGGGCATACACCGAGGAGGCTTCTCGTTTGCTCCATCAAATACGGTCGCATTCGGTTCGACTGGCTGACGATACACATTCTCTTAATCTGCACTCGCAGCGAAGGCAGCTTGATTGGAGAAGCCATGGCGAGCAACTTGATCAGATCAGCGACCACATCAATGCAATGGGCGAAAAGCTTGACCGCTTGCAGGAGATTCACGGCATGATTGCACCGTGGCAGCAGGAGGCCATGAATCGAATCATGCCGACGGCAGTTGCACTGGCGGCCCATACAGAAGATGCGATTGCATGTCTGCGTGAGCAGCAGGACACACTGTGGGTGCCCCCCTATACCCACCGCGTAAGTGCCATGGCCGAAGATGCCGAGGAAATTAGGAGTACGGTCAGCACGTTTCTGGAGTTCGCTACAGCATCAGACCGACTGAAGCGGCTTGAACGCCAGATAGAACATACCGGGGCATAGAATTGTTTCTCGAGGGGAACCACATCACACGCATATTCTCCCCCCACCGAGAGACAAGCAGCATACCGGTGAAGACAATGGAAGGTGAGTGTTGAAAGCGATTTATTGGGGGGATCCGATGTGGTTCCCATCGTTTTTGGGGTTTTTTGAAAGTCGGGCGATCCTGGCAGACGCAGGCATCGGCACCCTGCAAAGAATGCGCGGCCGCAGTTGCCTCCGAACATCGGACTTGCTCTGACCGATATCGTCATCGGCTTGCGGCGGGCACGCTGAGGATTAAGAGGTTCAGATAAAGAACAGGAGGGTCAGCCATGAGATTTGAAGAGATGGGCGACAAAGGCAACAACGAGCGTGTTCAGAAGGTTCCCAGGATTCTAATAGTGATTGCGGAGCCTGAAAGTCTGGCTCTTCACAGCGACCTTCTTCAGGCATTGGGGTGTGAAGTCCTGGCGTGCGCTTCTTACGGTGAGGGGTTAGCCATGTTACAGACCGAGACGTTCGACCTCGTAACCGTGGGCCAGGGCGGAAGGGCTTTTGAAGGCAAAGAAATCTTAACGCGTGTATTGGAAATTGATCGGAACACTCCAGTGCTGGTTTTGGCTTGCGCTTCCGACATGGAAAACTACCTGGAGGCGATGCAACTGGGTGCGGTCGATTACCTGGAAATGCCGGTTCCTCCAGACGAGTTCATGAGGGCCTTAAGGACGCATCTTATCAGCTCAATCGGCGGGCAGACGGACGCCTGATGCTGTCTTCCCAGACTTGGAAATAACTCGCTCAGAGTGCGACAATCCATCTCAGATCCCCTATTTGAAGGAACGGGCGCCAGTTGGCAGGTGTGAAGCGGCATGAAGCATCTGGAATGCTGAGCGTGACCTTTCACTATCAACTATATGGAAACCTGCCCCAAGCTGGCCAAAATTTCAACATCGAATTAGGGCGACAGCACTTTCATGGCGGCAAGAAGTGTGTTAGCCTGAGAACTGAGCCGGATGGGGTCGTCTGGGCCCACCGCAGCACCATTGTCTATGACCTCGATTGTGCCTTCGATACTTGCAGCAGACTTCGACCGGCTCGGAGAAGCGTTGGATGTGGTTCAGGCACTCGGGTTACCGGCAATCCATATTGATGTGATGGATGGTCATTTCCAGCCCCACATTTCTGTCGGTCAGCCGGTGGTCAGGAGCATCCGCAAAGCGACGAAACTGAAGCTGGACGTTCACCTTATGATTGAACGGCCGGAGCGCTACATCGAGGACTTCATCAATGCCGGCGCGGACTACGTGGCCTTCCATCCCGAGGCGACGCATGACGTAACGTTCGGAATAAACTCAGCAAAAAGGCGGGGAGTGAAAGTGGGCTTGGCACTGGGTCCGGCGACCCCTGTGGAACGGTGTTACGAGATTCTGGAGGACTTGGATTACGTCCTGGTGCAGACCGGCACGGTCGACAAGGGGACTGAAACCTTCAAACAGCGTTCCATTAATAAAGTGGCTGCTCTCGCGAAAGCACGCGAGACCCGGCGACTCAGTCTTACGATTGAAGCCGAAGGTGGTATTGGCATAGGGGAGGCCAGGGAGTTGCTTCCTGCCGGAGCAGACATCCTTGTGGTTGGTTCTGCCATCTTTGATACGCAGGAACGTGGTGAGGCAATGCGTGCTTTTGTGCGAGGACTGGGCCATGACCGAGGCGCTTTCGGGCAAAAAATGAATGCTCGGGTTCACTAACCTGCGCTGCAGCAATCTTCTTCGGTTTGCGTCTGAAGACTAGTCAGGGACGGGAAGGTGATGAATCGCCACAAAGAAATCATGACAGGTGGTCCAAGACAGAAAGCAGGATATGGAACCCGTGTATCGCCGGGAGGTGGACGGGGATTCTTGATCCGTTTTTTCAGCTCTTACCGCCGGGCGGTAATTTGCCTGCTGGTGGCTGGGATTATGGTATTACCCGGCTGCGTCCTGCTTCAGCACAAAGATATTGCGGACAATTTGCTTCCCACCGGCCAGCAGCCTGACAAGATTCTTTATGAGAAGTCCATTGACGCTATTGATCATGGCCATTATGACGTTGGGCGGCTGACGCTTCAGACGCTTCTGAATACTTATCCGGACAGCGAGTATCTGGCCAAGGCCAAGCTGGCGATTGCAAACTCCTATTACAGGGAGGGTGGGGCGGCTGGCCTGACTGAATCGGAGTCTGAGTACAAGGACTTCATCACGTTTTTCCCTACAGCCCCAGAAGCTCCAATGGCCCAATATCGCGTGGCGATGGCTCATTTCCGCCAAATGGGAAAGCCCGATCGCGACCTTACCCAGGCCAGGCTTGCCCAGGCGGAGTTTAAGGAGTTTCTGCTCAAATATCCGGACAGCCCCTTGATGCCGCGTGCCAAAGCCCGTCTTCGAGAGGTTCAGCAGGTGCTGGCTGAGGGCGAGTATGACGTGGCGCGTTTTTACTTTGAGAATCATGCCAATCCGGCGGCAAGATCTCGGCTCCAAGAGCTTGTCAACGATTATCCGTCCTTCAGTCAGGCGGGCAGGGCCTGCTGGTACCTGGCCCGGACCTACGAGCGTCTGAAAGAGCCGAAGAAGGCTATTCCATATTACAATCGGATTCTCATTGATTATCCTTTGAGCACCATGGCCTCGGCGGCAAAAGAACAGCTTGTTGCAATGCACCAGCCAATTCCGCAGCCAACCTTGGACACTTTGGCACGGGCGCGAGCCGATGCGCTGGATGATACTCACCTGGGTCTTTTTCAAAGAATTATGGGAACGTTCTCAGGTGCCCCAAACCTCTCGGCAACGCGCCATGGGCCTGTCATTCTTACAAAAGCCTCCAACAATCCGGTGATGATGGCCAAGAATCCCCAGCCCAGTGCGGGTTCAGGAGGTGCAATTGCCGTTGAACCAATGGGCGATTCAGCTTTGAAGGGTGGGCGTGAAATTGATCCGGCTAACCCGAATGGCCGTGCTGCTGACCAAAAGGCCTCAAGCGATTCGAAGGAAAAAGGCCAGAAGAGCTCTGAAACAAATAAGAAGTCTGACACGAGTAAGAAGGTTACAAAGGCTGCGACGACCTCGAAGGGGAAGAAGGGGCCGCTGCATGTGTTCAAGAGGGTTCTTAAGCCGTTCTGATCTTCTACCCCTGTGTGTTTTCTCGCCTCTCGCCGTCTCCCAAGCACTCTGATTTACTCTTGATGGACCTGCATTCCGTTTTCGCAATGCCGATTGGTCTTCATATACCTGCTGGCCTGGTTGGACGTGAGGCAGATAAGGTCGGTTTAGAAAACACGGGAAATCCCCCGAGAGAATCGGCGCGTTGACCCGAGTCCGGTCGGACGGTATAGTAAACTATTTTTGAGCTTTCTCAGGCGTTGTGTGTGGTGCGCCGTTTGCGCCAGGAACCTACCGTTCCATGGCGGCTGACTGGGATGACACCGAGATCGGAGTGAAAGTGGAAACAGAGATCCCCAGGGTATACTCGCCGGAATCGATTGAACCTTTCTGGGCGCGTGTGTGGGTTGAACGGAATCTCTACCGGCCGTCCGGAGATCCAACTCGTCCGCATTTCAGTCTGGTGATTCCACCGCCTAACGTCACCGGGTCGCTCCATATTGGCCACATGCTCGAGCACACGGAGATTGACATCCTGATGCGATGGCATCGCATGCGTGGTGAGGACGTGCTGTGGCTTCCGGGAACGGACCATGCTTCCATTGCTACCCAGATGATTGTCGAACAGGAAATCGGGCGCGAGGCGCTGCCGGAACTCGAGGGCCGATCATCCGCACTGGCTGCCTGGAGGCGCGAAGGGCAGCGGCGGCGTCTCCAAATGGGGAGGGAGAAATTCCTTGAACGTTGCTGGGAATGGAAGACTCAAAGCGGCGGGAGAATCCGAAAGCAGATGGAACGCCTTGGCACTTCGGTCGACTGGACGCGCGAGCGCTTTACCATGGACGACGATTATTCTCGCGCCGTGCTGGAAGTCTTTGCGCGCCTCTACAAGGAAGGGCTGATCTATCGCGGGACCTACATCGTGAACTGGTGCCCGCGTTGTGGCACGGCCGTGAGCGATCTGGAAGTGGCGCATGAAGAGCGCCCCGGCAAGCTCTGGTACATTCGCTATCCATTTGAAGATGGCAACGGCTACATCACCGTTGCCACAACACGCCCGGAAACCATGCTGGGTGACACGGCCGTGGCCGTGAATCCCGGCGATGACCGCTACGTGAGGTTTTTGGGCCGTCGGCTGATCCTGCCATTGCTTAAGCGCGTGATTCCGATTGTCGCTGACGACTTTGTTGATCCCAAGTTCGGAACCGGAGCCGTGAAAGTCACGCCGGCCCACGATCCGAACGACTTTGGCATTGCGCTTCGTCACGATCTTCCGCAGTTGAAGATTCTGGATGAAAAAGCGCGTATGACAGATGTCGCCGGTCCTTATCAAGGCTTGGACCGTTACAAGGCTCGCGAACGCATCCTGGGCGATCTGCAAGCCGACGGCCTGTTGGAGAAAGAAGAAGACTACGCGCTGAGCGTTGGCGTGTGCAGCCGTTGCAAGACCGTCGTCGAGCCCATTCTTTCGAAACAGTGGTTCATGAAGATGCAGCCACTCGCTGAACCTGCCATCCGAGCGGTCGAGGAAGGGCGCATCAGGATTGTGCCGGAGAACTATCGGAAGATTTATCTCGACTGGATGCATAACATTCATGATTGGTGCATTTCGCGCCAGCTCTGGTGGGGCCACCGGATCCCGGTGTGGACCTGTGAGCAATGCGGCGAAGAGGTCGTTTCAGCGGAGCCTCCCGTGGGTTGTTCGAAGTGCAGGGGGAGCAATCTGCGACCTGAAACCGACGTTCTTGATACGTGGTTCAGTTCCGCGTTGTGGCCTTTCGCGACTTTGGGCTGGCCGGAGCACACAGAAGATCTTAAGCGCTATTACCCCACTGACCTGATGATCATGGGCTTTGACATTCTGTTCTTCTGGGGAGCTCGCATGATCATGATGGGTCTGAAATTCATGGACGAGGTCCCATTTCGCGAGCTTTACATCCACGCCTTGGTCCGCGATGCTGAACGCCAGAAGATGTCGAAGACCAAAGGCAATGTCATCGACCCCCTCGAGGTGACTGAAAAGTACGGAACGGATGCCGTCCGCTTTGCCCTGGCGATCAGTGCTGCACCGGGGACCGATATCGCTTTCAGCTATGACAAAATCGAATCGTACCGGGCTTTTGCCAACAAGATCTGGAACGCTGGCCGTTTCATTGTGATGAATCTTCAAAAGCTAGCTCCGGAATTGCGTAACCGAGTTGCAGCAGTAACGGAGGGTGCTTCAAAGGAAGGATTTAAGCCGTTGCCGGTGAAGGCGACGCTTGAGCTCGCAGATCGATGGATTTTTTCCCGCCTCGCGATGATCACACGGGAAATTGAGGATGCGCTTGCCAACTACCGTTTCCATGAGGCGTCCTACAAGATATATCACTTCTTTTGGCACGAATTCTGTGACTGGTACCTGGAATGGGTCAAGCCTGAAATAACGAGGCCTCCGGGCTCAGAGGATTCTTGCAGCACCTGGGCGAATCTCCTGCTGGTTTTTGAATCAGCGCTTCATCTTCTGCACCCTTTCATGCCGTTCATTACGGAAGAGCTCTGGCATCGCATGCCCGGGCGGGAGTCTGAGGTTTCGATATCATTGAGACCTTTCGCGCTGGTGAAGGAGGAAGCTGTGAATTCCAGTGCCGAAGAAGACCTTGAGAATATTCGCAGCCTGGTGGTTGCGGCACGTAACGCTAAGGCTGAAGCAGGGTTGCAGAAAGAAAAGGTTTCTGCACAGGCGGCGACGGAGGACCAGCATCTCCTCAATCTCATGAACACCCACAAGCAGACAATTCTGAGGCTGGCAGGGCTTGAGTCGCTTGACTTGGTGTCCCGACGCCTTGAAACGGGAACTC
Source organism: Terriglobia bacterium (assembly GCA_046705285.1). Taxonomy (GTDB): domain Bacteria; phylum Acidobacteriota; class Terriglobia; order UBA7540; family UBA7540; genus SCRD01. The sequence continues at coordinate 25,709 of JBJKQK010000237.1, forward strand.
ATGTGACTTCGGCGATTGGGCTTCAACTTCTTTACGAAAAGCAGATTGATCAGGGAGCCGAAAGGTTGCGGCTGGCAAAGGAAAGAGACAAGCTGGAAGACGCGCTCTTGCGGGTCAAGAAGCAGTTGGAGAACCGAAGCTTTCTGGACCGCGCTCCCGTGGATGTCGTGCGCGCGACAGAAACCCGTTGCGCCGAGCTTGAGGCTCAATTTCAGAGAGTTGTTGAGTCCCTTGAAAGGCTGGGGTGAGAACGTGCCAGGGGCGAACAAAAACAGCTCAGTATCACTCGACGAGATAGTTTCTGGCCTCCCGGTCAAGGATGTGCGCAGAGTTATTGGGAACGCTCTTGTCGAAGACCTCGGAAGTGGTGACATTACCACCAGCCTCACTGTTCCCGCCGGAGTGAACGCCGTAGGGACCTTCTTTTCAAAGCAGCCCTTGGTCGTGGCCGGATTGCCCATAGCGGCGGAAGTGTTCCGAGCGCTCGAACCGGATTGTTCGTGGGGTGCGATTGCGTCGGACGGCGCAAAGGTCGCTGCCGGCGAGCCCCTGGCTCGAGTCGAGGGGAAAGCTTCTACGCTCCTTTCTGGTGAGCGTGTTGCTTTGAATTTCCTTCAGCGGCTGAGTGGGATTGCGACTCTTACCCGTAAATTCAAGGAACAGCTTGTGGGGCTGGGAACGGAATTGATGGATACTCGGAAAACCACTCCCGGCCTCCGCCTCCTCGAGAAGTATGCTGTCCGTATGGGTGGAGGATTGAATCACCGAATGGGTCTGGATGACGGAATTCTAATCAAGAACAACCACATTGCCAGGGCTGGAGGCATACGCGCCGCAATCGAGAGGGTTTTGCAGCATCGTCCGTCTGGGATGCCGGTTGAGGTGGAAGTCCGGACCATCGCGGAACTCGATGAAGCGATTGCAGCTGGCGCGAATATCGCGCTTTTAGATAACATGATGCCGGAAGACGTTGTCGATTGTGTTCGTTTAGCGCGTTTCCGGATTCTGCTGGAAGTGTCTGGTGGTGTGAGTCTGGAGAATGTTCGTGCTTACGCGGAGACCGGAGTTGACAGGATTTCCGTTGGCGCGCTTACCCACTCGGCTCCTGCTGCCGACATCAATTTTCTTGTTGAGTCGCTGTAGCGGGATTTGTCCCTTGCTTTGCACCCTTTCTTGAAAGACTTTAGTTCGGAAGCCTCTGCCGAGGCACAGAGGTGCAAAGCAACGAGAAGGACTTATGACCGCTGGAATCACTGACTACAAAGTTGACCGCCTCGTCCATCTGCTGGTCAAAAATGCAACCGTGGTGGTCCCCGGACCGAAAATTGCGTCCGAGATCGGAGTCACACGGTCCACGGTGTGGGAGTGGATCGAAAAGCTGAGGGCGCTCGGCGTGGCGATCAAGGGACATCCGAGGCACGGCTATCAGCTTGAGAAACTTCCTGACATTCTGGCTCCCAGCCTGATCCGGTCCGAACTCGCGCACACGGAATTAGGTCACAAGATCATTCACTACTTCCGCACGGATTCGACCAACAGTGTGGCGCTGCAACTCGATGCACATGACGGGCCTCACGGCACAGTCGTGGTAGCGGAGGAACAAACCGCAGGTCGCGGACGGCTGGGGCGGAGCTGGTATTCGGAAAAGTCGAGTGGCATCTATTGCTCGATTATACTGCGCCCTCCGTTATCACCGGCGGCTGCTCCTATATTGACTCTCCTTGCTGGTGTTGCAACTCATCGTGCCATCCGTGCGGTTACCGGCCTTAGCCCGGATATCCGTTGGCCCAACGATCTGCTCGTCAACGGGAAAAAAATCTGCGGAATTCTGACTGAAATGAAGGCCGAGCTTGACCGGCTCCACATGGTAGTGCTTGGAATCGGGATTAATGTGAATCATCGCGCAATCCCGCAAGAACTTCAGGAGGTTGCAACGTCGCTTGCCATTGAAGGAGGAAAACATTATTCACGCTTACAAATCGTGATTGAATTGCTTCGCGAAGCAGAACGCCACTATCATATGCTTCTGCGCGAAGGCAATGCTGCGATTGTGCGAGAATGGTCGGCTGAATCGAGCTACGCGGAGGGGAAGCGGGTTCGCATCAAGGCGAACGGGTCTGAATATACCGGCACGACCGCAGGGCTGAACACGAGTGGAGCCTTGAAGATTCTTCGCGACGATGGCCAGCCGGAGTTGCTGGTGGCTGGAGAAATTAGTGAGGTGAGATAGTCGCCTGCGGCTTCTATTGTGGAAGGGCTGACAGAGTAAGTGCACTATGCTACTCGTAATTGATGTCGGAAACACCAACACAAGTTTGGGAGTCTTTGACAGGCGCGAGTTGAGAGCCCAATGGCGCCTGTCGACCAATCGTGATCAGACCGCTGACGAGTATGGCGTGCTCAGCCGGAATCTTTTTACGCTTGACGGAATTCAGCCTGGCCAGATCAAGGCCATGATGATCTCCAGCGTCGTCCCCACTCTCAACCCTGTTATTCAAGAGATGGCGGAACGGTATTTCCATCTCAAACCTTTTTTCCTCGGCCCGGGGACAAAGACCGGAATGGCCATCCACTATGACAATCCGCTGGAAGTGGGGGCCGACCGGATTGCTGACAGCGTCGCAGCGTTCGAAAAATACGGTGGTCCGTGCATTGTCGTGGATTTTGGTACGGCGATCACGTTTGACGCCGTGTCTGAAAAGGGCGAGTACTTGGGGGGCGTGATCGCACCAGGGATCGGTATTTCGGCGGAGGCTCTGTTCGCGAGGGCGTCCCGCTTGTCCAGGGTCGAGATTCGCGAACCTGCGCGGGTTATTGGCACGAATACGGTTTCAAGCATGCAATCGGGGCTGTTCTATGGTTCTGTCGGGCTGGTGGACGGAGTCCTTGATCGCATGTGTGCTGTGATGGGCGCCAAGACGCATGTCATCGCCACGGGCGGCCAGGCTGACCTTCTGGCCTCGGCCTTGAAGCATAAGCCTCCAGTGGACGGATCTCTCACCCTTGAAGGCTTGCGAATTATTTACGAACGGAATCTCTCAACAACTCATCGCAAATAGCCTTGGAAAATTACTTTAATTACTTTACCGAAATTGAAGAGTGTTTCCAGCGAGCGCGAGGCAGCCCTGTTTTGCTCTCCACTTTGGACTGGGCACTGATCGAATCCTGGAAGGAATCGGGTATTCCACTTGAAGCCGTGGTCGCCGGAATTGAACGCACTTTTGAGAAGTACCACAAACGGCCGAAGCGATTCCAAAGAGTGAACAGTCTTGCGTACTGCTCGCAGGCAGTCCTGAGTGCGGCCGAAGAAGCCAGCAGGATTGAGAATGGTGCTGCTCGCAGGACAAAGGGCCAGGATGAGCCGCTTTTTGACAAGAAGCAAGTCCTCGGTTTTTTTGACCGTAACGCCGGGATCCTTGAAAGCGTTTCGAAGATCCAGGAGGCTGAGGGACAGCCCGTTCTTGCTCAGGACCTCCGCGAGGTGGCAAAGTCGCTGGTCACAATAGCGGCAGGTGATACCGACTGGGATGCGGATCCCGAAGGTCTAGAGAGACAGTTGACAGTTCTGGAAGACAAGCTTGCGGCTTCCTTGACACGTGTTGCGCCCTTTGAACTGCTGGCACAGTTCCGCGCGGAGATTGACCGTGCCATGGCAACTTACCGCAGGAACCTCGGAAGCGGAGAGATCGAATCTCTGGAAAGACAATTCATCAAAAAACGTCTATTTGAGCATTACAGTATTCCGCGTCTGAGCTTGTTCTACCTTTAGTCCCGTTTGCGGGCTGTTGTTGCCGGAAGAATTCCATGCCGTTTGAATTTTCTCCGCAAAAACTCGTCTATGGTGGCGAGGCTCTCGGCTATGCTGAAGGCCACACAGTCTTGGCTCCGCGCGCCCTGCCCGGCGAGCGGCTGGAAGTTGAGCCGGTGCGTGTGGCGAAAGGTGTTGTACATGCCAGGCCTTTGCGCATACTGGAACCTGCGCCTGAGCGCATAAGTCCGCCTTGCCGTTACTTCGGACGATGTGGTGGATGCCATTACCAGCACCTTGATATCGACGATCAGGTTCGATGGAAAGTTGAGATCGTCCGCGAGACGTTGAAACGGATTGGGAAGATCACCTGGGACCGTAATGTCACCGTCCATCAGGCAACTCCATGGAATTATCGCAATCAAGCTCAACTGAAGATTGCACAGAGCGAAGGTGGCGAAGTGGCATTAGGCTTTTTTGAGGGCGAGACTCACCACCTTGTCCCTATCGACGAATGTCTTATTCTTTCCCCGCGCCTGGGCAGTGTGCTCGCCCATCTACGCCAGCGTCAGTGGCTTGACAGGCTGCGCGGCTGCCGGGAAGTCGAGTTGCTTGCGGACGATCAAGATGACCACCTTCGGATCACCCTTTCCGGAGTCCTTGGGGCGGGCGAGCGGGAGCGGCTGGCAAGGGATCTCTTGCGGCAAATGGATGGTGTTGTGGCAGTGGCTTTTCAAGAGAGTCAAAGACTGCAGGTTTTTGGAGAGCCTGCCCTCACCTATCGGGTTGGCGATTTCGGTTACCAACTCAGCGCTGGCACCTTCTTCCAGTCCTCGCGCTACCTCCTGAAAGAATTCGTTGACACCGTGACGAGAACAGAGCCAGGAGACTTTGTAATTGACCTATATGCTGGTGCCGGACTCTTCACTCTCCCGGTTGCCCGGTTGTTCCGGCAGGTGGTCGCAGTGGAATCCCATCCTGCAGCGTCGCGTGACCTTAAAGCCAATGCTGAAAGGTACGGACTGGGCCACGTCCGTGCGGTCGGGCAGCCGGTGTTTGACTTTCTTCGCCGTTTTGCCCAAACCGAGCCCGACCTCGTGATCCTGGATCCCCCGCGCTGTGGGGTCGGTAAGCCCACATTGAAATATCTGGTTGATTTGCGCCCGCGGCGTATTCATTATGTAACCTGTCACCCGCCAACCTGGGCGCGTGATCTGGCCTACATATTGGAACGGAACTACCGTTTGGAAGGCGTTGAAATGTTTGACTGCTTCCCGCAGACTTACCATATCGAATGCCTGGCACGCCTTGCTCGCGAGGGCCACGCTGCCTGATGAAAAGTCCATTGCTCCTTCTGGCAGCTTGCTATGCCTTGGGAATTCTTGCGGCACACGCCCTATCCCCTGGCTTTCAGGATATCTCTGTGCTGCTTGCAACTGCTGGCGGCTGCCTTCTTCTCGGACTTATCTTCCTGCGCCAAAACTGGATTGGAGCGGCGGGCTTCACGGCGATCATAGGCTTTGTGCTTGCTGGTATGGCGACCACGACCAGTTTTCAAAACCGATTTCCGCCTAACGATATTCATAACCTTGCGGCCTGGGGTATAAACCTGAAAAGGGATGTCCACACGGAAGGCGTGATTGTCAGCAATCCAGTTCGTGGGCCCGACAGCTTCAGGTTTGACCTCGAGTGCCGAAGGATCGAGCAAGATGGAAAGTGGCGGAAGGTGCGGGGAAAAGTTCAGGCGCGGTTGTATACACTTGCCAGCGCTCAAAGCTGGGCCGCTGTTGACAGGCTGAATCTCCGGTACGGAGACCTTATCCGTGCCCCGGTTCGATTCGAAAGACCGTGGGTCTATCGAAACCCGGGAAGCTTTGATTTTCGCTGGTGGCTGGAAGCCTTTAAGGACACTTCCTGGGAAGGAAATATTAAGCGTCCACTCTTGGTTCAGAAGCTTTCGGAATCACAAGCTCCCCACGTCTCGATGTTCATGGCGGGGATCAGAGCTCGCCTGTTGCATGGAATTGATGGTTTGTATCCTCCGTGGTCGGCCCAAGGGCGTGTTGGTGCGGTCTTGAAGGCGGTCCTGTTGGGCAGCCGGTCATCTCTTGATTCAAGTACTGTGGAGAATTTTCGGCAGTCGGGTCTATATCACCTTCTGGTGATTTCAGGCCTTCACGTAGGATTATTTGCGGCGGTGCTCCTTTTCTTTCTTAATGTTTTCCGCGTGGGTGAATCCTGGAGGGCCGGATGCCTCCTGTCGTTCCTGGCAATTTATTCACTGTTAGTTGAGCAGCGGGCTCCCACCTTACGAGCTTCTCTCATGATCGCAGCCTATTTGCTGGCGCGATATCTTTACCGCGATAGGGTGGCTTTGAATGCGGTTGGGCTCGCTGGTCTGGTGTTGCTTTTTTACAGGCCTGCCTGGCTCTTTGAGGCCGGGTTTGATCTATCCTTTTCAGCTGCCCTCTTGATCGCCGGGCTCGCACTCCCGATCCTTCAGCGCACAACAATCCCTTACCGGAGCGCCTTGCTTCGATTAAGCCAGGTGGAGCGTGATTCCAGCCTTGCGCCGCGTCAGGCGCAGTTTCGCCTGGATCTTCGGGCAGTCGTTGCATGGCTAAAGAGAAGGTTTTCCATTCTGGACCGGCACCCTGTTTTTTCCGAGGAAGCTGTTACAATGCCGGTCCGAATTTTCTTGTGGGTAATTGATCTGGTACTGTTTTCAGCCATCATTCAGGTGGGATTGCTCATGCCGATGGCAGAGACTTTTCATCGAATCACGCTTGTCGGAATTGGTTTGAACGCTTTTGCCTTGCCCCTGATGACCGTCCTGATTGCACTTGCCGTTCCGACTGTGATTCTTGCCGCTACCATTCCGGTCCTTGCGATCTTGCCCGGGAAATTGCTTTTCTGGGTCACCAGCGCTCTGTTGGCTTTGACCGAGTTTCGGGGAGCGCCTTTATGGTTGTCTTATCGAATCCCGGGCCCTCCGGCCTGGGTTGCTGTAGGGTTTGCGCTGGCGGTGGTGGCTGCTGGTTTGACGCTCGGCCGCAGCACGCGTCTCTTCTGGGGCGCTGCGGCAACTTTCGCAGTTTTCACGGCAATGGTGGTTTTGTACCCGTTTCCCCCAAAGATTCCAAGAGGAATGCTCGAAGTCACGGCGCTTGATTGCGGACGGGGTGAAGCTCTTTTCGGTGTGCTGCCTGACGGCACCACGTTGCTGGTGGATGCCGGAGGGAAGGAACATTTTGGTCCCGATATTGGACGGTGGAATCCTGGCGAGGAGGTTGTTTCACCTTATCTCTGGTCGCGAGGTATCAAGAAAATCGATATTGCAGTCATGGACGACGGGGGCGATGAAAACATCAAGGCGATGGAGGCTATTCTTCGCAACTTCAAAGTCGGCGAACTGTGGTCCGCTCCCCGTGTCTCGAGCCCTGAGTATGGATCTCTTATTGAGACAGCACGTGAACGGGGAATCCGGATTCAGCAGGTTACGGCCGGTGATGGCAATGGTGGGAAGGGAACTGACATTCAGGTGCTGTGGCCGCCGCGGATTCTGCCCTCTATGCGCCTGCCTTTTAGTGACAGATCGCCGGTAGTGCGCATCACTGACAAAGACGGGAGCATTCTGCTGCGTGGCAACACGGACGACCGGATCGAACAGATCCTGGCAGACTCTGGAGTAAATCTTTCCAGTGTGGTGCTGCAATCTGCGCGTTCGTTGTCAGAAATCACGTCTCAAAAGAAATTCCTGGTGCAGGTGAATCCGGCAATTGTGCTCCGGACCGCAGGTCATCGCAAAGGTGAGGAGAGGAAGCTTCCCACCCTCTTCAACGAACCTGGATTCCCTCGGGTTCCTGTATTCCAGACTGCCGGCGATGGAGCGGTCACAATTGATTTGAAAAAAAACCTTCTTACCGTTCGCTGCTATGGAACATCCAGGGTGTTTGCCTGGCACCTTCACAGCGTCAGAACCCCAAGCTTTTCTGGCCTATAATATGTTCATATACTTCGTGTTCGAAACGAGGGCGTTGTGGCTACCGAGGCAGAAATCTGGGAAGAAGCAAGGAAGGTCCGAAGGCTTCAGCTCGTGATGGACTTGGTGATGAGTACTCTTCGGCAGGCGGACATGTCTGTCGAGGAGGCATCCGAACTGGTCGCAGCGACCCGCCGCTTCGCTTTGAGTCTTTTTCCTGACAAAGGCCACACATTTGACCTTATCTACCGGCCTCGATTGCAGCGGATTCTTTTCGAGAAATACCGGATTATTTAGAACCAGGCATGCCGGGTCCTATTTGCTGTCCTTTCGACTCGGCCTGGGCGAGGAATACCCGGGCGGAGCAGGCGAGACAGAAGCGAGGGTCCCTATAATAGCACCTACTTTAAGCATAGCTTTGATTTTCAACGGGTAGTGATACTTGTCGTCGCTGAACCAGATGACCAGCTTACCCTTTTTCTTCTTATAGAGATTTCCGAAAACTGTGGGTTCGACTCGCAAAGCTTCATGGATGCCTAACGGCGTTTGGATTTTCCGCCGAGCCGTGACAGCCGCAATCACCATCGCTGTCTTTGAGCCATCGTTCACTGCAAGCTTAATGTTCTCGCCGACGTGCAGCGGTTGGCTGCGGACGAAATAGAAAGCCGAGATGACATCTTGGACACAGGGTGGGATCTTGTGCTCGTCCTGTTTTGGAGGCTTGTTTCCCCCGCCGACATTGCGCTCATCCATAATGGCCAGTCCCAGGCTGCTGTCGAACGTGATCTTTATGATCTTGTGGCGACGGCCCTCGTTGATATGTTTTGAGATTTGAGTGGAACAGAGTGTTTCCGGGTTGAAAACTGACTGGAACTCGTCCTGGACCTTATACAGGAGGGACACGAATCCTTGAGAGCGGGCAGTAGTTGTAACGACATAGGCATCGTCGGATTTCTTCTTGTCTCTGGTGAGGGTTGCGGTGACTATTCCGGCCGGGAAGATGGACCAGTTCACATTGTAGGTCAGGGTTTCTCCGGGACTGAAGGGTAACGCTTTGTCTTTCTTGCCCTGAGCGCTTGCATTTGTTCCAACCGTTGTGAGGAACATCAGGAAAAGCGCAATACGGGCCCGTAGCAGTTTCATACTTGGCTTAGACGCACGCCACAACTTAAAGGCATTCTGCGCCTCTTTCTAACGTAGCAGAATCTTTGCGATCAGGAAAATGACGCCGATAAGGTATCCAAAGGCAGCTTCGTACTCCCGATTGTTTCTGTAGCGTCTCCAATCGAATCTTCCGGTTGAAAGCCTGGGCGGTTTTCGATAGGGAAAGAACAACGGTATCGAGGAAGCATATTCATCGTATTCTTGTCCGAAACGCTGGTGCAGGTTCTTCTCCTCGCGGCGCATGACCGGGACATATACAAGCAGAAAGAAAATTACGAAGGCCATGCCCAAAAGCCATTGCCCGCCAGCCAGCACTAATCCGATGCCGATGAACAGGCTGCCAAGATAAAGAGGATTACGCGTATAAGCATACGGTCCGCCCACGGCAAGGGCCTGGTCTTTTTCCAGGTAACCGGACGCATAAGCCCGGATACCCAGGCCCATCAGTGCCGTGATCGAGCCGGCGACGAGCAACGGCAACGTAGGCTGAGCGAATATCAGATACGCGACGCCCAATGCAAAGCCGAACGGCACTCGCCACCGCGCGACGAACGATGAAAAATCCTTGTTCACGCCTCTATTCCCAAGCGTTGCACGACCGCTTTGACAACGGATTCGACCGTGACCCCTTCAAGATAATTCGCGTGCTTCGAATGCCCCGTCGTTCTTGCTCCTCTCGACCCACTCAAGATGATATCGTCAGGATTGAAAGGGCCATTCCTCTCGGGGGTGTTGCGACGGTCATTGGAATCGAAAATGGCCACTAAAGGGGTTCCCACCGCCGCAGCGAGGTGCAGCGGGCCGGTGTCACCTCCAATTAAGAGCTTCGCCCTTCGTGCCAAGGCAATGAACTGCAGGATCGTAGACGGAAACCACTTTACGCGCAACGCACTTGCCTGCACGATAATGTTCTGGGCCAGTTCTTTTTCCTGTTCCGAGCCTGTTACCAGGATGTCAAAAGGAAGCTGTTTGCCCAGCCGAGCAGCCAGTTCCGCATAATTCGCGGGATCCCATCTCTTCGACTTCCAGCCACCGCCTGGGTTAATGATAATGAACTCACTGGCTCCCAGGTTCTGAAGTTGTTCCCGAACTGTTCGCGTGTCTTGGGGGTTGTCGGGCAAGGGAAACTCCCACTTTGATGAATGTGCCCCGAGGGATTCAACCAGAGACAAGTTCAGATCCACAACATGAGTGCGGTTCCACGGAGAAACACGGTGTGTATACAGAGCGGCTGCCAGTGGTTCGCGAAGCCATTGCCATGACAGGCCAATCCGTTTCTTCGAGTGGCTCAAACGCGCGAAAATCGCTGACTTCATCAGCCCCTGAAAGTCGATGGCGGCATCATATGGGCATTCACGGAGGGCATCGACGCCTTGCACCATTTCCGTCAGCGTGTGCCCGGAAGCCAGGTTTTTCCTCCAACCGAAAGTATCAAGTTTGATCACGCGGCTGACGAAAGGATTCCCTCGAACGAGCTCTGAGAAACGATCCTCGACAGCCCAGTGAATCTGGGCTTGGGGATGGGCCCGGCCCAGCGCGGCGACTGCAGGCAGCGTATGAACGATATCTCCTATGGAGCTGAGGCGGATTACGAGGAAACGCGGACAAGATTCAGGCATCGTCTTTCAGGTTGATGTAAGTGAAATAGACAAATCATGGCTTGCAGACTTTCGCTCCATCCAGGGTGCCGTTTCTCAAATCTTCTTGAGTCGAGCGATCCGGGCAAGCAGGTCACGCGTGGAATGATCCTTCGAGTCACCGGCGATGACAACCTGCCCTCCCCAACTTCTTACCACTTCGCGTTCCGGGACGGTGGCTTCTGTGTAGTCAGTTCCCTTGCAATGAACGTGAGGCCTCAAGTCGCGAAGGATATTCTCCGCCGTCAGGCCGTCAAAGATGACGACAAAATCGACAGATTCCATCGCCGCCAGCAACTCTGCGCGCGCCTCCTCCGGCATCAGCGGTCGTCCCTCGCCTTTCAAAGTCCGGACCGACCGGTCACTGTTGACTCCCACGACCAGAACATCCCCCTGTTGTCTTGCTCCTTCAAGATAGCGGACGTGTCCAACATGGAACAGGTCAAAGCAGCCGTTGGCGAACACAATCCGATGTCCAGCTTCCCGAAGCTGTCGGCCGAGAACTTCGACTTCGCCGCGAGGAACAATCTTGCCACTCATGCGTTCCGAATGGCCTCCCTGAGTTCGCGGGCAGTGACGGTTGCAGTTCCGCGTTTCATGACGACAAGACCGCCTGCACAATTTGCCAGCAACGCGGCAATGGGGAATTCGGCACCCGCAGCAAGGGCCACTGTAAACACCGCACCAACTGTGTCGCCGGCGCCAGTGACGTCTACGGCCTGGTTAGAACCGAAAACTGGAATCAGTTGCGGCTTCTTCCCGGGTTCAAAGAGGGCCATTCCGTCCCGGCCGCGCGTAATCAGGAGGGCTCTCAAGCGTTGACGCTGAAGAACAGTGCGGCCGAGCTCGAAGAGGACTTCGAGGTTGTTTCCGATCGGCCTGCTGAAAGCTGCTTCGACCTCGGGTTCGTTCGGCGTAGCTGCTGTAACCTGTTTGTAGCTTTCAAGGTTATATCGAGAATCCACGACCAAAGGCAGAGGGCGGTTTTCAAACCTCTGCTGGAGCGATGCCACCTCAGATGCGCTGGTCGCTCCGTAACCGTAGTCAGCGACCAAAAGTCCCGTTGCGTTTTCCAGGAGTTGAGGCACAAGCCTGCTCACGCGTTTTCGAAGTTTTACCCGGTTGTCTTCCTCCGGTTCGCGGTCGATGCGGACAATCTGCTGCCGTTGCCAGTGGGACAAGCCGCCGAGGATACGGGATTTCGTCGGTGTCCTATACCCAGGGGCACGTACAAGCCACCGCGTAGGGATATCCTTTTCCTTGAAGTACTGAAGGAGTCTGCTGCCGGCATAATCGTCGCCAAGCAAACCCACGGGCCTGACGCGGGCGCCAAGATCCGCCAGATTGTTCGCCGCATTTGCTCCACCTCCGGGAACGATCTGCCTGTCACGTTCTTTGAGAATCAGTACCGGAGCCTCACGCGACACCCGAGCTATTTCGCCATATATGAATTCATCAGCCACCATATCGCCAAGGACGACGATGTCCTGGCGGTAGAATCGAGCGAGGGTCGAAAGCAATGATGAGCGGATTTTGCGTGTAAAGTTCATGAGACTGTTGAAGGTGATATCGTGCCAGCCACCTTTAAGGCGTTAAGTTCCTGCAGGATTTGTCGAGCAGCATGCAGCAGGTTTTCGGCAATCAGATCCGGCATGCTCAGCCAATCCGTTCGATGGTATTCGTATTCGCCACGTCCATAGCCTGTCATCAGGAGAATGGTTCGTGCCCCAATGTTGAACCCCATCTGCATGTCCCTATAAGTGTCGCCAACCACATAGGAAGCTCCGAGATCAATACCAAACCGTTCTGCTGCTTCATCAGCCATCCCCGTCGAAGGCTTGCGGCATCGGCAATCCTGGCGGTAAGCCTTGAGCGCGGCGCTGGGATGGTGTGGGCAGTAGTAATATGCGTCCAGTTTCGCTCCATGGGCCGCAAGCTCATCCTGGATCTTCTGATGAACCTGGGCAACAAGCTGCTCCGTGAAATACCCTCGTCCAACACCCGACTGGTTTGTAACAACGATTACCGGAAGTCCGGTGGAATTAAGGATTTGGATGGCTTCAGACGCCCAGGGATAAAGTCGGGCTCGGCTGACGTGGTTGACGTAACCTACCTCTTCGGTGATCGTGCCGTCGCGGTCAAGGAAGATGGCTGCGCGGCCGCGGCGGCTGTTCGCTCCGCCATTCCGTGAGCCGGTCTCCGAGGCCGAATGCTTTTTATTCTGCCGCTGGCCGGTCATGCGTAACTCCGTACTCCTTGATTAGTCCAAGCGTGACTCGATGGACTTCATCGACAGTCACAGATTCCATGCATCGGAAGTCGATAGGGCATTGTCGCAGGCCGCACGGGCTGCAAGCAACCGGATGTTTGACGATTCTGGCCAGAGGACTCAGCGGACCTGTTGCTCGTTCGTCAGTTGACCCGAAGATCGCAACCACCGGTAAGCCCAGTGCCGCGGCGAGATGCATTGGGCCTGAATCATTTGTGACAACCAGACGGCATTGTGCCAGCAGCGCCATCAACTCGCGCAAGGTAGTCTCGCCCGTCACAATGCTTGGCGTGTGGCTCATCGCGCGCGCAATGTTCTCCGCCAGGGGCCTTTCAGCCGGGGAGCCGAAGATCAGCACATCGGCGTTGAGCGCTCCAATCAATCGATCCGCCAGATCTGCATATCTTTCCAGCAACCAGCGTTTGGCGGGGCCAAACGCGGCGCCTGGAGTCAATCCGACCAGAAAGCGAGGTCCTCCCAATCCCTGAGCTTTAAGCTGCCGGGCGGCCCGGGTCCTTTCACTGTTCTGAATATCCAGGCGAATCCTTTCGACCGGGGCAAGCTTTTCGATCAGGCCTGCGCGAAACAGCAAGTGCAGGTAGTAGTTGCTCTGGTGGCCGAAGAGCGCCGGTGAGGGAGCAGGAACAGAATCGGTCAGCAATGCGCCACGGCCCTCTAGCCCATAGCCGATGCGTATGGGAATGCGTGATTGCCAGGCCATCCAGGCGGCGTGGAATGCGTTCTGGAAGAGAATGGCCATATCGAAATGCTCGGATCGAATCTGCTCCACGAGTTTTATGAAGCCTCGCGGACCGCGATGTTCCCCAGCACGATCGTACAAAATGCACCGATTTACCGCAGGATGATAGTCATAGAGCCCTGCCACCCAAGGCTTGGCGACCAGCACGATTTCTGCCTCGGGGTAGCGTTCTCTGAGGGCCTCTAGCGCAGGCAATGACATGACCCCATCGCCAATCCAGTTTGTTGCCCGGACAAGGATCTTTTCAGGATTCGGAATATTGCTCTTTCCCATAGCCAGAAGAACGCCCTGCACGACCAATGCTCGCGTTCATGACACAACTTTTGATGGTAACTGCTTTGATGCCAGGCGTGCCACAAGTGCTTGCTCAAATCTCACTGCATCTGTGATTTCTGCCTGGATTGCACAAGCCAGGATGGGTAACTTCGACACCGGCTGCAGTGGAATATTCATAAGGTCTTTTTCCGTCGTCAGAAAAGCCTCGGCTCCCGTACCCTTTGCTATCTTGTTGAGCCGTTTGAGGTCCTCTGTGCTATAGACGTGGTGGTCGCGGAATGCGACCTCTGCGACCGGATTGAACCCCCACCTTCTCAAATCAGAAAAGAAAGCGGGGGGGTTGCCAAGCCCACAAAAAGCACAGGTCTGCTTGCCGCGATAATCTTCCGGCCCGATTGACCGCCGACTGCCCAACCCAATCAAGCCGCGGAGCTTCATTGCAGATCGAAAAATCGAAGCCTCCGAATTGATCAGGCTCAGCTGCTTCTCCATGGGAGCGGCATCCTCAATTTCTGTCCTTGTCAGGACCATCATGTCCGCTCGCACCAGTGCCGACAGCGGTTCGCGCAACCGTCCGGCGGGAAGCAATGCGTCGTGGAACAGATCCTGGGTCAGATCAACCGCGACCAGATCGACATCCCTTTCGAGCGCAAAATGCTGGAATCCGTCGTCCAGGATGTGAACGTTTACGCCGAATTGCTCTTCAGCGAGCCGTCCGGCCAGATAACGGTTGGCGCAGATAACGATGGGAACCTGGGGAAGTTGGTGAGCCAGGAGGGCGGCTTCGTCGCCGACTTTGCGGCTGTCAGGAGCCCTCTGCGAATGAGGTTCCAGGGCAATAAGATCTGCTCCACGCTCGCGTCGGTAGCCTCGCGTCAGAATTCCTGGTTTATAGCCGCATCGAAGCAATACCCCGGCGGTCATGGCAACCAGCGGAGTCTTCCCGCTGCCACCAACCGTCAGGTTGCCGACACTGATGACCGGACGGGAGAGCCGTTGAGACTTGAGCCAGCCCTGCTGGAATGCTCGCTGGCGTAGTTTCACTCCTGCACTATAGAGGCGTGCCAGAGGCATCAGCGAACGTTTCATCAAGCGGCTCAGCCCGCGGGCGTAACAGTTGCTTGCGGTGTACTGAGCCATTCCTCCATTTGGTTCAGGATACGTAGCCTGGCGCCTGCCTGTTCATTGACGACTCTCTTGGCTTTTTCTCCCATCAATTTGGCTTCCGCCGGATAGTCGAGCAGGCCGAGGGCCGCTTTGGCAAGTTCATCGGCATCGCGTACCTGGATAGCGCCGCCGGCACGCAGGAAGAGGCTTGCCACATCCCGAAAATTGTTCATGTAAGGCCCAAAAAGGACTGGTTTTCCCCAGAGAGCCGGCTCGACTACGTTGTGTCCGCCCGTTGGAACGAGGCTGCCGCCGACAAAGACAATATCGGCTATTCCGAAAATTTCTGCAAGTTCGCCAATTGTGTCGAGCAGCATGACCTCAGTTGAGACAAGTTGCAGGGAGGTCCTTTCACGGTCTTGTGCGATAGTGGTCCGGCGAACGTAATCCAGCTGCTGCGCTCGCAAGAGTTCTTCCACTTCGTCAAAGCGCGCGGGATGGCGTGGGGCAAGAATGAAGAACGCCTGAGGATGCTTCTTGTGGATCGCCCGCCAGGCATGCACCACCAACGGTTCTTCTCCGCTCATAGTACTTCCGGCTACGACGACCGGGCTACGATTTGCCGCAGCCAGAATTTCTTTCATCTTTGTTCCAAACTTTCCCAACTCGGGAGTCTTCTCATCGAACTTAAGATTGCCCGTCACGACTACCTGTCCAGCTGCGGCTCCGAGTTCCTGAAAGCGTTCCGCGTCCGCTGCGGTCTGTGTGCAGATCCGTGTGATGTTCTTGAGCACGTGCCTCATGAAGGGACGAATCAGACGGTAACCGGGAAATGATCTGTCTGAGACCCGCGCGTTAACCAGCAACGTCGGGCAGCCGAACTCCCTTACCGTCTTCAGCAGATTGGGCCACAGTTCTGTCTCAACGATCAGGAGCACGGAAGGACGAATCTGCTCCAGCACGCGACGTACGGCCCATTTCCAGTCAAAAGGCAGATAGAATTGGCCGGCTACACCGGGCAGTTTTTTTTCTCCCGCTTCGCGGCCAGCCGCCGTGACACTGCTCAAGAAGATACTTCGGCTCGGATAGCGCCGCTGCAATTCCTTGACCAGTCCTGCCACAGCAAGGGTCTCTCCCACAGAGACGGCGTGAATCCAGATCGCCCCCTGGGTCTTCTGACGGAACGTATGTGGCAGTATCCCCAGCCTCTCGCGCCATCCTGCAAGTTCCCTTCTTCCTCTATGACGCCAAAGATAGTAGGGTGCCATCAAGGCCAGGCCGACGGTGAATAAGACGCTATAGAGTCGGTACATCTCGAGGATAAGAGGGGCGCGGCAGCCACAAGCTTCCAGCCACAGCCAATTATAAGTTGAAAAGAGAAGAATGGCTATCGAAACCAGTCGCTGCGATTAACCCAAAGATGTTGAAAGGAGGGTACCTGTTTGCCTGTTCCGGCAAAGGACAGCGCGGCAGAGCAGGAGGGTGCCAGCGTCTGTGGCGCCCTCGCTACTCCTAAGACTGCCTCCTGCTACTTCTTATAGTATTGAGCGTTGGTTTCAATAAAGCTTTGCCATTTTTCCGGCAGGTCGTCCTGGGGGAAAATTGCTGAAACCGGACACACTGGGACGCAGGCCCCGCAATCGATACATTCCACGGGATCAATGTACAGCAACTCAACGTCCGCAAAGTTGGCTTCATCTTTGCGAGGGTGAATGCAGTCCACCGGACAAACATCCACACAGGCAGTATCTTTCGTACCGATGCAAGGCTCAGCGATGATATAGGCCATTCTAGCTTCCTCCGCAATTGTCTCCGAGGTGTTGTAATATACCTCGTTTGAACTTAAGTTAGCTGATGCAGATCGTAGATGCGACGACTTAAGTCGCGTCCGGGAAGGAGCGGAAGCTCTCCCAAACCATTACGCCATTATACTCCAGACTGGACATGCTCTTGCCCCTTTTCCATTGGAATACTAGGATGTGATTACGATTATGACTTCACTGGATGCCATTGCAACGCTCCGGCGTGTCCCTTTCTTTGCTGTTCTCGGCGACGACGAACTTCGCCGGCTTGCCAGCCACTGCGTCGTCCGGCATCTCTGCAAGGAGGAACTGCTTTTTGCCGAGGGCGATCGCTGTGAAGGCATGTACGTTGTCCAGGCTGGCGCGATCAAGGTTTTCAAGATGGCAGAGACGGGCCGTGAGCAGGTTCTGGTGATTGAGCGTGCAGGTTCGACCGTGGGAGAGCTGCCGGTTTTTGACGGCGGGAACCTTCCGGCATCCGCAGCAGCGATTGAGGATTCAAGCCTGCTCTTCCTTCCCAAACGAGAGTTCCTCAGTTTGTGCCAGCAGAATTCCCATGTCGCCTTCGCGGTGATCCGCTCCCTCGCCTGGCGGTTCCGTTATATGACTTCGCTGGTTGAAGAGCTTTCGCTGAAAGAAGTCAGCCATCGGCTGGCGAGGTTTTTGCGTGACAGGGCCCTTTCCGTGGGTGTTCGAACCCGGCGGGGAGTGGAGTTCCCGCTCGAAGAAACCAATCAGCAGATAGCAGCGGAAATCGGTACTGTTCGGGACCTGGTTTCCCGAAATCTCCGGCGCTTCGTCGATCGCAAGATCATCAAAATGGAGCGGCGCAAGGTGATTATTCTGGATATGGCTGACTTGGAAGAGCAAATTGCCGGTTCGAAGCGGGCCTCCGGGTAGACGGGTCCTACTGGGCTATGATTCGCATAGTTGTCACTCACTGCTTCCGGCAGGGTGCCAAATGTATCTTGCTTTCCCCACCTTTCTGCTCGTACTCTATATGGCGGTTTTTTCATCGAAAAAGGAGTGAGCTTGAACGCTTCAACAACACGTTTGGTTGTTTTCACTGAAAGAGAAGAAGGACCGGTCTGCGGGCTCGATGAAAAGGTTATTCACGGTGCCGGTGGCACTCTTAAGTATGGAAAGGCCGGCGATCTTGCCGAACGCATTGCCCTTGCCCAATCGGCCGAGGTGCTGGTCGCAAGCCTGGCGCCGATGAATCGCGAATTCCTGAAGGAGCTTCCACTTTTGAAGGGCGTGGTGCGCTTGGGAATTGGGGTTGATTCCGTCGATCTGGAGGCGGCCACTGACCTTGGGATTGTCGTCGCGAATGTCCCGGAGTTCTGCCAGGATGAAGTGGCTGAGCACGCTCTTGGTTTGCTTCTCGCGGTGGCCCGCAAGATTGCCCTTGCGGACCGCCTGACACGCCAGGGCAAGTGGGTGGTTGGAATACAGGAGAGCATGCTTCCGATTCGCCGGTTGAGAGGGCAGACGCTGGGCCTGGTCGGTTTTGGCCGAATCGGCCGGAGGCTGGCTGGCATGGTGAAAGCGATGGGTCTCAGGGTCATCGCTTCGGATCCCTATGTCGCTTCGGAAGCAGCGGAGCCAACTGGCGTGCCCCTTTTGCCGCTCGCAGATTTGCTGGCGCAAGCGGACATTGTATCTCTACATGTCCCGCACACCCCGGAGACCCATCACTTGATCAATTCGGATACTCTTGCTCTCATGAAGCGAGGAGCCATCCTGATAAACACCGCGCGAGGCTCAGTGGTCGACGAGGTTGCCCTTGAAGAAGCTCTGGCAGAGAACCGGCTGGGGGGCGTGGGGCTGGATGTCCTTGAGCATGAGCCTCCTGGAATCCCACATCCTTTGCTCGATTTTGATAATCTCGTCGTGACCTGCCACTATGCTTCATGCAG
>JBJKQK010000238.1:0-16610 GCA_046705285.1 Terriglobia bacterium
ATGGTCAAAAAAACACGTATTGAAGTGAGGTCGTGAAAAAAGAGGTTCCAGGAAAAGTTGATAGCGGACAAAATTCGAGCCGCCAGTGCGCCGAAATCCTTTTCCCCTTCGCCGCCTGCTGTGATACACTCATGCTCCAACTTAGACAGACGAACGTCAGGCAAGATATTTCGATGGAAGAAATCAGCAAGATTCTCCCACTCATTTTCCGTAATCAAGTGCGGCGCAACAATCCGCGGGTGGTGGAGATCCTTGCTCCATTGTGGCCGCAGGTTGCCGGCAAACCGATGGCGCGCCACTCGAGGCCGGTGGCTTTTGACGAGGGAACCCTGACGCTGGAAAGTGATTGCACGGCGTGGTCTGCTGAGATGCGCCGCATGGCGGAGGACATCCGGGTGCAGATCAACCGATACCTGGGTGTGCCGACGGTTCGCAAATTGAGAGTTCGCTACGTATCAAGACCCATTTCGGCCGTTGCGCCGTTGTCAGATCGATCGAAAGTCAACTGATGGCTCTAAGCGAAAAAGATGTTCTCTATGTTGCAGACCTGGCTCACCTCGAACTGACGGAGCAGGAAGTGAAGAAGTTTGTTCCCCAGTTGGACGCCGTGCTGGAGTATGTTCAGAAGCTGAATCAGCTGGAGACCTCCGGCATTGAACCGATGGCCCAGGTGACTTATCCGGCCGGTGAAAATCCCGCACTGCGCGACGATCAGGCGAAGCGGACGTTTACGCAGGAAGAGGCGCTAAGCAACGCGCCGGAGCAGGGAGGCGGCTGCTTCAAGGTTCCGCAGGTCATCGAGAGAGAGTAGGTCCAGCAGGCCATCGGTTGCTTCCACAGACAAGAACCATTCATGAACAATCTGACCAGCCTGACAATTGAACAGCTCCACGGAATCCTGGAACGGCGGGAAGCCTCCGCCGAAGAGATCGCCAAGGCGCACATCGAGCGGATCAGGAAGGAGGATACGAGCGTCCGTTCCTACCTTTCAACCTGCGAAGAGAAAGCGCTGGAACAGGCGCGAGGCGTTGACCGGGACATTTCAGCCGGCAAGCCCTTGCTGCCGCTTTCGGGCATTCCCGTGGCAGTGAAAGACGTCATCCTGACGCGGGGACTCCACACAACCTGTGCATCAAACATCCTGAAAGACTACGTTGCGCCTTACAATGCAACGGCTGTGGAAAGGCTGGAAGCCGCCGGGGCCGTCATCCTGGGCAAGACCAATTGCGACGAGTTTGCGATGGGGTCCTCGACGGAAAACTCCGGCTTTTTTCCCACCCACAATCCGCACGACCTGACACGCGTTCCCGGAGGCTCCAGCGGTGGCTCTGCCGCGGCAGTGGCCGCCAACCTGGCGACCGTGGCGCTCGGGTCGGATACGGGCGGCTCGATTCGCCAGCCGGCCTCTTTCTGCGGCGTTGTGGGAATGATGGGAACGTACGGGCGCGTCTCGCGTTACGGCCTGGTGGCGTTCGCATCCTCTTTGGACCACATCGGCCCGTTCGGGCGGTCAGTGCGGGACGTGGCCCAAACATTGAAAGTGGTCGCGGGCCGTGACCCTTTGGATTCAACTTCCGCAGATGTGCCCGTGGCTGATTATGAAAGCGCCCTGGACGGTGATGTCAAAGGATTGAAGGTGGGAGTGCCAGGTGAGTATTTCGAAGGGTTGAACCCTGGAATCTGCTCGAACGTCGAGAAGGGAATTGGCCTGCTTGAAAAACTCGGCTGCCAGGTTGTCCCGATTCGCCTGCCACACACCGAGTATGCCATCGCCTGCTATTACATCATTTGCACGGCGGAGGCCAGTTCAAATCTGGCGCGCTACGACGGCGTGCGATATGGATTCCGGTCAAAGGAATTTTCTGACTTGCGCGACATGTACCGCAAGACGCGCAACCAGGGCTTTGGCGCGGAGGTCAAGCGCCGCATCATGCTGGGAACGTATGTTCTGAGTTCCGGCTATTACGACGCGTACTACCTGAAAGCCCAGAAGGTGCGAACCCTGATCACGCGCGATTTTGTCGAAGCTTTTGATGATGTTGATGTGATTGTGGCCCCGACTTCACCCATTCCACCCTTCAAACTGGGCGAGAAAATGGACGACCCACTGCAGATGTATCTTGCTGATATTTATACGGTTACGGCAAGCCTGGCAGGCATCCCCGGGATCTCCGTGCCCTGCGGGAAACTCCAGGGTGATCCTCCACTCCCCGTCGGAATGCAGATCTTCGCTAAGCACTTTGACGAGGCACGGCTGCTGAAGGTGGCTGATGCCTTTGAGAAATCGGGCGGATTCGATCTCTCCTGAGTTTCGGCGACAACCAGGTTCGTGTAGCGCCAGCCTTAAGGCGGGGTCCCGCAGCTTTGCGCACGGAGAGATAAAATCAGATGAGGGCCGCACAGTTCCCTTGAACCGCGAACTCTTAGAGGTACTGAGAAAACTACGGCGTGAAACGAATTCATCATAGGTATTGGGCTCTGGCCGTCCGCTTGGTAGTTTCAGAAAAACTTGGTATCCTGCTTGCGTGGAATGCGGGCCTCGGTCCATTCGAAGGATTGGGTGACGGCTCCAAGGTCTAGGTGTAGGGCACTTTTCCGCGATCATCGGCGAATCTCGGTAACGAACATGACCCAGGACCGCGTTGACTCAACAGAAGCCATGGCAATCTCCGGGCGCGAGGCAGACTCGGTGTTCGAGCGGTACAACATCATTGGGGAATCGAAATTGAGTCAAGCCGGCAGGAGAGCTGACGCTTTCATTGAAGCACAACGGCAGGCACTGACGTCTGGCACCGTTGCCCAAGCTGGAGTCATGCGGCAAGCGCTGCCAGCGACAAAGTGTGAGTAGGATTTTGTGGGCCAGTAGCTCAGCCGGACAGAGCATCTGCCTTCTAAGCAGAGGGTCGGGAGTTCGAGTCTCCCCTGGCCTACCAAGGGCAAGACCAAACCACGCTTCGATCAAAAGTAAGAATGGTTTCGCGCCAGAGTTCGTTGCGTCATGTTCCGCAGCCACCAATGACCATCGCAGTCGGCGAAATTCTCCGCGACAGTTTCCCATCCACAGAAACAATTTCCAGGCCATCTGATGACGTGGATTTTTCAGCTCCTTCCGGAGCGCCATGGCCTGATGCGGAGTGGGCATAACATAATCCTTCGGGTCCAGTGCAGGTCCGGATGGCTAACCAAAGGGAAAGACAGTCTGGTCGTATTCCTTTCATTCGTGCGCTGGTGCGCGCCGTGTGGAGAGAATTCCTGGAAGACAACTGCGTGGACCTGGCGGCGCAGACATCCTTCTATTTTCTCCTGGCCCTCTTCCCATTCTTTATTGTCCTTGCAGCACTTGCCAGCTACCTTTCTTTCACCAATGTGTCGCGCGACCTGGTGCTATGGATCATTCACTACTTTCCTCCCACCTCCCAGCACGCTGTGACCGAGGCTACCCTGGATCTCTCACGCGGGAGGGGCGGCTTTCTGTCACTCGGCCTTGTCACCTCGGCCTGGGCTGCCAGTACCGGGATTGTAAGCCTGATCGATGCTCTGAACGTGGTATACGAAGTCCAGGAGGCGCGTAGCTACTGGAAGCGCCGGGCATTGGCGCTGGGGATGCTCGTGGGGCTCTGCCTGTCTTTTCTGATCGCTTTTGGATTGCTGACTTCAGGGGGACTCATAGCTTCCTGGATTGAAATGCACCTTCACCCCGGCCCGTACTTTCATGTGCTTTGGCAAACAGTTACCTGGGTGGCCTCTGTCGTACTGCTGGCGCTCGGAATGTCATTTGTAGAACGGGCCTTCCCGAATGCCCATCTTCCCTGGAAATGGATAACGGCAGGTGGAGTCTTTGTTGTCGTAATGTCGATTCTGGCGTCAATGGGTTTCCGTATTTACATCCAGCACTTCACAACCTACGCCACCGCTTATGGCGCGTTCGGTTCCTTCTTCGTCTTGATGTTGTGGGTGTATATGGAGAGTCTCATTATTCTGGTTGCCGGCGAAATAAACTCGGAACTTGGAAAAATGAAGGGCAACCGGCATAGCCGTTCCCGGGTGGAACTGGAATAACACCCACTTCCTGCAAAAAGCTTCATCAATACCGTGGCGTGCATCGTATGGGTCTGTCGCGTGATGCTACCCTCTGTCGGACTCGTTCGGCTCGATCTTCGCGCGAAGCTCACCCTCCAGGTCGTCTACCTTGTCGCCCAGCAGATTGAGCTTGAGCGCGAGCCCTTTGATTTCCGACTCGGAGCGCCGGTTGACAGCAAAATCCAACTCTGAACGCAGGCGGTCCTTAGCGTCCTGGCGATTCTGGCTCATCATGATGATGGGCGCCTGGATGGCGGCCAGCATTGAGAGGAACAGGTTGAGCAGGATGAAAGGATAGGGGTCCCAAGCCGCCCGGCCCAGTTCGACGTTGATGCTGGTATAGACCACCAATACCGCCAAGAAAATGATAATGAAGGTCCATGACCCGCCGAATCGTGCTACGGAGTCAGCGATGCGTTCGCCCGAGGTTGTTCGAGCTTCGATGACGTCATTGGGATTACGCGCGGCGCGCACACGCACCAGTTGCTGAGAGGCATGGATCTGACGCCCAAGCACGGAGAGCATATCCATGCCGGCCAGTGGCTTTCGCTGGAGCAGCGTGGCAATAGAGTCGCGACTTACTTCCACGCAGACAGCCTCCTCGATGGCCATGGCGCTGGTCTGATGGTTTGTCTGCTCGAGCATGGATGCAAATCCGAAAAAGTCGCCGTGCGCCGCCTCCTCCATGAGGACTTCCTGGTTGTCCTCGTCTACAGTCGAAACCCGCACTTTTCCGGACACCACCACATAGGCATGGCTGCCAGGATCGCCGGTCCTGTAAATACGCTGCCGGGCAGCGAACTGCCGCAGGTCCACCTGTCCCGCCAGCACCGCGCCTTCTTCATCATCGAGGAGCGCGAACAGCGGTACATGCCTGAGTATTTCGAGATCGCACGCCATCAATCACCTCAGTCGGCTGGACTAGGCCTTCCAGGCCCGCGCCGCATGCGACGAGGATAACACATCAGGTGTGTGCATCTGCGGAACTCCGAACCGGCCTGCTGTGGCGGGCGGACCGACCTCCGTGGTGGCGCTGTTTTTGCCAACTTGGAGGTCGATATTGGACAATAAGGTTTGGGCAGGCGAATCGCGTTCCCGCCAACATCACGCCGGGGCATGGCGGGGCACCGTTGAGCCGTGAGAAACAAACCCGCGCCGTTCAGGTTGCAAGTTGGCCCTCCGGTACCGGAACCTCCTCTTCGAAACCACGAGCCGGAAGCACTCAATTTTGCTACTGCCCAGGGGCGCTTAAAGCAAAGCCGCCAATCGCAAATTGCCGGTTGGGCCGGAGCCTGAAGTGGAAGTCTCGGTTCAAATGGCGGTCGGATCCTTCCGGGGCGCAGGACTCGCCGCTGTGACGGAAAGGAAGCATCGAACCGGGAACGAGGCATGATTGTGTTCGAAACAGCATGGACTTTGGGCGGAAGTCAGAGGGCTGCATGGAGATTGGCAAGCGCTCTCGTGTGCTTATGGCTTTTGTTCGGGCTTTCTGTTGTGGCCGCACGCGCTCAGCAGGTTCCGCTGGGAACGTACACCGGATTCAACGGCAGAACCGTCACTCGCGTGAATATCGCCGTCGGCCCTTCGGTGGATGCAGCAACTTATCGGCGCTTGGTCCAGCAAAGAGCGGGTCAACCTTTCTCGATTTCCGCCATCGAGAAAAGCGTTGGGGCGCTGCAGGCGACAAAGAAATTTTCGCAGGTCCAGCTCAGTATTGAGCCGCAAGAAACCGGACTCAGCCTTCTGTTTATCCTCCAGCCGGCGTCTTACGTGGGGGTGATCGAATTTCCGGAAGCTGCGAAAGTGCTGCCCTACACCCGCCTGCTCCAGGCCGTGAATATCCCCGAACAGACGCCGTACTACAATGGTCTGTTGGCGCAAGGCCAAAAAGCACTCCTCAGCTTTCTCCATCGCCAGGGATATTTTCAAGCCGTGGTTCACGCCGGAATCGAGCGGAATGACGCGTACCGCATCGTCAACCTGATTTTTCACACGGATCTTGGCAAACGGGCAAAGGTGGGGAAGATCTCTCTGGAAGGAGTCCCGCCGCAGGAGGTGAGGCAGATTCTGGCGGGGCTTGGCTCGCTGTGGTCGAAAATGAAGCTGCGTTCGCTGAAACCGGGCAAGGAGTATTCTCCGGGCCGGATCCAGAAAGCTATTGATTACATGCGGAATTATATGGTGAAGCAAAACCGGCCGGCTGCCAGGGTCAGCTTCCTTTCGCCGAAGTACGACAAAGCGACGAACCGCGCCGACCTTAAGTTCAAGATTGATCCCGGCCCGCTTGTCCTGGCGCGCGTGAAGGGCGCAGACGTGTCCCGAGCCACGGTGATGAACGCGCTTTCGATCTACAGCGGGGAAACGGTGAACAAATATCTCGCACATCAGGGCGAACAGGGCCTGGAGAATTATCTCCAGTCCAAAGGATATTTTAAGGCGAAGGTCAGCACACACTTTAAACAGGAGCCTGGCCGTGTGCAGATTCGCTACGACGTCCGCCGGGGACCACGCTACAGGGTTGGCGAGGTGACCTTCAGGGGGAACCGGCATTTTGACGAGGACCGGCTGGAAGCTCTCAGCGCAGTCAAGGAGGGGCATTCTCTTCTGGGATACACATTTACCAGAGGAAAGTTCAACCAGGCATTGGTAAACAAAACAGCGGACGAACTGAAAAGTCTCTATGCGGATTATGGATACACGAGTGTGTCCATCCATTCGAAGATAAAGGTGGAAAAAAAGAAGGTGCACGTCGAGTTCATGATCGATGAGGGACCGCAGGACAAGGTGGCCAGCCTTCATGTGGAAGGAAACCGCACGCAACCGCTCAGCGTCCTTTCGGGCGGCAAGCCGTTTAAGCTCGCGCCTGGCAAGCCTTACTCGCACCAGCGGCTCGAAATGGACCGAAACCAGATTCTGGCGGCCTATCTCAATCTTGGTTATCTCAATGCGAAGTTCAAGGCCAAGGTGATGCCGTCGTCCCGCAACCCGCACTCGATGAATGTGGTGTACATGATTACCGAGGGTCCTCAGGGCCACATCAGTGCGGTGGTCCCTGTAGGCGAGAAAATTACGAAGCCCGGCTTTCTGAAAAATGAGGCCGAGCGCGACGTGAGCAAAGGAAAGCCGCTGAGTCAGGGAGCATTCTACAAGGCGGAAAGCCGCCTCTATAAGCTCAACATTTTCGACTGGGTCAGCGTAAAACCTCTGCAGCCGATTAGTACTCAAACTCAGGACGAGTTGCTCGTCAAGGTTCACGAATCGAAGCGATACACGATGAACATCGGCGGCGGCCTTGAGGTAATCCCCAGAAGCGCGAACATTCCTGTTGGGGCGGTAGCCCTTCCTGGGTTGCCTGTCATCGCCTTAGGGAACCGGTTCACCGTGAGCCAGAGGAGTTTCCTTGGACCGAGATTTTCCTTTTCGATCGCGCGGCATAACATCATGGGCCGGGCGGAAACCGCGACCATGTCAACGCTGATATCGCGGCTCGACCAGAGCGGCGGCTTCACATATGCCGACCCTCGCTTGCATGGGTCCGCCTGGACTTCTCTGTTCAGCGTTTCGGGTGAAAGAACAACCGAAAACCCGCTCTACACGGCTGTCCTGGGACGTGCATCTTTTCAAGTGGACAAAACTCTGAACGCACGCCGCACCCAGGACCTCGTTCTCCGCTACAGCTTTCAGCGGACGGATCTGAGCAACATCCTGATTCCAAACCTGGTTTTGCCGCAGGACCAGCGAGTGAGACTTTCAACGTTTTCGGCCAACTATGTTCGGGACACTCGGAACAATCCACTGGATGCCCATCGTGGCGTGTTCCAGACATTCAGTTTCGGCGTCACTCCGACGGCCCTGGGTTCCAGCGCCAACTTCTTCCGGCTTACGGGGCAGACCACAGTATACACACCCGTGCGTCATTGGCTCACGTGGGTAAACAATTTTCGCCTGGGTTTGGCCATACCGTTTGCCGGAAGCGCCGTTCCACTGAGCGAGAGGTTCTTTTCCGGCGGGGCCAATTCCCTGCGAGGCTTTCCCTTCGACGGTGCAGGTCCGCAACGCCCCTTGCCGGTGTGCAGCAATCCGAGCGACCCTTCCACCTGTACGCTCATCAGCGTTCCCGTCGGAGGAGACATGTTGTTCATTTTCAATTCCGAAGCGCGCTTTCCCCTGCATCTCATGCGGAATTTGGGCGGGGTGATCTTTTATGACGGGGGCAATGTGTATAGGAACATCAATTTCAAGCAACTGGTCAACGATTACACGAATACGGTAGGGGCGGGGCTGAGGTACAAGACCCCGGTGGGTCCGATTCGCTTTGACGTGGGATACCGGCTGACCCCGGTTCCTGGCGTGCGGGCGGTACAGTATTTTGTAACCGTGGGCGAGACGTTCTAAAGTGAAAAGAGCAGGTGGAACTATGGTAAAGCGGCTGGTCTGCAGGCCGCGGGCGCTGGCACCAGGGGGCGTAATCGTTTTTAGATAAACATGAACTGGAGTAGAACAATCCGGCGGGCGATCCTGATTGTCCTGGCATCGACAGTGATTCTGGCTGGACTTGCCTACCTCGCGGTCCACACAAAGCCGAGCGAACACTTCATCCTGACCCAGGTGGTGCGTGTGGCCGAGGCAAGGACGGGAGCGCGAATAAGAATCCGGCGGCTTACAATCCCCTGGACCCATCTGGGAGCCAATTTATATGGCATTACCATATACGGGAAGGGTGGAACATCCAACCCTCCGTTGTTTCAAAGCCCCCATCTCGAAGTCATGCTGAACCTCGCCTCGCTTTTGCTGGGCCGGGTCGGAATCAACAGCCTGGTCCTGGACCGTCCCGTGATTCATTTCACCGTGGACAGAAAAGGGCAGACGAACCTGCCCGGGAGTCCGGCTGCAACAAAGCTGTCTGCACCAGTGAGCAGGCTGCTCAATCTCGCGGTCGGGCACATGGCGATCAACAATGGCCAGATCTATTGCAATGATCGGAAGATTTCGCTTTCGGCGACGCTTTCGGATTTTGGCGTACGCGTCAAATTTGATAAGCACTCCGGCGAATACCGGGGTTCGCTCGGCTACCAACATGGCCGGATTATTCTGGGGAAATTCAGCCCGGTTCAGCACAGTCTGCAAGTGCGGTTCCTGATGAACCGAACCGGGCTCACGCTCGACCCGCTCAGAGTGAGCATGCGGAAGTCTCGTTTCAACCTGAATGCGAGGCTGGTGGACTTTGCGAATCCCAGCCTTCAAGGGCATTTCGAAGCGGCCCTCTACGCTCAGGAATTTGCCCAGATCTTGCGCAGTTCGCTGCATCCCACCGGAGAAATCATGATGTCGGGGACGATGCAGTATCGCAGCCGCGCGGGCCGGTCGTTCCTGGACAACATGCGCGTTGACGGCCGGATCCATAGCCCTCGCCTGGAGCTGCTCTCCAGCCAGGCGGGCATTGGCCTGGATTCCGTGCGCGGAATGTATGCTTTCGATCAAAGCAAGCTGAAGGTGACGAACCTGCAAGCTGACACCCTTGATGGATCTATCGACCTCAAGTCTGCGGTGCTTGATTTGACAGGTCCGTCATCTTTTCAGTTGAGCGCAGCGTGGCAAGGCCTGTCCCTTCAAGATGCGACTTCAGCGCTACATTCCAGCAAATACCGGCGGCTTCACTTCTTGGGGCGAACTGACGGGAACGTGAAGATGGCATGGTCCAATAGCATTAGCAACCTGGTGGCCCAAACGCATGTCAAGCTTTATCAACAGGCCAGGACCGACGCCGCCGGAACCGGGATTCCGCTCAATGGAATCGTCAACGTTCGTTACAACGCGCCGGACAATTCGGTTTTCTTTGGGAGATCGCGGCTGCGCATCGGGAATGCCCGCCTTTCGCTAAACGGCAGAATGAGCAGGCAGTCGAATCTGAACGTGAGACTGGCAACGAGTAATCTTCAGGACCTCAGCTCGTTATTTCGAATGGTGGAAGCAGCGAAATTCGGCAAAGCTCTCCCTTCCATGCCTTCCAGCCTGCAGGGAAGCGCTGAGTTTGCCGGACATGTTACAGGGTCTCCGCAAAGTCCTCGAATCGAGGGCCGATTTTCAGCTCATGACCTGCAGGTCGAAGGAACGCAGTGGCGCTCGATCATGACGGATGTTGACCTTTCGCCGTCGCAAATCGCGCTTAAGAACGCTGTCATGGTGGCGAAGGGGCGCGGAGAGTTCCATGTGAATGCGACGGCCGGATTGCAGCGATGGTCCATTACGAACACCAGCCCGGTTTCCGTTGAAGCAACCGCAGCCAGCCTGCAGGTCGCGAACCTGGAGCGGCTGGCGAAGCTAAACTTTCCCGTCAAGGGGATCTTGTCAGCCAGCATCTCAGTGCAGGGAACAGCTGAAAACCCGTCCGGGCAGGGAACAGTTCGAATCGTAAAGGTTTCTGCCTGGAATCAACCTATCAAGATGATTGCGATCGAACTCAGGGGGAACGGCAAGTCGGTCCATTCAACAGCCAGGATTGAGACCGCCGCAGGAGACTTGAATGCCGACCTCACCTACGTTCCTCAGTCCCGGCAGTATGAATTGGCCGCAGTGACCTTCGGGCTGCAACTGGACCGGCTTCAAGCCGTCAAAGCGCGCGGGCTGGGAATCAAAGGCATGCTTGAGTTCCGAGCAAGCGGGCGGGGGACAATCGCTAATCCCGAGCTCTCCGCCGATTTCGCAATTGCAAAGCTTCAAGTGCGCGGCCAATCGATTTCCGGCCTGCAGGGAAAGGTAAACATTGCAAACCATCACGCGAATTTCACG
Organism: Terriglobia bacterium; assembly: GCA_046705285.1. GTDB lineage: Bacteria > Acidobacteriota > Terriglobia > UBA7540 > UBA7540 > SCRD01. The sequence continues at coordinate 10,870 of JBJKQK010000238.1, forward strand.
ACTCAACTGGCGCTTGACCGGGGAACAGTTAAGGCGAAAGGGCAGGTGGCGCTGGCCGGAGAATATGACGCGACGGCCACCATCAATGCCAACAGGCTTGCCACCGAGCCTCTGCTTACCCATTACCTGAAAGCAACGCGGCCTGGCCTGAAGGGAGTGGCAGACATTCACGCCAAGGTCAGCGGACCGTTAAAGGATCCTGCACGGATCGAAGCCAGCGTCGAGGTTCCGAAGTTGAATCTGGCGTACCAGGAAACACACATTGCGCTGGTTCGCCCTTTGCGGATCGTGTATCGCAACGGCATGGCAACGCTCCAGAGGGCTGAACTGAAAGGCGCGGGAACTGACTTCACCCTGCAGGGAACTATCCCTTTCGAGAGGCACGTATCTATGAATGTTGCCCTCAACGGCACTGTTGACCTTGGTTCGCTTCGGGCGATGACAACCGGCATCAACGCTTCAGGGCGGCTGCAGGTTCAACTGGCTGCGCGGGGCAACCTGTCGCACCCGAAGATGGAGGGAAGCATTCGAATCGAGAAGGCCCAGTTTTCAAGCGCCTCGATGCCGGTGGAACTTGACAATGTGAACGGCCAAATCCGCGTTTCTGGCGACCGCTTTGAGATTCAGAGTCTGACCGGCGGTGCTAACGGAGGCAAGCTGGCAGTGCAGGGATTCATGATCTACGGAACACACCCGAGATTCAACCTGGCAATGACTGCGAATTCGGTGTCTGTGCCCTATCCGCAAGGGGTCCGAACGGTGGTGAACTGCTTCCTTCAATTCAGTGGCACGAAGGCCAATTCACTCTTGAGCGGTCGTGTCATGATTGACCAGTTGTTGCTTACCAGACAGTTTGAACTCGCCTCTCTGATGGGGCAATTTGCGTCGGGATCATCATCGCCAACCCCTTCCCCATTTGAGAAGCGCGTGAAATTGGATGTTGTGGTTCAATCCGCACAGTCCCTTCAACTGGCCAGCAGCCAGCTCAGTGCCCAGGGCGCCGCCGACTTGACCTTGACGGGATCGCTGGCGAATCCCGTTGTGCTCGGGCGCGCCACGCTGGAACAGGGAGAGATCTTTTTCCTGAACAGGCGCTACGAAATCCAGAGCGGCACGTTCGAATTTTCCAACCCGATGCGAACCAGCCCGATTGTCAACCTCTACGTGACCACCACTGTGCACCAATACAAGATTACAATGAATTTCGACGGGCCAATCAACCGGATGATAACGAGCTACACATCGGATCCGCCGCTTCCTCCTTCCGACATCATCAATCTGATTGCTTTGGGGAGTACTCCGCAGCAGGCGGGTGCAGGTCCCGTTGCGCCGGGGGTCCTGGGGGCTGAATCGGTCCTGGCGAAAGGGGTAGCCAGTCAGGTGACCGGCAAGATTGAAAAACTGGCAGGGATCTCCCAGTTGACGATTAACCCCCTGGTTGGGAATGGCCAGCAAAATCCAGGCGCTCAGGTCTCCATTCAGCAGCGGGTAACAGGACGCTTGCTACTGACCTTCAGCACGGCAACAAACGAGACACAGGACACAGCGGTTCAACTGCAATACAAGCTGAGTCACGCCGTTTCCATTTCAGCTCTGCGGGGCCAGTATGGCGGCTACGCCATTGGTATTCATCTTCACAAATCGTTCTAAATCGAATTGAAGCAATCTGGTATTAAACCCCCGCACTGTTGCTGCTGCGTGAGCCTTCGCAGTTGGCATGAGCGTGCCCGCCGCTCCTCTCCTCACTCGCCTGCATTGCCTGTTGCGGGTGTGGCAGGGGTTGCGATTGCTCACGGATGCAGGGGTGGGAGTTTGCGGTTGAAAATCGCGAAGACCTCATCGATAAACAGGTCATAGACCGCCATTCACTCCAACTTGACGCCTGCTGAAACTGTTCAACGAACAGCCTGTTGCCCACAAGGCCTTGGGCAAACGCGTATCCGGTTGCAAGCAGCAGAGTTGCAGCCAGAGAGACCCATGCAATGCCGATCCGAGCAAACCTCGGCATCTTTACCTCCTGCCGAACGTCAGATCGGGAAACGTGGAGCGCCTGCTTAAGCGCGTGTACCAGAGTGTCGGTTTCAGCAGGAGGACTTAGGAATGTGATCAGGTGATAAGGAATAGCCTTTTAGTGGCCTTGGCCTGAAGGCATACGAAAAAAACGATCGTCTGACTTTTCAACCGGAGGATAACGAACGAGGTGGGCAGTTCATAACGAAAAGTTGTCACGATAGTAGGAGGAGGCGAAAATGCCCTACGGTGCGCCATGCAACCGCCTGCCATGTGGCCACAGTCGTGTCCGTCCTTCGCCATGGGACATGACATCTGGCATGATGCGTGGCACGCACATCGCGTTTGCGCAATATGGGCACCGCCTCTGGAGCAGCCTCGGGCAATAGTGCTGGCACACCGGAAGGCGCCAACGCTGTCAGAAAGACAATTGTATTTTTCGTCCCTCTCACCTTGTGTCGGTTTGAAGCCTGGTCACGGGGAATAGGTTTCAAATCGAAAAGCTATTTCCGTGGGGCATCGTGCTACGGGTTGCCTGTGGCAGATGGCTTTCCTTCAAGCTCGTCGGCCAGTGGGCCGGCGTCATAGACATCACGCAGCGCTTCGATGATCGCTGGCGCGGCCACAGCGACCGAACGATTGTCTTTTCCGTTATACACAAAGTAGCCTACAAGGCTTTCAATGTTCCCGTCGAAGATTACTCCCACCAGTTCGCCTCGCCGATTGATGACCGGCGATCCTGAGTTGCCACCCACTACGTCGCAGGTGGTTACAAAATCCAGCGGCGTTTCGAGATCAAGCTTGCCTTTCAGCTTCAGCCAGCGTTCGGGCAGGTTGAAGGGCGGCTTCAGGCCGAAGCTGTAGGCGCGGTCGTAGAGACCGTAGAACGTTGTGTGCGGCGGCGCCTCGGTTCCGTTCATCGGGTAGCCCTTAACCGTGCCGTAGGCAAGGCGCAACGTGAATGTCGCATCCGGGTAGGTGGACTTCCCATAAACCGCAAAGCGCGCCTTGCCGATCTTCTCCCCCGCGGGAGTTTCGATGCTTTCAACTTTGTCTTCGTGCCACTTGATCATTGCAAGGATCGAGGGATTCACTCTCCGCGTGAAAGCGATCAGCGGGTCATTGGACGATGCGACGGCTGCCTCGCCACCTTCGATCAGCGACTTTCGAAAGGCAGCTTCGCCCATGCGCGTTCCGGCAAAAGCATCTTTCGCCGCTTCCTGTGGTGTCTTCCCCTGCAGCGCCGCGCGGACAAAGGGGTCCTGGGGACCCAGCTTCCGCAGTGATTCCTCAAGGCTGCTGGCCAGCAGGGCTTGTTCCATCGGAAGGTAGAACGGGGCAGGCGAAAATAGCTGGAATCGCAGGGAAGGGAGTTGCGCCTCGTGGAAACCCGGCAGCCGCTCGCCATCGGGTTTCTTTACTTGCTCAACATATTGAACAATGGTCAGCGCCTCGCTTGCCAGCGGAGCCCCGCCGATCGACCTGAAGCGATAAGGTTTCAGATTTGAGGCCAGCTCCTTTTCTGCAGTCGCGATCTGATTCCAGGCATCGCCGTACTCTTTCTGCCACTCCGGATTTGCGGCGATCCGCTGGCGGAACCCCTTTTCTTCCTCCTCTTTCTTGGCCATTAGTTCAGGATTGCGAAGACCCGTTTCCATGCCGGAATAGGCTTTGAGCGAGTTTTCCAGGAAGAAGATTCTGCTGGATGCCTGTCGTGCTTCCTCTGGCCCGCGCGCTGAATAGTGCTCAAGCGTTGCCAGGCGGCGGTTGAGGATCTGGATTGTAACGGGAAACATCCGGTCGCGGAGCAGCTTGAGTTGGGCTACGGTGTCGCTCCGGCCGGTAAATCCGGGATTTCCGGAGACGAAAACCAATTCATTGTCCTCCGGGCCCTGCGCGTCCCACTTGAGGTAGTTGTTGCTGTTGACGGGCTTGCCGTTTTCGTAGACGCGGAACAGGGCAAAGTCGAGGTCGTAGCGCGGGTAGGTGAAGTTGTCGGGGTCGCCGCCGAAGAAGGCGATCTGCTGCGAAGGAGCGAAGACCAGGCGCACGTCGGTATACTTCTTGTAACGGTAGAGCCAGTATTCGCTTCCCTGATAGAGCGGGATCACGTCGGAGCGCAGTCCTGTCCTCTGAAGGCTTTCCCTTTCGATTTTGGCGCGCTCAGCGCGACGGGCCTTGAGAGCTTCAGTATCTGTCATGCCGGGTTTCACCGCCGCGAGCACGCGCGCCGTCACGTTTTCCATGGACATCAACACGTTCAGTTCCAGGTCGGGACACTTCAGCTCTTCTGCTTCAGTACGCGCGTAGAACACTCCTTTTGCGTAGTTGTGTTCTGGCGTGGAGAGCTTCTGCAACTGGACAAGTGCCACGTGGTGGTTGGTCAGCACCAGCCCGTGCGGGCTCACGAACGACCCAGAGCCGCCGTCATTGAAGCGCACGCTTGAAAGGCGCACGTGGTTCAGCCACGCGTCGGTGGGCGTAAAGCCGTAGCGTTGTTTCAATTGCTTCAGCGGTGGGTTGTCAAACGTCCACATGCCTTCGTCGGCAAGAATCCTGGCCCTCAACGCGACAAGTCCCGCCGCCAGCAACAGGATAGAAATGGTCACCTGCCACCAATGGTTCTTCAATGCACGCATGTGTCCTCCCATCCCTCCCGGCAGTTTGCTGGGAGACCCTGGGATTTGTTATCGACCTGTCTCAGCAAACTGCTGGACAACTCAGTATCGTACTGTGCCATCCGGCGAGCTGGATTACTGGCCCAGGAGGTCGAAAAAGCGAATGACCGCCTCGATACCTCCGTAGAAGTTTGGCAGGTGGAACTTCTCATTCGGAGCGTGAAGGTTGTCGTCGGGCAATCCGAAGCCCATCATGACGCTGGGAATTTTCAGGTGCTGCTGGAAGAGGCCGACGATGGGGATGGATCCTCCGCAGCGCATGTAAACGGTCTTTTTCCTGAAGACGTCTTCCATGGCCTGAGCAGCCGCGGAAATGTAACGGCTGTCAGTGGAAACTACGGACGCGGGTGCCGTGCTGATCACCCGTACAGAGGTTTTGATTCCCTTCGGCGTCAGCTTCTTCACTGCGGAGGTAAACTGGCGAACGACTTCCTTCGGGTTCATGTCGGGCACAAGGCGCATGCTGATTTTGGCGACGCCGACGGCGGGGATCACCGTCTTGGCGCCTTCTCCGATGAATCCGCCGCGAATGCCGTGCACTTCAAAGGTAGGTCGCGCCCAAACGCGCTCCAGCACGGAAAAGCTCTTCTCGCCCGTCAGTGCCGTCGAACCCACTTCCTTTTTCAGAAATGTATTTTCCTTGAAGGGAAGCCGTTTCCAGGCTTCCAGCTCTTTCCGGCTGGGTTTGCGGACCTTCTGGTAAAAGCCCGGAATGCGGATTTTGCCGTTGGGGCCCTTGAGGCCGCTGATAATTTCGGCGAGCGCCTGCATGGGATTTGGTGCAGCTCCGCCGTACATCCCTGAATGCAGATCATGGCTGGCTCCGCGCGCTTCGACTTCTGTGTAGACCAGGCCGCGCAGCCCTGTCGTAAGAGTCGGCAAGCCCCGCGCAAACATATCGGTATCGCAAATGACTGCGGCGTCAGCTTTCAGCCGTTCCAGGTTTGCCGGCACATATTCCTCGATGTGCTCCCCGCCAACCTCCTCCTCGCCCTCGATCAGGAACTTGACGTTGACAGGTAGCCTGCCTCCGCTCCGCATAAAGCATTCCGC
>JBJKQK010000239.1:0-9401 GCA_046705285.1 Terriglobia bacterium
AAGCTCTGGCAGAGAACCGGCTGGGGGGCGTGGGGCTGGATGTCCTTGAGCATGAGCCTCCTGGAATCCCACATCCTTTGCTCGATTTTGATAATCTCGTCGTGACCTGCCACTATGCTTCATGCAGTTTTGAGGCGTATGCTGATTTGCGACGCAGCGTGTCGGAACAGGCGGCCCAGATTCTACGCGGCGACTTTCCCATTCATCTTGTCAATACACGGGTGAGAGATCTGCCGCAGTGCAGGCTTCGGAATCCCGTTGCGTAACCTAACGGGGCGAAAGGTTGGCAGCAGGTTCGAAGTCAACAAGTTGAACTGACGTTGGCGAGAGTGATGGGGCACAGGGGCGATGAGCATCGGATCAAAGTGGTTGTCGCGGGTAAAGAAACCGCAAGGGGGATCGATGACCTCAGGGCCCACACTAAGACTCCGGCGACAATCCTGCCTTTCCCGGTAAGCCAAGAAACTCGTCAGATGCTCAAAGAGCTGGCTGACGCCGACGTTGTGGTGGCTTCCTATTTTACGCAAGGCATGGCGCGAGCAGCTCACAACCTGAAGTTGCTCCAGGCGCCGAGTGCCGGTGTTGATGCTTTCAGGACGGACGTCCTCTCTCCCTCGGTCACCGTTGCCAACGCCTATTTCCACGGTCCTGCGGTTGCCGAATACGTGCTGATGATGGTTCTTGCCCTGAGCCGGGATATGCTGAACATCGAGGCGCGGTTTCGCAAGGGAAGCTGGGTCGGTTCCTGGGTCCAGGGTAAAATCCCCCGCGAGGAAGTTGTAGGAAAGACCTTGGGCCTGATCGGATATGGCCACATCGGCCGCGAAGTTGCCAGCCGGGCGCGAGCGATGGGAATGTCCATCAAAGCCCTTAGCGCCCATCCGCCAAAACGAAAACCGGGTGGGGTCGATTTCTGGACGGGTCCCGCCGGGTTGACACAGCTTCTCAAGGAATCGGATTACGTTGTTCTGGCATGCCCACTGAACAAGGACACGCGCGGGCTGATCGGGCCGCGGGAATTTGCTCAGATGAAACGCAACGCCTTTCTGATCAACGTCGCGCGCGGAGCGGTGGTTCAGGAAGAAGCCCTTTATCGCGCGCTTAAGGGGCACAGAATTGCTGGAGCCGCCATCGACGTCTGGTATCGGTATCCCAAAAACGAAAAAGCCTGCCGCCCTTCTCGCTTCCCGTTCCACAAATTATCGAACGTCATTATGACTCCGCATATTGCCGGCTGGATGCTCGGCACGCGCCAGAATCGCCTTCAGCTGGTCTCCGAGAACATCGATCGGCTGGTTGCCGGAAAGCCTCTGCTGAACGTGATTCAGGGGCCCCGGAAGCATGTGCGCTCGTGGAACCTGGGGCGCGCGGGCAGATAGCGCCCATCTGGAATTGCCTTTATTGCGCACGCATGCTGGCACCCGTCGTGTGCGCCTCCGGGTTTGGATCATACTTAGGGTACGATTTTGTGAGATGATGTCGACTCGACATGCCCGCCCGCGCTAAGCTTTTGATCAAGAGCCTTTGAGTATGAATAAGGATTTATCCGTTCGAGCAAGAACGCGGGAGTTGACCAGCGCGACCAACTCATTGGTCAAAGTCTTTCGCCGAGCGCTTGCCGAGGGTATGACCCGTGACGGATGGCTATGCGGCGAAGGGCCTCATTTCCTTGAAGAAGCTTTGAAGCCCGGCTCACAGGCGATTGTTCACAGCGTGCTGCTGGCTGCCGGTTCAGCCGAAGGGCACCGGTCATTGCTGGCGCAGCTTCCTCGCGAATCCGAAGTGGCAACCATTCCCGACCGGCTCTTTGGCCAACTGGCCGGCACTCAGGCGCCGCAGGGCATTGCCGCACTTGTTGAGTTGCCTGGGTCTGACCTGAAAGCCGTGGTCTCGTCACAGAATGCCATTCTTGTTGTCGCGTGCGGGCTTCAGGACCCGGGCAATATGGGAACTATCATCCGTAGCGCCGACGCTCTGGGGGCTTCTGCGGTGGTCGCATTGGCGGGGACGGTGAGTCCTTTCAACCCCAAAGCCGTGCGGTCGTGCGTTGGCTCGATCTTTCGTATGCCTGTTTTCGTGAGCGTTATGCCCAGGACCCTTTTCAAGCTTTTGCGGGATTCGGGTGTACGCATTATTGGTGCCGACCGCCACAGCGCCGTAGACGTTTCTCACGCAGACCTTCGCGGAGCAGTCGCGGTTCTGGTGGGCCAGGAAGCAGCGGGCCTGCCGCCGGAAATATCCCGTGAAGCCGATCAGCTTTTGAGCATCCCAATTCGAAAGGAAGCGGATTCGCTGAACGCCGCCACCGCAGCGGCGATATTTTTGTACGAGATTGCGCGGCAACGCAATTTCCGGTATCAGCCATGAGCTTATTTGAAACCCCGCCTCCCACAACGGAGCAACAGGGCCGCCGGCCGCTGGCGGATCGCATGCGCCCGGAGACATTGGAGGAGTTTGTCGGCCAGGTTCACATCCTGGGGCCCGGCAAGCCGCTTCTGCGCCAAATCGAGCGTGACGAACTGGCATCCATGATCTTGTGGGGGCCTCCCGGGTCAGGGAAGACTACGCTGGCGATGATTGTGGCACGCAAGACGAAGAGCGACTTCGTGCGCTTCAGCGCTGTCCTCTCCGGCATTCGGGAGATCAAAGACGTCATGGCAGCCGCCGAGAAGACGCGTCGCTTCGGCCGGCGTACGATTCTTTTTGTTGATGAGATCCATCGCTTCAACAAAGCGCAGCAGGATGCCTTCCTTCCCTATGTAGAGCGCGGCGACATTGTCCTGATCGGCGCCACAACCGAAAACCCTTCCTTTGAAGTCAACGCCGCCCTGCTTTCGCGCACCAAGGTTTACATGCTTTCTGCGCTTTCAACGGATGAGGTTGTGACTCTGCTGAAGCGGGCCTTGCAGGATGAGGAGCGTGGGCTTGGTGATCAGAAGGTTGAGATTTCTGATGAGCTGCTAAGGCAGATCGCTGTGTTTTCGAATGGCGACGCGCGCACGGCCTATAACACCATCGAGGCCACTGTCGCAGCAGCTCCTCGGGACCCACACGGACGCTCGACCATAACAGAAAAGCTGATTGAAGACGCCATCCAGCGCAAGGTCCTCCTTTACGACAAGGCCGGCGAGGAACACTACAACCTGATTTCCGCCCTCCACAAATCGGTGCGCAACTCCGACCCTGACGCTGCTCTCTACTGGCTGGGACGGATGCTCGAGTCGGGTGAAGACCCGCTTTACGTTGCGAGGCGGCTGATCCGCATGGCGTCTGAAGACGTTGGCATGGCCGACCCCAAGGCGCTGGAAGTGGCCGTCGCCGCCATGCAGGCAGTGCATTTTGTGGGACTGCCCGAAGGCGATCTGGCGCTGGCCCAGGCCGCCGTGTATCTTGCACTCGCACCCAAGTCAAACGCACTCTACATAGGCTACGGCGAAGTGAAGAGCGACGCGCAGAAAACCGTCGCCGAGCCTGTCCCCATGCACTTGCGGAATCCGGTCACCGGGTTGATGGCAAACGTTGGCTACGGCAAAGGCTACCAATACGCTCACAACGCTGAAGAGAAGCTGACCGACATGGAATGTCTTCCCGAAAACCTTCGCGGCCGCCATTACTACCAGCCTACCGACCAGGGTTTCGAAAAGAGATTGAAAGAAAAAATGCAGGCCATCCAGGAATGGAAACAGAAGATGCGGAGCAAGTAGAGCGAGTCGTTTCTCGGGCCCCGCGATCAGTGTTGCGGAGCCCTCTCAAATTCCTTCTACCACAAAGTGCTTGGCGTGTTCCTTCAGGATGCAGCGGTTCTGCACAACTTCCAGGCCGGCTTCGCGGGCGCGATTGGCGGCTTCTTCGTGCTCGATGCCTTCCTGCATCCAGATGACTTTGGCTCCCTTGTGGATGGCGCTTTCCACAATTCCAGGAACAAACTCCGAGCGGCGGAAAATCACCACCGCGTCAAAGGTTTCTGGAACATCCTCCAGCGTGGGGTAAGACTTTTCGCCCAGCACGGAGTCCTCGCCCGGGTTAACGGGGATGATGCGATAGCCGTGCGATTTCATGTACGAGCTGACGCCGTGGCTGGGCCGTGTGGGTTTTGAGGAGAGGCCGACAACAGCCAGCGTCCTGCAGGTTTCGAGAATGGTCTGGATCGGGTCTTGCATGACAAACTCCCGTGCGGGGGAATGAGCGGGCCTTAGGCCTCTTCCACCTGTTTCCCCTATATCATAAGTTTAACGCTTTATCCCCGCGCTGACATGCGGGTTAAGCGTCCAAGGCCCTCCAAAAACTTCTCATTATCCTCGTGTTGTCCGATCGTCACGCGCAGGGAGGTTGGAAAGCCATAAAGCTTCATCGGGCGGACAATCACCCCTTCGTGCATCAGGCGGATGAAGTCTTCCTCGCAGTCCCGGCCTGTATCAACCAGCAGGAAATTTCCAACTGAAGGCGTATAGCGAACACCCGCAAGCGCCAGTTCTCCCGTTACAAATTTCATTTCCCTGGCGTTGGTTTCCACCGAATAGGTCACATGTTCCTGGTCGTCAAGAGCTGCCAGCCCTGCGGACTGGGCCGGGGTACTGGCGTTGAAGGGAGATCGGACGCGGTTGAGAGCTTCAATCAGCTCGGGATTTCCCATGCCGTAGCCGAGCCGCAGGCCGGCCAATCCATAGACCTTGGAGAAGGTTCGCAGCACCAACACGTTCCTGCCATTTCGCACGTAGTCGACGGAATGCGAATAATCCGGTTCGCGGACGTATTCGAAATAGGCCTCATCGAGCACAACCACCACGCGTGGTGGCAGGGCGTCGAGGAACCGGTCCATGTCATCGCCGGTGACCATTCGTCCCGTAGGGTTGTTGGGGTTGGCGATGTAAACCACCTTCGTCCGCTGCGTTACCGCATGGGCAATGGCAGCGAGATCGAAGGCGTTGTTGCGCAGCGGCGTTTGCACAAGCTCCGCGCCCATTTCCTCGATGGCGAGGCGGTAGATATAAAAGGCGGACTGCGACGTAATGCCCCGGTCGCCGGCGGTCAGGAAAGTCTTGGCAACCAGCTCGATCAAGTCGGTTGATCCGGCTCCGAGAATGATTTGCGACATGTCGAGATGCTGGATTTCTGCCAGTTTCTTCCGCAGGTAGTACCCGCTGCCATCGGGGTAGAAGTTGGACCGGACAAGCGAATGGCGGATTGCTTCCAGAGCCTTAGGGGAAGGACCCAAAGGATTTTCATTGGACGCAAGCTTGACGGCGCTGTGCCCCAGTTCGCGCTCCACCTCCTCAATGGGTTTCCCGGGGGGGTAGGGCCGGATGCGCGCCACCCATGGCGGGAGCAGTTCGTTGATGGAAAATCGTTGCGGCATGACCGGTTAAATGACGAACAGCAATTATAAAGGATGTCGACGTCAGATGATCGCAGAGTTTCCAGACGGGGTTGCCAGGCATCGCCGTCCCGCCTCGTGGAATTCGCCGCTCACCATTCACGATCCATGACTGGCGTCTGGTTTCCAGTGCTTCAGTCGGTCGATTTCCGATGCCCTCAGGGGTCGATACTGCCCGGGAGCCAGGCCACGGTCTGTGAGGAAAGCGAATCGCACTCTCTTCAGCTTGACCACCCGCTGGCCGCAGCGCTCAAACATTCTGCGAACCTGGTGGTAACGCCCTTCGACCAGAGTGATTTCATACCACGGCTTTTCGCGTTCCGCAATCATGCGAATCTTGCAAGGTGCTGTTGGCCGCCCATCCAGCACAATCCCCCTTTCGAGGCGCGCGAGATCATTTGACGATGGCTGTCCTTCCAGCTTCACGTGATAGGTTCGCGGGATTTGGGATGCGCGTGAAGTAAGGAAGTTGGTGAGTTCGCCGTCGTTGGTCAAGAGCATCAGGCCGGAAGATTGAAAGTCGAGGCGCCCAACGGGATAAACACGCTCCTTGATCCCGGCCAGCAGCGAGACCACAGTCGGGCGGCCTTGAGGATCTCTCAACGTCGAAACAATGCCCGTCGGTTTATTCAGGAGAATTACAATATGGCCATGAGCTCGCCGCAGGGGCTTGCCGTCGACGCGGATGTTGTCCTGCTCAGGATCAGCCTTCGAGCCCAGTTCCCGGATCACGTGCCCATTGACGCTGACGCGGCCTTGCACGATCATCTCTTCGGCTTTGCGCCGTGACGTGATGCCTGCTGCGGCAATGATTTTCTGCAGCCGCTCTTGCATGGTTCGTTGATGGTCAAGACTTGGATTCGTCTGGTGGAGCGGTTTCTTCGCCAACGCCGTCTTCGCTTGCTTCCGGCTCCTGATTCGTATCAGGCATTGCCTCATCCGGTGCATATCCCTCTGTCGGCGTGCCTTGAGGGGCCGCCTTGGAGGTTTCGCTGGTCTGCTGATTTCCCGCCACGGTTCGTTCCTCAACCGTCAGGGATTCAGTTTCCGGCGGGCCGGCCTGCTGTTCCCGCTCTGTCGGAAGATCTGACCCCAGAGCCTGCCGGGCCAACTCTTCAAATTCCTTCAAACTTGGCAACTCGTTTGTATCCTTGAGGCCGAAGTGGATCAGGAATTCTTTCGAGGTGCGATACAGAATCGGGCGGCCGACAACATTCTTTCGTCCTGCGGTGACCACCAGCTTTTTTTCGAGCAGAGTATGGATGACGCCGCCACAATCGACGCCGCGGATCTCCTCGATCTCGGGCACCGTCACAGGCTGGCGATAGGCAATGACCGCCAGTGTTTCCAGCGCCGGCCTTGAAAGTCTGACCAGCGGCTTGAGACTCTTCACGAAATTCCGCAGCACCTCATGGTGTTCGGGCTTTGAAGAGAACCGATATCCGCCGGCCACGTGCCGCACCTCGATTCCATGGCACGGCTGGTCGAATTCCTGGGCGAGTTTTTCAATCTGTGCCTTCACCCGGTCGCGCTCCTCGCCCTCCAGCGCCTTGACGATTGCTTCCAGCGGCACGGGTTCCGGCGCGACGTAGATGATTGCTTCGATCAATGCTTTGAGTGCTTCGTCTGTCAACATAGCCGTCAGTTCTAGATTTCGCCGAGACTTTCTTCCAGGTTTGCGGCGTCCACCGAGTCAACAATTTCCTCAAAATTCTTGGTCTTGACCACGGTAATGGGCGCGAAAAGGTCGTTCTGCCGAAGGTTGACAGCCCGGAGGCGAACCAGTTCCAGCAGGGCCAGGAGCAATGCGATAAGAGCCTGCCGCCAGACGTAGCCTGCAACAAGCTCTTCGATGGGGACCGCCCCCGTGCGCTCGCGCATCACCTGCTTCACATGCTCCAGCATTTCCCGAACGGTGACCTCTTCGTGCGGGACCCGAATCTGCGGGCGTTTCTTGGCCCGCTCGAGGATTTCGCGGAACACTGAGATCAGATCAAATACCGAGACGGCAAAGCCCGGCTCGTCTTCGGCTTCAGTAAACTCCCCAATTCCAGGATGCGACCAGGTTGCCTCCTCCACCGTCCGCTTTGACTTCAGCATCTCTGCGGCATTCCTGAATTGCTCATGTTCAAGCAGACGCTGGACAAGTTCGGCGCGCGGGTCGCCTTCCTGCTCTTCGGCGGGAGCCTCCGGGTCCGGCGGCAGCAGCATGCGCGACTTAATGTAAATCAGCGTTGCCGCCATCAGGATGAACTCGCCGGCAACATCGATGTTCAATTCTTCCATCAGCCGAAGATAGTCAAGATACTGGCGCGTAATCTTGGCGATCGGGATGTCATAAATGTTGATTTTCTGCTTTCGAATGAGGTCAAGAAGAAGGTCTAGCGGCCCTTCATAAGCTTCCAGTTTGACTGGCGGCGCCGGTGTGTCGGCTCGGGTGGCCCGCTTTGACGGCTCCCCAGCGCCTTCCTTTCCGATTTCTCCCGGCGTTTCCGGATTGGGTATGCGATTTTCATCCATTACTTATGCCAGATTCGCTGCCGCTCTCACTTCGGCCATGGTGGTTTGCGCCACGCACCTGGCCTTTTCAGTGCCTGCAGCCAGAATGTCCCAGACCTTTTTCGGGTCACCTTCGTAGACTCTGCGCCGTTCCTGGATGGGGCCGAGGAACTCATTCAGGTGATGAGCCATCATTTTCTTGCAGTCGACGCAACCAAGTTCCGCCGTCCTGCATTCGCGATCGACGCGCTCAATCACTTCCGGAGGCGAGAAGAGCTTGTGATGGTCGAACACCGGGCACACCTCAGGATTTCCTTTATCATACCGCCGCTTGCGAGCGGGATCAGTCATCATGCCGCGAACTTTCTTGTCGACCACCTCCGCAGGGTCGGATAGAAAAATCGCGTTGTCATAGCTTTTGGACATCTTGCGCCCGTCAGTGCCGCGCAACCGCGGGCTGGGCGTCAGCAGGGATTGAGGCTCCGGGAAGATCTCTCCATAAAACTGGTTGAATCGCCTGGCAATTTCGCGGGTCAATTCCACGTGCGGCACCTGGTCCTCGCCGACCGGGACGTAGCCGGCTTTGTACATCAGGATATCTGCGGCCTGCAAGACCGGATAGCCGAGAAAGCCGTAAGTGTGCAGATCCCGGCCCAGCAGGTTGTCCAGTTGCTCTTTGTAGGTGGGCACTCTTTCCAGCCAGCCAAGCGGCGTCACCATCGAGAACAGCAGGTGCAATTCGGCATGCTCCGGCAGGCGCGATTGCACAAAGAAGGTCGCCTTCTGCGGATCGAGACCTGCGGCCAGCCAGTCGGTCACCATCTCCTGGATGTTGGTTTGCAAAGCCGATGTATCGGCATATTCGGTGGTCAGCATGTGCCAATCCGCCACGAAATGGTAGCTCTCATAACGGTCCTGGAGCTTGATCCAGTTCTGGAGTGCTCCCACCAGGTTGCCCAGGTGCAACTTGCCTGTAGGCCGCATGCCGCTCAGCACTCGCGGCCGCTTGTTTTCCGGCTGTGCCATAGGATGACGTCCCTGCTGTCTCGGCCGCAGGAGCGGCACGAACTGCTTGCTTTCCTGCGGCAGAACCAATTCCCCATCGTAACATAGGGATGAGCTAAACGCGAAGAGCGGGCAGCGCAGACCGCCGAGGTTGCGGTCTGCGACCGCCGGCCTTTTGCTGGCAGCGCGGCACAAGCCGATAACAAGTACCCTCGGCACCGGTTTCGTGCCGTGGGACTTTTGCGGATCACCGACGAACCCACGGCATTGGAGGTGATGCCGTGGCTACCAAACTTCCTGAAAACTTCTTGCAGGCGGGGCCGGCGCGCGACATAATGGCTTCCGTGCTTGCGTCTGGATTGCTCACAGTGGTCTGTCTCCAGCCAACCGTTCCGCCAGCGTGGTCATCTCAACTCCGGGCAATTACCCACTGGCCCCAATAACAGTCCTGCCAATCAATTCAAGGAGGAATTATGGCAAGGGCGTGCCGCTTCCAGTTTCACCTTGGACCTTTCCGCGCCGC
>JBJKQK010000240.1:0-16390 GCA_046705285.1 Terriglobia bacterium
GAGGTTCACCGCTGGAATCGAACGGCTGCAGCCCGCACTCTCAAGATCAGTTATCGGGCCCTGCTTTACAAAATCCGGGATATGGGTCTTGATTCGGAAACAACGGAGATTCACGAGATCAGCAAAAGAACAAACGCTGTCGGACAACGGTCATGAACGGAGCACCCCAAAGTCAGGCGGCGGTGCAGGGCGGCGGATAGACTCGGGCAAAGGAAACAGTTTTATGCCAAACACAGGGATTTTGGGCCGATCGATCGAGGAGGAACTGCAGCAGGGATGGCACGCTCTCTACACGCGCCACCAGCACGAAAAAGCAGTTGCTGGTCTCCTCTCGAAGAAGGGCTTTGAGGTCTTTTTACCACTGTATATGACAACCCATCGATGGAAGGACCGGAACAGGATCCTCTCGTTGCCGTTATATCCGAGTTACGTCTTTCTGCGCGGTGGGCTGGATCGTCGGCTTGCAATCCTCACAACCCCGGGAACAATCGGCGTGGTGGGTTATGCGGGACGCGCAAGCAGGATCCCGGACGAGGAGATTGAAGCTATACGCCGACTCGTTGAGAGTAAACTGAAGGCTGAGCCTCATCCATTCTTGAGGGATGGTGACTGGGTAAGGGTAAAGTCCGGCCCTCTTGAAGGGATCGAAGGGATTTTGGTTCGAAAGAAAAACATGTATCGCCTGGTGCTGTCCGTGGAATTGCTGGAAAAATCGATATCGGTCGAAGTAGACGGAGCGCTCGTAGAGCGGGCAGTGCGTTCGCACCTACTACGAGTTCCGGCTGTCGTCAGCGGGCCGATGCACGGCAGCGTGGAGGGATTTCCCCGCGGCGCGAAAGCGTACCAGCAGATTCGTCCCGCCATCGTGCCATTAAAATGACAAGGTGAACTGCCCACAACGATTTTCCTCTGCTTCTCAATGTTTCCGTGTAGTGCTCCACCCCGTGGCCGTGATTCACCATGCTGATCCACTCGTCCACTTTAACGACATTCGGATTATAGGTAACCCGCTTTGCTCGTTTTGCACGTTCCAGAATGTTGATCGCTGGAATCCGAATTGTATACTTCACGCCCCGCTGTTCCAGCACTTCGAAGGTCCAGGGCTTAGTGAAGGCGGCGCCGGCACGGGGCACCATTTCTAGACGAGCGTCCGATGCGGTTCAATCCCCTGCACCAGCACCTCTTCCCAATCGCCAGCGCTGTGCATTTTGTGGGGCCGCAGAGAAGCGCTGGATGACTTTGGAGCGAGTGAGGTTGGCAATAGCCGTCTTTGGCGGCCCGCTCGCCTCCAACTGTCTGTGTCCGTTCGAGTTGCATGCGAGGCCATACCATCTGCCATAAGCCACTTCCATCACCAGCGGCCCGTCGATAACACTTCCCCCCCGGCCAAAAGGATGGTCGCAGGTCGATACCCGTGCGCCCTGCGGGACAGCATCCGCCTGATCTGTGAATGACGATCGTGGGAAAAATGTGAGAAAAATCACTTGACTATAGGTTGCCCAGGGTGTAATTCGATTCACAGGGGCGCTAAGATCGTTGACCTATTCAAGAGTGAGGGACTGTCCCGTGTACCGGCTTGAGGAGGGAGCCTGCGTCGGTAACGTCGTCCACCCCGGGAAACACTCGCCAGATTTCTACCTCGAATATCTCCAAAGGCTTCCCGGTTTCCAGGGGCGCAATCCCAAGACTTTCATTGCCCAAATGCCAAAGATTTACTCTTTGGGTTGGAAGTAAGCGTTTGGGTGTCGCCAGTGCGGCAGGGGGAGGCATGAAAGTCACTTCCGAGGAACTCTGTGACAGTCCATTCCTTCGCAAATTGCCTGTTGTGACACTTCCAAGACTATCACGTCGCCCCTGAGTGGGAAGAGCACAGATTGATAAGGTAAGGAAGCCGGGCAACAGCCTGAAATCGCCGGAAGGGAGACCTTATGAGCCAGCTGACGACGATCAACCACTATACGGCCTACAGGCCGAAGCCATTCACACGGGAAGAACGCGACAAGGTGACCATCCTTTTTGGCGGACTCACCTGGAAACATGAACGGCTGGTTCAAGGTGTCTTTCACAACCTGAATTACAAGGCGCAGTCCCTCCCGAACATTGCGCGGGGGGACCTGGACGCCGGCAAGGAATTGATTGACGTCGGGGCGTGCTGCCCGACGATCTTCACCACCGGAAGCCTGGTGAACTTCCTCAAGAAGGAAATCGCAGCGGTGGGGAAGGAGGAAGTGGCGCGGAAATACCTTTTTCTCACCGCCGGAGCATGCGGCCCGTGCCGGTTCGGGCAATATCATGAGTCTTATTCCATGGCGCTTGATGGGCTGGGGCTGCGGGACTTTCGCATGTTCCTGATGGCTCAGGACCAGGTCGACCAGGGCTCGGGCAACGGCGACGGCCTGGATATCAACCTGCCGCTTTCCCTGGGACTTTTCTGGGGGATTTTGTGTGCCGACCTTCTGACCGATCTCGAATACATGACCCGGCCTTACGAGATGAATCCGGGCGAGACCGACCAGGTCTTGAAGGACTGTGTCGAGTATCTATATCAGGTTTTTCGCGACCGGCCCGATCACGGTGAGAAGTACGGAACAATCGCCTGGCACCTGCTGAGCAGTTATTTCACCCGAGCTCTGCGCGAAGTACGCAAGCGGTGGAGTGTGATTGTGGTTGACCGCCTGCGCGTGAAACCCAAAGTAAAGATCACCGGCGAATTCTGGCTCCATATCCATGAAGGCGAGGGAAACTACAACATCAAGCGGTGGCTGGAGCAAGAAGATGCGGAAGTACTGCCTCCGGTGATTGCAGTCTGGTTGAACTACCTCTTCAACCCCACCATTCGCAAGCTGGAGCACCGACACTCGGCCAAGGAGCAAAAGCCGACGGCGCAGCTCTTGCTGCGCGCGGTGGAGCGGATTTACATCGCCCATTACAACCGGCTCCGCAAGGCCCTCGGCAATCTCCCCAACGAACTGCCCAACCAGGAAGAACTGAGGCGGCTGGCCGAGCCGTTCTTCCACTTTGAACTGCGGGGGGGCGAAGGGCACATGCTGATCGGCAAAGCGCTGCATGCTTATCACCACAAGAACGCGCACATGATTTGCGAGCTTTCGCCGTATTCCTGCATGCCCAACACGATGTCCGTCGGGTCCATGGCCAATGTGCTGGGACAGTATCCCGACCTGCTCTACGCGCCCATCGAGGTGAAAGGCGACTCGGAAGTCCACGCCCTGTCTCGTTGCCAGATGATTCTCACCGAGGCGAAGCGACGGGCGAAGGCGAATTTCGAGGAAGTTCTGAGAAAAACCGGCCTGACGGTTGAACAGGTCCGGGATTTCGAACGGCAGCATCCTCAGGTTACTCGCGCCACGTATCGCGTTCCGCATCGCGGCTACGCAGGGACGGCAGCCAACTACGTGATGCATCTGGCACGCGATCGCGGCTTGGCCCAGGCATGAGGGACTGACACAAGCACGTCACAGATCCACAACGGGGAGCATTCTTGATGGCAAATAATGGCCTGATCAACATTCAGCCGGCGGCAGTGGGCCCTCCGATCTGGAAACCGGCATTGGCTCCTGAAACACCCGCCGAGCCGGCAACGGGCAAAATTTGCGGTATGGATGTCGGAAGCACAACGTGCAAATACGTTCTTGCGTCGCCCGACGGCCGGGTTCTGACTCAATCATACGAACGGCACCATACGAAACAGGCGGAAAAAGTGCTGGAGTTTCTGGTCCGCCTGGAAAATGAGTTTGGGCTTACGCCAAAAGAAGACCGGATCTTCTTCACCGGCTCGGGCGCAGGCGTGATCGCGCCGCTCGTGGGCGCCAAGATTATCCAGGAGGTCGTGGCGGTGGCCGCTGCGGTTGAAAAGCTTCATCCCTCCGTGCGCTTCGTCAGCGAAATCGGCGGCGAAGACATGAAGACCATCTTTTTCAGCGGCGACGGGAACCAAAAGAGCAAGCAAGTGCTGATGCAAAGCGCCTGCTCGGGTGGGACGGGCACATTTATCGAAAAAACGGCGCGCAAGCTCGAAATTTCGCCCGAAAGGCTTTCCAAGATGCACTACGAGGGGTACACGCTGCACAAGGTGAGCAGCAAGTGCGGCATTTTCGCCGAAGCGGATGCCAACACGCTGCTCAAGGCCGGCGTGCCGGTGGAGGAAATCATCGCCTCGTTGTTTGAGGCAACCGTCTACCAGAACCTGGCGACCCTTACCCGCGGCAATACGCCTTTGCCGGATATTCTGTTGCTGGGTGGCCCAAATCTTTTCTTTGCCGGCCTGCAGGAAGCCTGGCGGCATCATTTGGCCGAGGTATGGGGAGAACGTAAAGTCGAGTTGCCAAAGGACCGTGACCTGGCCTCTTTGATTCAGGTTCCGGAGGATGCTCTTTACTACGCTGCGCAGGGGTGCGTGGAAATGGGATTCAGAGAGCCCGGTTCGGCGGCCGTGTATAAAGGACTAAATAAGCTGCGATGGTGGATTGAAGAGGGACAGCACGAAGAAAAGAAGAAGTCGGGACGGGGCGGTTTGTGGAAGGAGCCGCAGGAACTGGAAATCTTCAAAGCCCGCTATGGCAGGAACGGAAATGGCCACCCTGCAGATTCCAAATCACCGGCTGGGAAAACAGGCAAAAAGCTGGGTCCGGTGGTGGTGGGCTGCGATTTCGGTTCGACCACCGCCAAAGCCGTTTGCCTCTCGCCCGGCAGGGACCTGGCGTTCAGCTGTTACGCTCTCAGCAAAGGAAATCCGATTGAAGACGCCAAATCGCTTTTCCGGCAAATCCGCCAGGCAGTGGGCGAAAGTGAGATTCTCGGGCTGGCCATCACGGGTTACGGCAAAGACCTTCTCAAGGGCATCCTGGGCGCCGATTGTCCTGTGGTCGAAACCATCGCCCACGCTACCGCCGGCCTGCACTACTTCCCCGACGCCGACTGCATCTGCGACGTGGGCGGAGTGGACGTCAAAATCATGATTCTCAATAACGGGGCGGTGACCGATTTCCGGCTGAACTCGCAATGTTCCTCCGGCAACGGCGCCTTTCTTCAGGGAGTGGCCGAACGCTTTGACATTCCGATGCAGCAGATGGCCGACCACGCTTTCCATGCGCGGGCCATCCCGCAATTGTCGATGGGCTGCGGGGTATTTCTGCAAAGCGATATCGTCAACCAGCAGCGGAAGGGCTGGCAGGCCGACGAGATTCTGGCGGGGCTTTGCGCCATCCTCCCGCTCAATGTGTGGATATACGCCGGAGGTCTCAACAACCTGCAGCAGGTTGGCCGTAAGTATATCCTGCAGGGTGGCACGCACAAAAACCTCGCAGTCGTGAAAACGCAGGTGGATTTCATCCTGTCCAAGGTGCCGGACGCCGAGGTCGTTGTGCACCCCCACTCGGGAGAAGCCGGAGCCATCGGTGCGGCGCTTGTAGCCCTGGAGTGGTGGGAAAAAGGCGGGCGAACAGGTTTCCGGGGCTTCGAGGCGATTGAAAGGCTGTCGTACAAAACCACCACCTCGATTGAGACTCTCTGCCATTGGTGCCCCGTCAACTGCCAGCGGAGCTTTATCGACGTCGAACTGGCCGGAGGCAAAGGACGGCCGTGGAGCAAGGTACTGCTCGCCGAAGGCTGGGAGCGCGTGATTGTGAACAATTCCTGCCCCAAGGGACTGGTGGAAGATTTGAATGAGATGAAAGTGATCAAGGCCGGGATTGAGAGGACTCGCCATGCCTATCCGAACATTGCTGACACGATTCGCAAAGAAGCCTTCCGCCGCACCACCGCCTAAAGACCGTTCTCATCTTCGCGTAGGAATTCCAAAGGTGCTGAATATCTGGAGCACCCACCAGTTCTGGGTGGGGTTTCTCAGAGAGATTGGAGTCGCAGCAGAGAACATTGTGTTCAGCTCCGACACTTCCGAAGAGCAGGCCCGCGAGTTCGGGAAAGGCCGCGGGACCGTCGATTGCTGCTACCCGGTCAAGGCCATCAGCGGGCATTACGGCGAACTGATTTTCGGCCAAAAGAAGAAAATCGACATTCTGCTCAGCCCGATGATCTATTCCCTGCCATCCATTCTGCATGGCCATGTGGTGGATACGATCAGTTGCACGAGGGTGATGGCTGGGCCGGAAAACATAAAGGCGGGCTTCCTGAAAGAGCGGGATGTGTTCGCAGAAAACGATATTACGTACGCCTCGCCTTTCGTGACCCTCGGAGACCGGGAGGTGGTGGCCGAGCAGATGTACGGCTCGCTCAAGGAAGTTTTTGACCTGGACCTGGAGCAGACCGAACGCGCCGTGCAGGCCGGATTTCGAGCCCTGGACCGTTTCAGCGCCAGGGTGCGCCAGCAGAGCCGGGAGATTCTGACCTGGTGCGCCCGCGAGCAGAAACCCTGCATCCTGGTGCTCGCCCGGCCTTACCACATGGACACGGGCATCGGTCACGAGATCGAGGCTGAACTGCAAACTCACGGCTACCCCATCCTGTGGCTGCAGTACCTGCCCGGCGACGCGGATCTATTGGAATGGCTTTTCGAGCCTGACCTCCGCGCGGGACGAATCAAGAGTCCCTACGACATCTCGGACGTCTGGACGTCATCTTATAGCAGCAATACCAACGAGATTCTCTGGGGCGCCAAGGTTGCCGCTCGCTGCCCGTGGATCACCTGCGTCATCAGGCTGTCAAGCTACGAATGCGGAATGGACCAACCCACGTTCACGCCTACTCAGAAGATCGTTGAAGCGACCGGGACGCTCTTCTTCAAATTCGGAGACCTGGACGCCACCAAGCCGGCAGGCAGCATCAAGATTCGCGTGGAAACCATCGTCCATTACATGGCGAAATATTCACCGGACATCATCCAACGGAAGTTGGGCTGGCTATCACCGGACTGCCCGTTGCTCGCCAGGTCGTGCGGCGCCGTCCCGGCCTGAACCTGCAGGCTGAGAAGATGAGTGGCCGGAAGGTTCAGGATCGATCCTCGTGCTCTCCAAATATCTGACTGTGGAAGCTTCCTTCGTCTCTTCCGCGCCAGCCTGCGCCATGACCTTGTCCTGAATCGTGGATTGCTGAAGGAAAAACTCACGAACCTCGTTCATCCCTTCCGGAGCCAGGCTTCGATAGTGAAGAAGTCCGCGTCAACAATGAGTTCACGGCGCCGGGCCAGGAGCTCCTGTCAGGTAGTCTTTCAGTTGCGGTCGGACGCGGGCCCATTCCATATTTCTTCAGAGTTTTGGCAATCGTGCGGCGTGCGACTTCGTGGCCCAGGTTAGGCAGCACTCCCTGGATTCTCCGCCGGCCTCAGTCGCAGCTCTCCCTGGGAATCCGGGCGATCAACTGTTGAATCGCATTCCTTATACTCGTGTCTACATGTCGTTCACGCCAAGTTTTTGAACGGAAGGTGGTACGCCCGGAGAGTTTTGAACTCCCGACCTCTGGCTTCATTTCGCAATGCTCACCGGGTTCATGCCAGAATCCTGCCCACCTTGCTCCGGAATCCGCACATGAAGGTCAGATGACGATTCACGCTTCACTGTGACATGACTCTTGCATACAACTCATTCGTGAAATATGTGTTCAGCCTTTTGGATGATTTTGCTTCCGGATGGCCTACTGCTCTTGACGCACCTGCCCTGCAAATAGGTAAATGGAACGCATAGTCAAAATCACTTCTTAGGGACTCGTTGAGTTAACGGAGGAAGGCTATGCTAGAAGGTCAAAGGACACTCCCAGGGGAAAGCCCAATTCTTGAAGGGACCGGTTTGGCTTGCGGCTCAGTGAAGGCAAATCCGGAGTCAGGAAACAGGGCTCAATATCCTACTGTCAAATGGCTTACGCGATTTTTCTTAACGATCACCATGGCTATGGGAATATCCGTCGGCTGGGTTGCGGGACAAGGCTTGGCGACCCTTTCGGGAACGATAGCCGATCCTTCAGGCGCTGTTGTTCCCGGTGCGACGGTAACAGTCAGGAATGTTGAGACCGGCGTCACAAATTCGACAACAACCAACTCAACAGGCTTTTACAGAGTTGCCAACTTAATTCCTGGACAATATGTCGTCACTGCTCAAAAGACAGGATTCAAAAAAACCGCTCGGCAGCAATTTACTCTTGAAGTCGCACAGTCAGCCACAATCAATCTCACGCTTGAAATCGGGACGACCACCCAGACAGTTACAGTGAGCGGGGCTCCCCCGTTGCTCAATACTACGAATGCCTCCATGGGCCAGGTAGTAGGCCCCCGTCAAATCACTCAGCTGCCTCTGAATAGTCGAAACTATCTGGACTTAGCGCTGCTAAGCCCTGGGACGTCGAGCTACGGCAATCGAAGTTTCTTCAGCGGACCACTCACTGATTACGCAGGGTCCATTAACTCAGGTATCGCCGGCGAGTCCCGGAACTCCTTCACGCTTGATGGAGCCGACATAAAATCCTACCTGATTAATGGAATGTATGTTCCTTCCATAGACGCAATTCAAGAGTTCAAGATCGAGACTTCACCCTATGACGTGTCATTAGGTACGAATCCCGGGGCACAGATAATCCTTGTTACAAAAAGCGGCACCAATCAAATTCATGGCTCGCTCTATGAGTTTGTGCGCAACTCGGGGTTAGATGCCAGGAACTATTTCGACAATCCTAATCTGCCCATTCCAGAGCTCAGGAAAAATCAGTTCGGGGGATCTGTCGGTGGGCCGATTATCAAAGATCGTCTGTTCTATTTTTTTGACTACGAAGGATTCCGCCAGCGTATTGGGGAAACATTCTTCGGAACAGTACCGACGCCTCTGATGCGGCAGGGAATTTTTACCGAAATTCCTCAGCCAATATATGATCCGCAGACCACAACGCCGTGCGCCACCTGTGCTTCGGGAGTGAGCCGTCAAGCCTATTCGGGCAACGTCATTCCACCGAGCCAAATAAACGCAGCAGCTAAGGCTTTTATGAATCTGTATCCTGCGGAGACTAGTTCGGGACTTGTTAATGGCCAGTTTGTTGGAAACAATTTCGCGGGGAATGACGTTGATAAGATTACACAAAACCAGTGGGATCTGAAAATCGACTACTCGAAGGGTAAGGATGCGATCTTTGGCCGATATAGCCAAAACACTTCAGGCTTATTGCTCGCAACAGGAACTTTCGGCACGGGTAGTTTGCCGGGATTCGGCGACAATGACATTATCAATACTCGCAATTTCACAATGCGGGAAACCCATACCTTTGGGCCTACTACAGTAGCCGACGGCCAAATCTCGTTCCTCAGGCACTACTTCAACCTTCTCCCCGTGCAATTGGGGAACAACTTAAACTCCCAGCTGGGCATCCAGGGGGTTGCTCCCAACGAGCCGGCAAATATCGATGTGGCCGGCTTCTCTGGCCTTGATTCAAATCCCTATGATCCAGAACTGCGGGCCATTAACCAGTTTTCGTACGTGGGGAGGCTTACAAAAGTGGCTGGCCGCCATACCTTTAAAATCGGAGGCGAATATGACCGGTGGCAGGTCATGATCAATGCCGCCCCCAGTTTTCCGCAGGGAGAATTTTCTTTCGATGGGGAGTACACACAAGATCCCAATGCTGCGACTGGCGTTTTAACCGGCTTTCCCTTTGCTGATTTTCTGTTGGGATACCCGGTCTCTGCACTAACGCAAACAGGTGACAGTGGCGGCTACATGTTCAGAAACAACTTTCGCTGGTGGGCAGGAGACGAATGGCGCGTGAACCGGCACCTGACTTTGAACCTGGGCGTCCGCTACGAATATGACGGCCCGTTTTCTGAAAAATTCAACCGTTTCACGAACTTCGATCCGAGCACCGGAAGCCTGATCATTGCCGGCCGTAATTTTGTCAGCCGGTCGGCTGGTGTTCGTCCAGACACCAACAATTATGCGCCACGGGTTGGTTTTGCGTACTCCCTGCCAGGTCACGAACGCACGGTGATACGCGGAGGTTACGGGATTTTTTACTCCGTCATGCAGGAGAATGGCACGGAAATAACAAGGACCAACCCTCCATTTGCTTCGTTTCCTGTTTACAATGCAATCAGCCCATTCAGCTCACTGCCGACCGTCTCAATTGAAAATGTCTTTGGGGTGAACAGTTCTGCCGCTGCCCCTGCCCCTACGATTGGAGCACTTGACCAAAATTTGCAGAACGGGTACTTGCAACAGTCCTCGCTTGCAGTCCAGCATCAGTTTGGACAGAATGGCATGGCGGAGGTTGCTTATAACTGGCAGAAGACAACCAAATTCGGAACGTATAGAAACCTAAACGCGTCTCGTGTTAACGGCACTTTCCTCCGGCCATACCCTCAATTTGGCGACATTTACTATTGGACGAACATCCAGTACGGAAACTACGACGCTCTGGAGGCAAAGTACCAGCAACGCATGACGCACGGTTTGGTGCTTCTAGTTTCTTATACATATTCGAAAAGTCTGGACAATATAACTAACAGTGGCGCGGCTGCGCCGCCCGGTGCGCCGGGCTTCCAGAACCCCTACTGTTTCAGTTGCAACTACGGTCGCGCAGCTTCCGATTTTCGCCACCGATTTGTTGCGAGTTCCGTCTATTCCCTCCCAACACTTGCAAACAGAAAGTCTTTCGTGAAAAACACCTTAGGCGGATGGGAGGTTTCAGGAATCCTGACTCTCCAGTCTGGTTTTCCAGTCACCCCGCTCATAAGCTTTAACAATAGTGAGAGCATAGGGGGTGCAAGCTGGCCGAATGTTATTCTCGGGTGTTCCAACGTTCCTTCCGGAGGAAGAGACCCATCGAGGTGGTTTAACCCGAATTGCTACCAAATCCCACCCCGAGGCCAGTTTGGCAATGCGGGCAAGGGCATTATCGATGGGCCCGGGATGGCAACCTTCGATTTCGGCCTTTTCAAGGACATCAACATTATGGAAAAGTACCGTCTTCAATTCCGCTCAGAGTTTTTCAATCTCGGGAATCACCCAAATTTCGCCGACCCGAACCCATACATTGACACGCCAAACGCAGGCAGTATTGGCTCGACCGCTACCGCAGCCCGGCAGATTCAACTTGCCTTAAGGCTGACATTCTGAGAGGTGTGCGCACAACCATGAAGGATCTCCCGCGTCCTCCATCTGACGGGCTGGCGCTGGTTCGTGAATTTCACGAGCGGGGCTTTCTTGTTATTCCAGAGGCGCTCTCGAATGAACAAGTATTGTCACTGAACCACGCGGTGGACCTCGACCTCGAGCGGCACGGGGAGGAGTGGGTCAAGTTCGACGAATCATTTATCGAAACGCCGGACGTCATCTCTCGAAGTGCAGATTTCGATTTTGCCATCGAAAACCCGCCGACCCTGGCGATTCTCCGTGCTCTGATCGGCGAACTCATCACCTTTGAGGAATTTGAGATCCTCATCCGTGATCCTACAGACAAGAAACAGGATGTAAAGGCCTGGCACCGTGACGCGACCCGTGACTACAACCGGCGCATGGAGATCGAATATGTTTCGCTTGTATATTACCTGACCGACGTATCAGAAAACGACCATTGCCTGAGCATCATTCCGGGGAGTCACTATGGCCTTGTTGATCTGAGGCCCGAGGATGTGGCTCCCGGCACTGAATTTGACGTCACGGGCGCAGCGGGGACAGCGGTGATCTTCCATGGCCGCTGTGTTCATGCGGGTAAGCTGAGGGCAAGTTCCCGCCAACGGCGGACTCTTCACATCTATTATGCCCGCAGCGATCAGCCTCGGTATTCTGAGTGGACAGAAATCCCACCGCGGCTATATCAGAAGGCCGATCCCAAGCTCCCGCCTCTTTTCTACTCGAAGTGGAACGCAACCCAGGTGTTTGAAGGCGTCGGAAAGAAGCCTCGGGATCTCCCGCAGTCGACGTCTACTGCCGAAATGATCCTGGAAGTTCAGAGGCGCGCTAAGCAGGCAACCTGACTCAGCGTCCGCGGGGATTGAGCAGGCAGGTAAATTCTATTTAGCAGTGTGTTGGAAATGATCTTGGGCATGTCATAATTGAGCCTTCACTTGTCATTTTCAGCAAAGCGGCAGGTCCCTGCGTTCCTAAAGACCAGGCGAATGCTGAGATCCATTCGCGATGGTCGCTAGTGGCCCAGGACGCCTCAAGGTGACAAATTTCAAGAGAGTTCGACGATTGAAACAGAATGGTCAAGTGCCGTGTCTCGGCAGGACGTATAAG
Organism: Terriglobia bacterium; assembly: GCA_046705285.1. Classification (GTDB taxonomy): domain Bacteria; phylum Acidobacteriota; class Terriglobia; order UBA7540; family UBA7540; genus SCRD01. The sequence continues at coordinate 12,186 of JBJKQK010000240.1, forward strand.
GAGTCGGAGGTAAGAAGGTTATCGTTTGGGCACCATCAGATGCCGAGACAGGCAGATTCGTTATAAGCGTTGCGTTTCATTGGTGTAATCTTCATATCACTGAGTCCCGGAAGGAGGCAAAATGCATCGCAGGAGTTTTCTGCAAGGGATTGTGGCAGGGGCGTTGTCGGTTCCAGCAGCGGCGGTCGAGACTCCATTAGCCACTGGGTTAGGTGGCGGGCTTGCTGACGAGGTGACGATTTACCGCGACGACTTTGGGGTTCCCCATATTGTCGGAGAGACTGAGGAAGCCACTTTTTTCGGTTACGGCTACGCCCAAGCCCAGGATCACCTTAAAGAGATGATGATCCAGTACATGGATGCCCAGGGGCGCCTCACAGAAGTTCTCGGGTTCAATTGCCTCGGGAGAGGCTATCTGCATTTTATTCCTTATGAGTACCGATGGGATGGAGATTACCTGCAGCGTCTTCTTCGCACTAAGAAAACTGTGGTTGAAAACAAAGAGAAGATCGACCCACAGACTTACAAAGTTCTGGCGGCGTTTGCCGGCGGCGTAAATGCCTACATCGAGGAGAATCGTTCTCGTATTCCTTCATGGATTGAACCCATTACAGCTGAGGATATCGAGGCCGAAGAGCGAAGCAATTATTTCCGCTTTTACAGCATCAATGAAGCGCTGGTTAAGCTGACGGACTTACCCCGGGAATTTCCAGACTTTGGTTCCAATCTACCTCATATTCGTACTTGGGCCGAGCCCATGACAGCCGAGGATATCCAACCTGAAGAGCGAATCAATTCTTTCCGCGGCTTTGGTTCCGATCAATTCGCGATCGCGAAGGCGAAGTCTGCCAATGGAAAGATTATTCATTTCGAAGAGACCCACATGCCATGGGCCAATCGCTTCCAGAACTACGAGGCTCATCTGATAACTCCTGGCAAGCTGAACGCCGGGGGCATCAGTTGGTTCGGCAGTCCCTTTTTCCTGGACGGCTTTAACGACAAGGCGACATGGTCGGCGACCTGGAATTTTCCCAACATCTCTGACGTGTATGAAGAAAAGATCAATCCCCAAAACCCGCTTCAGTACCTTTACGATGGCGAATGGCGGAACATGAAGGTCACGTACGAAACATTTAAAATAAAGGTCACGAAAGGGATGCAAGCACTAACCCTGCCCTGCTATTACACTCACCACGGTCCCATCGTGAAGTACGATCGGCAGAAGCACCACGCGTACTCAGTGAAGCTCCCGAATTACGATGGCGTGAATTATTCCACGGGCATGTATCGTTTGATGAAGGCCCAAAATCTCGATGAATTCAAAGCTGTCATGGCTTCTCACCTGATTCCACGATGGAATTTCCTGTTTACGGACCAGGATACTTTGTATTGGATTGATAATGCAGCGGTGGCACAGCGCGCTAGCGGGTACGATTGGCGCAAGCCTGTTCCTGGCTGGACAAGCAAAACGGAATGGGGACCTTACTTCCCGCTGGAGTCGGAACCTCAACTGTTGAATCCCCCATCCGGCTTTGCCCAGAATTGCAACAATCCACCTTGGCTGTCCACTGTCAATTCTGGGATTAACCCTCTTAAACCTGCCCCTTACTTCCATATGGACAAACCGGAGCCCTGGGGCGGGAAGAAAGACCTGAACCCGCGTGGTGAAAGGCTCCTCAAGGTGCTGGGACAGAACAAGCAGTTTACGCTTGAGGAGATCAAGGCCATGACTTTCGATACCTATGTGGTCCCAGCGGATGTTATTGTACCGCTTGTCACGGAAGCCTTTTCCACTTTCAGCAATCAGGCAACAGACCCGAAGGTAGCCCAGGCGGTCGAAACCTTGAAAGCATGGGACCGGCGCTCCGCTGAAGATTCAATTGCGCAGACGTACCTGCATTTCTGGGCTCTTGCCTACCAGGATCTGTTTTCCGCAGAGAAGTATGCGCGATTCCTTAATTATTCCAGATACGACATTGATACGTACGCGGCGAAGGAGCAGGAGATGGCGCTCGATGCACTTAAGCAAGCTATCGATCGCATTGAGTCTTACTTTGGTAAACCGGCTGTGCCTTGGGGCCAAGTGAATGTGGTCGTTCGGAACGGAAAATTCCCCATGGATGGATGTTCATCGCCTCTGTTTGACGTGCTACATCCGGACCATGGCGTAACACAGGGTAGTGGCCAGATATACGACGATGACGGATGGGGGCATATGATGGTGGTTGTCGAAGCCGAGCCCAAGGAAGTCTGGAGCCTGCTGCCCTATGGTGAGTCGCAGGACCCGAAATCGCCTCACTACAATGACATGGCAAAGCTGCATAGCCGGCTCACAATGAAGCGTTTTTGGTTTGCTCCAGAGGACATCCTTCACCATTCTGAGTCGGTCTGGGGAAAAAGAGACCGAATCAATAAGTTGATTCACACGTAAGGGTCTAGCTCTTATCCGCAGAAGCGGAAAACAGGACAATGAGTGGCCAACGACATGGGCCTGTGATTCTAAATGCGATTGGGCATTAATTCCGTTTAGCCTTAACGCAGCTCGTTGGTCGTCCTAACTGGGAGGTGTCGAAATGAAATTATCCGGTAAGGTCGCTATTGTGACAGGTGCCGCGTCGGGGATTGGTCGTGCTACTGCCTTATTATTTGCGGCAGAAGGGGCAAGGGTTTGTGTGGCTGACATCAACGAACCATCCGGCGAAGAAACTGTAGCACTGATCAAAGAGAAAAAAGGGGAAGCATTTTTTTGCCGCACAGACGTATCCAGCAATTCAGACGTCGCGGCCATGGTGAGCAAAACAGTCAAGGCTTATGACAGAATTGACATCCTCGTGAATAACGCTGCACACATGGATGAAAGGGATTTCAAATCAGCCGTCGAAACCTCTGAGGATCAGTGGAACCGCTCCATTAATGTCAGCCTCAAAGGTGTCTTCCTATGCTCAAAGCATGCAATCCCTGAAATGATAAAGGTAGGCGGAGGATCTATTGTCAACATGGCATCCGTAGGCGGCCTGGTAGGATTTGCCTCCTACACCGCCTATTGCTCTGCAAAAGGCGGGGTGATTCAGCTTACAAAAGCCCTCGCCATCGACTACGGAAAGGATAACATTCGGGTCAATGCCATCTGCCCTGGGCCGATCGATACCGCCAGCAGCCCTGAGGCCCAAGACGAAAAGCTGCATCAGTGGCAAAGGGATATGACTGTGCTTGGAAGGACGGGAGCGCCAGAAGAGGTTGCGACTTGTGCGTTGTTTCTTGCCTCAGACGATGCATCTTTTGTGACGGGTTCCAACCTGGTTGTTGATGGCGGCTGGACAATCCGGTGAGACGCTGGGTTTCAATGTACTGAACCGAGGGTCATTTCTGTATTGGCTGTGCCCTATGCTCAGTTCATCCGTCCCTTGTAAAGGACCATCAGCTGGACTCATAGAGAGGGTCATGTAAATGGAAAGCGACGAACTGGTCTTGAGTTCCACCGCGCTGGACGTGATGGTCCTGCCGAAAGTAGGCGGGAAGGTACGGCAGATTGTGGACAAAAAGACAGGCGACACGCTATTAGTTTCGCCCCAAAAACCGTTCCGCCAGATTCCCCTGGGCACCGAGTGGACAAATTATGATACGAGTGGCATGGACGACTGCTTTCCCAACATCGAACCAGGAAAATATCCCTTTCCCACATGGCAAGGAAAGCAGCTGTTCCAGATGGGAGAGTGGGTTTACGGCGGGTGGGAAGTTGAACGCGCTGGCGACGAGGTCCTGACCCTGGAACGGAATGGAACATCATTTGATTACCACGCCAGGAAGACTTTTCGCATGGTTGATGCAAACACTTTAGAGATTCATTACACCGTTGAAAACCTCAGTGATCTGCCCTTCAGGTACCTTTGGTCAGCTCATCCACTCATTGCGGTGAAAGATGAATTCGTGCTTACGATCCCGAAGGGTAACACGACCTTTACGACATTCCCCCGGCAAAAGGAAGTCTATCGATGGCCCATCTATGGCTCTACCGACCTTTCCACACAATGGATCCCGCGGGGAGATACGCTCAAAATCTTTCTGAGCGGTCTCAGTGAAGGGCAGTGCAACCTGGCGTTTTCGGACCACAATGTTTCAATAACGTTTGACTTGACGACAACGCCGATTCTTGGCGTATGGTTCAACAATTTCGGATTTCCGGAAAGAGAGAATCCCTTCCGCTG
>JBJKQK010000241.1:0-8068 GCA_046705285.1 Terriglobia bacterium
GGATTGCCATGAGCCTTATCATGCCAAGCGAATCCCTTTGGCGCCGCGCTGCATTCGACATGCAACCCCCGCTTGCCGGCGCGCTCCCTTTCTCGCCATTCGCCAATGTTTCCATTCCCAGCCTGACGATGGTTGGCTACGCGGCCTTTTACCTGCTATTTGCGCTTGGTATCGCCGCCCTCCATTTCCGACAGCGTGATCTCTGAAAAAGCAGTGAGGTGTTGGTGAACATGTCTGCCAGACCTTCCAAAAAGTTTTGTGAGATTTAGTGACTACGGTGACGATGGGGCTAGAGGGGGTGAATGAGAGCGGCAGGAAAGGAACGAAGGGGGCCACGAAATTTCACTGGCAGGCAATCCGAACCGAGTCAGTGCGACAAATAAGACCTTGTCTTTCAGGTGGCTTTCAGATTGGCACCTTATTCTGGAGACGTAAAGCCGACGATTGGATCGAAGCTGATTCGAGACATGTGACAGTCCGTAGGTATAAAACGTTCAAAGGTAGCGTCGCACCTTCTGATTACTAGCGGCAACAGAGTAATCTTCGATTATCCCTTTGCGCGGCATTCTGTTTGCATCCTTCCTCGTGGTCTGAGGGGACGGACGTTGAATACGGAGGAACATGAAAACTAAACGGCTCTTTGTAACGATTACGGCAATATTCTTTGGGTTGGGACTGGGCTTTGCTTCTCCCACGGCTCCGCTCAAACTCGTGGCTAAGTACAAAATGCCTGAAGCAGTCAAAGGCAGATTTGACCATCTCACGGCGGACCTTCAGAACAACCGGCTGTTCCAGGCTGCTGAGACCGCCCATGAAGTTCTGGTGTTCAATCTTCGCACCGGCAAATATCTTCGAGCCATCACGGGTATCGGCATCCCGCACGCCATCTTCTGCCGCGATGATCTCAACCGCATTTATGTTACCGACGGAGGAGCCGGCGAACTCAGGATCTACAACGGGAAGACCTACCGTCAGATTGGCGCTGTCAAACTCAAGGTGGACACGGACTCAATCGGCTATGACCCCTCTACTCACGATCTTTACATTGTCAACGGGGGCGGCCATGCTCACCAGTCCTATTCTATGCTGAGTGTCGTGAACACAACTACAGACAAGAAGGTTGCCGACATCAAAATCGACGGGGACACGCTCGAAGCCATGGCGCTGGCCCCTGCAAGCTCCCTGCTCTATATCAATAATCCCTCGAAAAGCCTGGTGGATGTTGTCAACCGCCGGACCCACACCGTCGTTGCCACCTGGCCCATCACGATGGGCAAACGAAATGTCGCTATGGCCTTCGACCCATCCACGCACCGCCTGTTTGTCGCTTGCCGCAGCGGTGTGCTAGTCGTCATCAACAGCAAGACAGGTAAGCAGATGCAATCGCTTCCTATCGGGACTGGTGTGGACGATTTGCGCTTCGAACCTGCATCGAAACGCATATATGCATCCTGCGGGAACGGTATCATCGCGGTATACCGTGAAGATGACCCTGACCACTACACCTTGCTTGGGGACGTCGCCTCGGCGCGGGGAGGGAAGAACGAGGCTCTCGCACCGCAGATAAAGCGCTTCTTTACAACGATTCCGCCGGCAGAAACGTCCCCTGGTGAAGTCTATGTTTATAAGGTGCAGTAAATATTCACGCGGAATCACATGGTCGGTCGTGTTCTTCAGTGCATGTGTTTCCGCTGATGCTCAGCGTCTCGGCAGTTTGCAGCGAAACGTCACAGACGCTTCAGGCGCGGTTGTGCCCCGAGCCTCGGTGCGCATGGACGCGGATTGGGCGGTGGCGGTGGCTTCGCCCTGGGCGGCGCGACCAGCGACCGGCATGCACTCACGCTCAGTGTCTCTGCGCTCAATGTCCTGAACACAGTCAATCTGGCCATGCCCGTAAGTGTTCTGGGATCCCCACTATTTAGGCAGTCCACGACTCTTGCCAGCGGGCCGTTCTCGGCTCAAGTCGGAAATCCCGTTGCCAATCGTCTGATCAACGTAGAAGTTTCTCTGAGCCTTTGGAGTTTTTTCCCCGAGCCTTTTAGCTTTGGACATTTTCTGGTTACGGTGCAGACCTAGGCAGCGTGTTCCCTCCCTCAGGAGACTGAATGAAGCGATCCAGTGTAATCAGAGTCGCCATGGTTCTGTTTGCAACCGCGCGACCCCTGTTCCTGTTGCCCGCGTTGTTTGCGGCTACTCCTCTGCGTACAGCACCCCTGTGTAGTCCGTCTGGCGGCCAAGCCTGGGGAAGCCTCGAAGAAAGTCACTCGTTAAGCAGTATGACCAGTCTGATCCTGCTGGACGAAATACGCACGAACTGTGGGGGGGCTTCAACCTGCATTCCAATCTCGCGAAGGTAGAACTCGGCTGGCGACCGCTGGAGCATCTAGAGATTTTCCCCTCGTACGCTTTCCTTGCCATCGCGCCTGGGTTGAATAAGGTACAGCTGATTAAGAAACATGAGATTTCGCTGAAAATCAGCGCGATTGACGTTCCTCTGGGTTTCTTGATGGCGCGAGATGGAAACAGGATTGAGGAAGATTTCCTCTCGCGCGGGACCACCACCCGCTATACGAATGAACTGGAAATATCCCATCAAATGCGTTGGGAGAGATTCCGGTTCACCCCATTCGCGATAGAGGAGCTTAAATACGGTTTACACCGACGCGGCTGGGATTACACGCGGCTGGAGGTTGGAGCGAGCAAGCCCCTCAGCAATAAGCTTTCGCTCAAGATTTACTACGTTAGGCAAAATGGCTCTCATTTCAGCCCCAGCACCTTCAACGCGCTCGGGATCGGATTCAACACCAGCTTCTAGCGCAAAGCCCCCCTCGGGGGCGGGTCCTCTTCCTCTTCCCTTGAACTTTCCTGGTACGTTCCATCGGTAACGCTCCTTCCGCTTCCTCCAGGGAACCTCTGTTTGGAAGTGTTACCCCTTTTCCTCAAGAACTTTCGCTGACGATCTGGTAGTTAGCCCACATATTATGGGGATTTTCGGGAATCTCGCTGGCCATCACCTGCCCTCCTCGCCCTTGCTGGGCAAGTGGCAGAACCAGCTTCAGCCCGCCAAAGGCAGGATTGCCGAAACCGTTGCACCGACTAGCCAACAGTGGATGACAATATAGCTGGAGTCCTGTGTGAGGATCGATAACTACGCGAGCGCTGAGTGAAGGCGTCGCGTGTTGCACCCCGCCCCGTAGTCGCAAAACGACCTCTCACCGATGAGTGTCAAAATGATCTGCCGGTTTGCTTTCACCTATAAGTACGCGTTATGGTCCCAAAGGAAAATCGCCGGGGTGTTCGCCAATCAATTTTGCAGGTCCTGTGTAAAAAAAGTCTTGGATGATTTAAGAACTGGAGACCGCTGCCGATAGAGAAGGCATGAAAAAAACTTGTCCTTATTGCGGAAAGAAACTTCTCCCCAGTCGCTACCACCCAAACCAGAGAATTTGCAGTTCGGCAATCTGCCAGCGGCGGCGGCGATCGGAATACCACCGTCACAAGCTGGCTGAGGATGTGCTTTACAGGGACCTGTGCCGGGACAGCCAGAGAACATGGCTGGAGAACAACCCTGAATATATGAAGCATTATGCAGCCCGAAGACGGGCAAAGAGAAAGGCCGCAACGGGAAAGAGCCAGCTTCTCGCCGCGCTACAGAAGCTTCTGGACTTGGCAAAGAACAACGTGGCTTTGGAACTAACCACTCCCGAATCAAGCGTCTGGTTGGTGGGCCCTCCTGGTATTCTCCGCAACAAGAACAACGTGGTCGGCTCACAATTCGTTGTTCTACAAGGAGTTATAAAGGCACAGATCATCCGGAAGTTGTGAAAAGAACAACGCTTTGAAAAAGCATTTTGGAAAACCCTATATATAAAGGATGTCCCGCGGGGGAAGATGGCGGCGGAAGCGGGTCATGCACGTTCGAATGCCGGAAAGCAAGCAGAGTCAGATCTTCTGGAGATTCCGCTCCTTCCCCTCTGGATGGATGTCCTGGCTTCCTCGAAGGAATGGCAGCTATGGATCGAGTCGATTACCCCTTACCCCTAAACTCTCAGGGCGACTCAGGTCTGATTCGCGCTGCCGAATATATTCGGATGTCAACCGAGCACCAGCAGTATTCCACGGAAAATCAGCACGAGGTCATTCGCCAATACGCCCAGAAGCGAGGCATGGTCATCGTCCGAACGTATACGGATGCTGGGAAGAGTGGCTTGAGCATTGCCGGGCGGGACGCTCTCAAACAGTTGATCCGAGACGTTGAAGCCGGCAAAGCCGACTTCTCAACGATTCTGGTCTATGACATCAGCCGCTGGGGGCGCTTCCAGGATGCCGACGAGAGTGCTTATTACGAGTACATCTGCCGTCGCGCAAGCATCGAGGTCCATTATTGTGCCGAGCCCTTCGAAAATGACGGGAGTGGTGTCTCTACGATCATTAAAGGTGTCAAGCGGGTGATGGCTGGCGAGTACAGCCGGGAACTCTCCGTCAAGGTTTTCATCGGACAGTGTCGGCTCATCGAGCTTGGTTTTCGGCAGGGCGGCCCGGCGGGGTATGGTCTCCGTCGAGTGCTGCGCGACATCCAAGGCCAGGCCAAGGGTGTTCTTCTCCGGGGAGAGCGAAAGAGTTTTCAGACCGACCGTGTCATCCTGGTTCCAGGGCCTCCCGAAGAGGTGCAAACCGTTCTATGGATCTACCGCATGCTGGCCGAAGAAGGGATGGTGGAATCGGAGATCGCAAATGTGCTAAACGAACGCGGGATGAAAACAGATTTCGGACGTCCATGGACGCGAGGGACCGTTCACCAGGTCCTTACCAACGAGAAGTATATCGGTAACAACATTTATAACCGGGTCTCCAATAAGCTTAAGAAGAAGCGAGTGACGAATCCGCCTGACATGTGGATTCGCGGCAATGGAGCGTTTGAGGGAATTGTTCCACCGGAACTATTCTCCAAGGTGCAAAGGATCATCATAGAACGGAGCCGCAAGCTCAGCGACGAGGAATTGCTGGAGCAGCTTCGTGAACTGTGGAAAAGGGAAGGACACCTTTCGGGGCTCTTGATTGACGAGACGGATCATATGGCATCGAGTTCGGTCTATTGCCACCGGTTCGGCAGCCTCGTTCGTGCCTATCATTTGATCGGATACACCCCCGAGCGTGATTACCGATACATTGAAACCAACCGGCAGCTGCGGCAGATGTACCCCGGGGTCATCGACAACATCATCGAACGTATCGGGAGGCTGGGGGGCCAGGTCGACCGGGATGACGCCACCGACTTGCTGACCGTGAATGATGAATTCACCGCTTCGCTGGTCATCGCACGGTGCTTCACGACAAAAGCAGGAACCTTCCGGTGGCTTATTCGCCTGGACGAGGGTTTGAAGCCGGATGTTACCGTGGCTGTGCGGATGGATGCCGGGAACCAAGAGGCTCTTGACTACTACCTGCTGCCGAGGCTGACCGTCGGTTCTGGAAAGGTTCGACTTAGAGAGGATAATGGCGCGGTTCTCGATACCTACCGTTTCGACACCTTGGATTTCTTTTACGGCATGGCCCGGCGGACCACAATCCTGGAGGCGGCATGAACTCGACAGCTCCCATCGTCCAGATGATTCCGATCCGCGAAATCAACGTTTTGAATCCACGAAATCGCAGCAAGATTACCTTCAACAATATCATCTCGAACATTTCGACCCTGGGTCTCAAGAAACCAGTTACGGTTGCCCCACGCCCGGAGTCGGTCGATGGGAAACCCTATGACCTTATTTGCGGCCAGGGACGTCTTGAGGCATACGTGGTTCTGGGGCAGAGCGAAATTCCAGCGATCGTCAAGGAGGCGTCAAGGGAAGAATGCTTTCTGATGAGCCTCGTGGAGAATGTCGCCCGCCGCAAGCGCTCTTCCAATGACTTGCTCTCGGAAATCAGCAACCTGAGGTCCCGGGGCTATAGCACGTCACAGATCGCGCGAAAGATCGACATTACGGAGAGCTACGTCGCAGGCCTCTTTCACCTCTTGAACCGTGGAGAAGCGCGCCTTCTGGACGCCGTGGAGAAAGGCCGGATTCCTCTCTCCATGGCCATCGAAATTGCCAGTTCCGACGAAGCCGGCACGCAGCAGATTCTTTGCGAGGCGTATGAAGACAAGCTCCTCCGAGGAAAGAAGCTGATTGTGGCTCGGCGCATCATCGAACTTCGCAAGGCCAAGGGCAAAGGTTTGGCCCCGGCCCTCCGCGACAAAAAGGCCGCCGTGTCGTCTGCTGACGCTCTTGTCCGTGCTTACCGACAGGAAGTCAGCAGGCAGCAACTTCTCATCAAGCGGTCCCAGCTGACCGAGAACCGCCTGCTGTTGATTGCCTCGGCCCTCAGGACTCTTCTGCGCGACGACAACTTCGTCACTCTGCTTCGGGCGGAAGGACTGGACACCATGCCAACTTACCTCGCCGAACGAATCCACGGTCGCGAGAAAGGGTAAGGAACGATGGACAGGTCAGTCTCGCTAGGGTTCGATCCGCACGGCATTCTTGTCCCCCTTGCCAATCTGCTTCCCTTGAAGCAGCTGAGTGCGGCATTCAAACTCTCAGAGAAGTACCAACAGATTCTCGCCTCGGTCCGGGAAGTTGGCATCATCGAACCGCTCAATGTCTTCCCGCAGAAAGGGACGCCCGGCAAATACCTGTTGCTGGACGGCCATATCCGCCTGGCAATCCTGAAACAGATCGGGGAGTCCCATGCCCGCTGCCTGGTGGCAACCGACGACGAGGCTTTCACCTATAACAGACATGTCAACCGCATGGCACCGATTCAGGAAAATCACATGATTGTCAGAGCCATTAAGAGCGGGGTGTCGGAGGAACGGATCGCTAAGGTGCTGAATCTCAAAGTCGCCAGGATCCATCAGAAGAGGGATCTCCTGGACGGTATTTGCAGGGAGGCGGCAGAGATTCTCAAAAACCGGCAAATGTCGGAAAAAGCCTTCGCGGTCTTGAAAAAGATGAAACCCATGCGGCAGATTGAGGCTGCCGAGCTGATGATCGCGTCGAGCAATTGTTCCGTGCCCTACCTCAAGGCCATTCTGGTGGCTACGCCGCAGGACATGCTAGTAGACACTCAAAAGGCCAGGCTGTCCGAGGGCCTTACTCCTGTGCAAGTGGCAAAGATGGAGAAGGAGATGGAAGTTCTGCAGCGAGAACTGAAGCACGTGGAGGAAACCCACGGGAACGATGTCCTGAACCTCGTCCTGGCCTGCGGCTATCTCGCCAAACTTTTCAGTAACGCTCGGGTCGCCGGCTACCTGGACCGGCATCACCCAGACATCTTCCGCGAACTGAAAGCGGTTTCCGAGACCTCGCTATCGGAGACCGGGAGCTGATCAGTTCGCGGGCTCCACGCGAGCCGCGCGACTAACCTTTGTCGCAGGGAGGTGTGTGCCGACGGTTCCTACCTGGACAGGCCAGGGTTTTGGCCGTCGAGAGCGCGAGTATCGAGGCTCGCGGTCCCGGGCGCAGGGCAGGAAACGGCTCTATGGCCGCCTCGCACACTTACTCCGTGTTCACCTGGAACCTGTCCTAATCGTTAACGTTGAATTTTCCTTGAGAGCAGGGGAGCGTTTGAAGGCCCCGGGGAGGTAATTCCCGGAAAGATATTCTCCCCTGTGGCATTCTGAATCGTTTTTCCAAGCGGTGGCTTTTACGCTAGGCAGATCATCGCTGTAGCGGAGGTCTCCGGTGCATCGAATGAACACGAAAACAGAGTGAACTCTCTGAACCAAAGTGCTCGGAAAAAAAGAAGGGCTCCCGCAGGAACCCTCCCTTTTGTACTTAGGACGCTAGTCAGTGGAAGCAACTAGCTTGAGGGGATATTACACCGAGCTCGAAAATAATGCAACGAATCCAAACACGTTCCCCTATTGAAATTCTCCACTCTGTGAAGGTAGATTTCTGCCAATTATTCAATTTGTCAATAAAGTTCTGCTGGTGCTCTATAGGGGCTGAGCGCCATGTAAACGGTCGTGCGTAAAAGACGAGGCTCTCAAGCCTTACACAAGGTCATGTGGCATCAACAATTTAAT
>JBJKQK010000242.1:0-11994 GCA_046705285.1 Terriglobia bacterium
CAACCGCGGAGCAGATCAATGTCTCAATCACGGAGTCCTCAGCACCGCTGCGCAGCAAACCCGTCACATCGTGTTCTTCAAGCGAGAACAGGCAGGTGCGGAGCTTGCCGTCGGCCGTCAGCCGAATCCGGCTGCACTGCCCGCAAAACGGAATCGAAACCGGCGCGACCACGCCGATTTCCCCTTTGCCGTCCTTAAACCGATACCGCAGAGCCGTCTCACTCGAGTGATGACGAGGAAGTTCGCCCAGCGGAAAAACAGGATCAATCGTTTCAAAAATCTCGCGCGCCGTCACCACCAGCGAGCGATCCCAGGCGTGGTCCGCATCGAGCGGCATGAACTCGATAAACCGGACAATCACGTTCTTCGTCCTGGCAAGCTCTGCAAATCCCAGGATCTCGCCTTCGTTGAATCCACGCACCAGCACTACATTCACTTTGACCGGGTCGAAGCCCGCCTCAACCGCCGCCTCCACCCCTTCCATCACACGTTCAAAGGATCCGGGTGTACGCGTTATGGCGGCGAACTTGTCCGGATGCGAGGAGTCCATGCTGACGTTCACGCGGCACACGCCGTCGCGAGCCAGGTCCGAGGCCATCTCCGCCAGCAAGTATCCGTTGGTAGTCAGGGCCAGATCCTGAATGCCGTCGATCTGTTTCAGGCCTGCAAGAAAATCAATGATGCCCGGCCGCAGCAGAGGCTCGCCGCCCGTCACGCGAACCTTCCGGATTCCCAGCCCTGCCATAATACGAGCCACCCGTAGAAATTCATCCCAGCTCAGCAGGTCATGGTGAGGAAAATAGTTCTTCGGATCGGCCGATTTGCAGTAAACGCACCGGAAGTTGCACCGGTCCGTCACTGAAATCCTCAAGTCGTGGATCAAACGGCCGTAGCTATCCTTGAGCATAGGCTTCCGCCGGGATCATTGCATCGCAAATCGCCGGGAGAACGCAGTCCCGGCAAAACAGCCCCATAAAAACACAAACGCCTACCCGTATTCGGCGTAGGCCTGTTCCCCTTTCCAAATACGGGAGGCGCTGGGATTTCTCCCCGCACCCTGTCGGCCCCCGGGGCGTGGACTGTCTTGATGCTCTTTAGCTCCCAGAGGCTCGGAGAACCTCTTTATCGTACTCCAAGTTCAAGGTTGGGACAAGGCAGGCCAATCCGATCGGCGGCCAGGATCAAGCCTTGTCCTGTCGTCGATGCTACCAACAAAAAGGCCGCCCCTCTCTTCGCGAATGGGCGGCCCTTTGTTCGGTCATCTTGAGGAGGCTACACAGGAACCTTTTCGGTATCCTTGCTTTCCTTTTTGTCCCCAATCTGCACCAGTTCGACCTTGGGCTTCTTGAGAACCATTTCTTCGTAGATTGCCCGAGCCTGCTTGGCCTCCCATTCGGCCTTGCGCCGGGCACGTTCTTCCTCGGCTGCTGTCATTGGGATGTCGTGATCGCGATCGCGTACCCGGGCAGCATCCTCAGCATTAATGGTGAGGGAATGCTTGAAGTCCGAGAGATTGACTTCCTTCCCACGGGCGTAGATTTCGTGTTTGCCGTGGGTCTTGTACCACTCGGCGACGGTTGCGTTCTTGTGCATGTTCTCAATGATGTTCCGCCATCCGATTCCCGTGTTGTAAGCGCAGAAGGAGATTTCACCCTGCTGCGTCGCGTACGGGATGATGCACATTTCCGTGCGGCGGAAGTCATAATTGAACAGGTCCTGGAACCACATGCCGGCGACGAAGAGGAAGTTCCACGGGTCCGAGCGACGCTTCAGCGTGTCATCGAGCGTGCGGTTGGGGTTCGATTTTCCGTAGAGCTTGTCGGCCCGCTTTTCGCCGGTCAGTGCGAACGATTTGTCAAACTTCTTCAGGATATCGACCAGCGCCAGGCTGGGCGGTGCCCCAAAGGGATTGTAATTCTTCAGCAGTGCCAGGCCCATCATGAGATTCGAAAACCACTTGCCACGTCCGGCATCCGTGATTTTCTGCATATCCTTCACCAGCCCGGGGATGCTGAGGAACTGCGGCACCGGCGCCCATTCCTTATTTTCCTTGTTGATCATCAGGGCGGTTCCAACGCCGCAATTCGGGTGGCAGCCGCAGCTGACCTGGCCCCACTGCGCTTCCGGCCCGTGAACCAGATCGGCAAAATCCGCAAACGCGCCCATCAGCGAAAGTGGGAACCAGTCGCGCGTCGGCTCCGTGATCCCGACCTGCTTCTTGACGTCTGCGGCCATGTGCGAAAGCGTATACCGCTGCCGCATGCGGCGCTCCGGCGTCACGTCCTCATCGCGTCCGGTAAACGAGACCGGCTGGAAGGCGATGAAGGCGATCTTCTTGGGGTTCTCGCGGGCAAAATTGATGATGGGACCCACCTGGTCATTGTTCACGTTGTTCACCAGCGTGGTGACCAATATGATCTCAATGCCCGCTTCGTGCATGTTGTCGATGGCCTTCAGCTTGACGTCAAACAGGTTGCCCACCTTGCGATGGCTGTTGGCGTCATTGCCGATGCCGTCAAACTGCAGATAAGCGTATCGCAGCCCGGCCTCGAACGCCTGCCTGCAATATTCCTTGCTCTTGGCAAACTCGATGCCGTTGGTGGCCGCCTGAACGCTGTTGAACCCTTTCTTCCGGGCGTAACGGACAGCATCAATAAAGTAAGGCGACATCGTCGGCTCGCCGCCTGAAAACTGTACCGACATCTGCCGCCGCGGCTTGATCCTGGTTGCATTGTCCAGAATCTCCTTGATGTCCTCCCAGCTCAACTCGTGGACAAAGCCGACCTGGTTGGCGTCCATGAAGCACGGATCGCACATCATGTTGCAGCGGTTCGTCAGGTCTACGGTCAACACGGAGCCGCGCCCGTGCCGGATGGTGCTGGACCCGTGATTGTGCAGGTCGGCGTCATTGTGCGACCGGATGTCGCGTCCCGGAAAGTTCTGCTCGATCCATTTCAGGAAGTTCACATCGATCGCCATGATGTCTTCATAGTGGCCGTGAATCGGACAATCCTTGACCATCCATACCTGGCCGTCCCGTTCGATAATCTGCGCTTTGATCTCCCCCACCTTTGTGGTCAGCAGGTCGTGCCAGTCTTTCTCCCCGGAGATGATCGCCGCGCGCGCTTCCTTCACGCAGCCGGGACAAAGCGAATCGGTTTCCCGTGGCCAGCCCAGTTTCGGCTTGGTCTTCTGCCAGGACTTCAGGATCGGCTTGTCTGACCACTTGGGAATAAAGGATGGACTGGGCTTGTACTTGTTAAAAAACTGAATGGAATCAAACAACGCGCCGGCAGTCATGGTGACCGCTCGGTCGACGTACTTCATTGCTCGTTGACCTCGAATACGTGGCATCTTCAGTACCCCTCTTCGTTAGAATAATCACCCGCCACACGTTGGGGAGGGCGTTACGTTCCTCTCACGTTGAGCGAGGTCATCCAGCCGGAGGCTTCACGCTACCGGCCCAGAACAACTCCCGCATAAATCCCTTTCATCGCATAAAGGCCCGGCCAAACGTCTTGCTGCCCGAACCTGCCTGCGACCCCGAGCCTCATAAGCATCGAGGATGGCTCGATTGCTTTCTCTGGTTCCTGACTCTCAATAACCCGCAACCTGGTCCAGCAATCCCATGTACATGCGTTTACAGCTTGAATTCTACGTAA
This sequence comes from Terriglobia bacterium, assembly GCA_046705285.1. GTDB lineage: Bacteria > Acidobacteriota > Terriglobia > UBA7540 > UBA7540 > SCRD01. Next base: position 3,663 of record JBJKQK010000242.1, read on the forward strand.
CACTCTTCCCATGGTTAAGCACTTTGCGCCGAACTGCTGCAAAGCGGGGTTGGATGGCCGTAAAAACCATTTGAACGGAAACGAGAAATCTCCTTAAAATTCAATATGTTGGCCCCAAATTGGCCCTCCTTTGCAGCTTCCCGCCTTGGCGTGAGGCATCGGTTGAATGGACAGGCCTTCGTTCCTGATGGTGTTCAGGTTTCCCCGTCCGGTCTCGGCAGTGCTGCCGCTGCGTTATGATGGTCAAGGAATGTCGATCAAACTGTTGCTGAAAAAGAGGGCCCTTGAAGCCGGATTCGATATCGCCGGCATCGCTCCTCTGGGTGTCTTGAAGGACCTCGATTTCGCCCGCAAGTGGGTCGAGCAGGGCTACGGCGGCGAGATGAGCTATCTCGAAAACCCCAAACGCCACGACCCACGCCGCGTCTTGCCTTCTGCACAGTCGGTGGTTTGTGTGGGGCTTGTCTACAATGCTCCGTTTCCATATTCGACCGAGATTTCCAAGGTTGCCCAGCCGAAGAATGGAGAATTGCAGTCCAACCAGCCGGATATAGCGCAGGCTCCCCGTGCGTGGATCTCCCGCTATGGGTGGGGACGGGATTATCACAAGATCATGCGCGCAAGGCTGGAACAGTTGCGAGGCGCTATTGAAAATCTGGCGCCTGGCACGGAAACACGCGTCTACGTTGACACCGGGCCCGTGGTGGAACGAGCCTTCGCGCGCCATTCCGGCATCGGCTGGACTGGCAAGAACACCTGCCTGATCAACCCGTCGAAGGGCTCCTGGTTTTACCTGGGCGTGATTCTGACCAGCCTTCCGCTTGAACCCGACCTGCCCGCTCCCGACCGCTGCGGTTCCTGCACGCGCTGCCTTGACGCCTGTCCAACCGGTGCGCTGACCGCGCCCTATGTCATGGACGCCTCCCGCTGCATTGCCTACTTCAACATCGAACTGAAAGGCTCCATCCCAGAAGAGTATCGAGCCGGGATCGGCTCCAACCTCTTTGGCTGCGACATCTGCCAGGACGTCTGCCCGTGGAACCGGATGAGCAACGATCAAAATTCAAACCGCGCCGAGGGCAATCTGCGGAAAGGCCGTGGCCGCGCGGGCGCAGCCACCACGAGGTTGCCCGAATTTCAGCCGCTTGAGATCACATTGTCGGCACCCCATAGCCGAAGCGCAGGATCGGATGGCAACCCGCGCCGAGATGCCGGGGCTGGCGACGAACCAGCCCGCACGTTCTCGCTGTTCAATCCGGCAATCAACACACTGGCGCAACTGAGCGAAGAGGATTTTCACCGGGCCTTCGCTCATTCGCCCATCAAGCGGCCGAAGTATCGCGGCTGGCTCCGCAACCTCTGCGTGGTGATGGGCAATTCGGGCGACCGCCGTTTCATTCCTAAACTCGAAGAACTTTCCCGCCACGACGATCCCATCATCCGCGAGCATGCCGAATGGGCGCTGGCGCAACTCGTAGCGAGGCGCAAGACATGAGCGAGATGGATGTTGTTACAGGAGCCACCGGCTACTCCGGCAAATACATTACGCGCAAACTGCTCGCCGCAGGCCGCCGCGTCAGGACGTTGACTGGCCATCCCAAACGGCCCAATCCCTTCGGCGACGAGGTCGAAGTGGTCCCATTCCATTTTGAAGATCCCAAACAACTGCGCAGAGACCTCGAGGGCGTCACAACGTTTTACAACACCTACTGGGTAAGGTTTCCCTTCGGGCGCCGGACGTATGAAGGCGCGGTTGCAGATACGCGGGCACTGATCCGGGCGGCGGAGCAGGCCGGCGTCAAGAAGTTCGTTCACGTCAGCATTGCCAATCCCTCGGAGAATTCCCCCTTTGCCTACTATCGCGGCAAAGCCGCCCTGGAAAAAGCTCTCGCGCAATCCACGCTTTCATGGTCGGTCGTCCGCCCCGCCGTCATCTTCGGGCTTGAAGATATCCTGATCAACAACATTGCCTGGCTCGTCGGCCACTTCCCCGCCTTCACCGTTCCTGGCTCGGGTGAATACCGGCTGCAGCCGGTGTTTGTCGAGGATCTTGCGGAGATCGTCATCGACGTCGGCTCAAAGCAGGAAAACGTCACCGTGGATGCCGCCGGACCGGAGACCTATTCCTTCAACGGAATTGTCGGGCTTATCGCCCGGAAGCTTGGGCGCAAGGTTCGAATCATCCATGTCAGTTCGGCCCTAGCGCACTTGCTGGTCAGCCTGCTCGGGATCGCCGTCCGTGACGTGATTCTGACACGTGAAGAGATTGACGGGCTCATGGCCGACCTGCTGGTTTCCCACCAGCCGCCGCTCGGCCGGACGAAACTCTCTTTGTGGCTGGAACAGAACCTCGATCGCGTGGGAAGGCGCTACACCTCCGAACTCACCCGCCACTTCCGCTGAACCGAGCCAACAGCGGCCACATCCTTCCGAATGTGTCTTGACAATAGTCGTTATAACGACTATATTGGGGTCGTGGCGAAGCAACTCCAGGTTGAGATCAAGCAGAAAGCACCGTTCTCGAGCGTTGAGGAGGAAGTCTATCTCAACCTGCTGCGCACCGGTGATGCGCTTTCGCAGAGCGTCGAAATTCTCCTCCGGGCGTCGGGTCTTTCCGGAACCCAGTACAACGTCCTGCGGATTTTGCGCGGCGCGGGGTCGGAGGGGCTCACCTGTGGTGAGACGAGCGAGCGAATGGTGACGCACGATCCTGACGTCACCCGCCTGCTGGACCGGCTGGAGAGGCGCAAGTTGATCACCCGCTCGCGGGATTCCCGCGATCGCCGCGTCGTGACGGCGAGGATCACCCGGCCTGGCTTGCAGCTCCTCGCGGGACTGGACAGGCCATTGGCACAACTGCAACGCAAGCTTTTCCGCCACATGACGCAGCCCGATCTCAAGAAGCTTTCGTCGCTGCTTGAAAAAGTTCGGGCGGGCAAAGCCTGAAGTTTAATTTGCTCATTTATTTGTTGTAACGATATTCGTTGTAAGGCATCTTATGTCTCAGGAGGTGCAACATGGCACAGATTCAGCAAGCCCCGGCAAAGCAGGCGGGAACCGTTACATGGAACATTGATCCTGCCCATTCCAACGCGCAATTCTCCGTCCGTCACATGATGATTTCGAACGTCAAGGGGGAATTCACCAAGGTCAGTGGCAAGGTCTTGTTTGACAAGGACAAGCCCGAAAGTTTGTCTGCAGAAGCCAGCATTGACGTCGGCACCATCAACACTCGCGAGCATGATCGCGACAACCACCTGAAGAGTCCCGACTTTTTTGACGCCGAGCATTATCCGGCCATCACGTTCAAGTCGAAACGCGCCGAAAAAACCTCGGATGGCCTGAAAGTAACGGGTGACCTGACTATCCGTGGCGCCACGCGTGAGGTCACTCTGGATGTCGAGGGGCCGACTCCGCCGATGAAAGATCCCTGGGGATTCACGCGCGTCGGCGCTTCCGCCACCACCAAAATCAACCGCAGGGATTTCGGCCTCGTCTGGAACCAGGCACTTGAAACCGGCGGCGTTCTGGTGGGCGACGAAGTCAAAATCACCGTCGATGTTGAACTGATTGCACAGGCCGAAGACAAAAAGTGATGTGCCACCGTACGCCAGGCCATCCAGTCTGGTTCCATGGTGTCGATGGCAAAAGTTCCGGACGGGCGGGAGCTAAATGTTTTTCAGCCCGTTCGGCGCCATCGGCATGGAGCGGATGCGTTTGCCGGTAGCGTCGAAGATGGCGTTGCCGATGGCCGGAGCGAGGCCGCAGATAGGCGTTTCACCGGCGCCGGCGGAAGGCTGGCCTTTGCGATCGATCAGCACGACCTCAATCTCAGGGACGTCGCTGAAACGCGGCACGCGATACTGGATGAAAGTGTCGTTCAGGATGCGACCGTTATTGAACTTGATGGCCTCAAACAGAGCCCCACCCAGCCCCATAATGTTGGCGCCCACGATCTGGTTGCGCAGGCCGTCCGGATTCACTACGGCGCCACAATCGAAGGCGACGGTCGCGCGGACCACGTGGACGTTTCCATGGTCCATGGCAATTTCGGCGCAGGTTGCAACGTAGCCGCCCTTCTCAAACCCGCCGCCCATTCCAAAGCCGTGCCCGCGTGATTTCTTGCGGTTCTTCCAGCCAAAAGCCGCAGCCGCGGCCGTGAAGGCAAATTTCAGCCGCTCATTCTTCAGGTTTTTCAGCCGGAAGTCCAACGGGTCCATCTTCAGCCTGTGCGCCAGTTCGTCCATGTGGGACTCACGCGCAAAGTGATTGGCCGTGGCAGCGAGCGCGCGATAGGAACCCTGGCGCAACGGCGCATCCGCGGGATGAAACTGGATGTGCTGGTTGGGAACCAAGTAAGGCGTCCGGATGGCCGCTGCACCGGAGTTATAGTTGTGAAACTCCCACGCCGTCAGCAGGCCGTCAGCGCTGACGCCGCTCCGGATTTCGATCACGCCGGCAGGTCGGAAGTAGGCCCAGGTAAATTCTTCCTGGCGGGTCCAGTCCCTCTTGACCGGCTTGCCGGCCGCGCGCGCCAGGCGCGCCGCCTCGACCGCACATTCGCCCGTATGCTTGCCGCCGTAAGCCCCGCCCGTATCGGGAACAATCACCCGGCAGTTGTCTTTCGAAAGGTGGAATGCGGCCTCCAGTTGCTCCTGCACCCCGAAGGGCCGCTGGGTGCCGGTCCACACGGTGAGCTTGCCGTCTTTCCATTCCGCCACCGCGGCGCGCGGCTCCAGCGGCGCGTGCTGAATGTACGAGATGTCGTAGGTGGCATGCAGGCGATGCGCGGCGGAGGCCAGCCCTTCCTGCATCGATCCCTCTTCGTAATCGCCGCGGTCGGCGGATTGGGCGTGCGCCTTCAGGTATTTAAAAAGCTGCGCGCTGGAAATCTGCGGATCAGTTTTCCATTTGGCCCTGATCGTTCCGGCGGCCTTGACGGCTTCAAATTCGCTGGGCGCGGCCACACCCACAAAATCGCCGTCATGCACCACCACCACGCCCGGCATGGAGCGAGCCTCGCTGTCATCCAGCGAGACGAGCGTGGCGCCAAACGCGGCGGGCCGCACGATCTTGCCAAACAGCATGCCCGGGCGGCTGATGTCGGATGGATAGCGATGCTCGCCGGTCACAAATTCCCGGCCGTTAATCTTGGGGACGGAGGTTCCGTCAATGGTCCATTCGCTGGCGGGGGTGAGCGGAACATTTTCAATGACTGCTCTGGCGAGCGTATGGCCTTTGGCCAGCTCGGCGTACTCGACCGTACGGCTGCCGTTGCGCTCGCGAATCCTGCCATCTTCAGCCACAAGGTCATAGAAAGGAACGTCCCATTGTTTTGCGGCGAGTCCCATCAGCAGGTCGCGCGCCGTCGCCGCCACGCGCCGCAGCCGCTTGTTCATGGTGGGCGTCGTGCGGCTGCCAAAAGTTCCCATGTCGAAAGGGGTCAGCTGCGTATCACCCATCACCAGGCGAATCGTGTCAACCCTGACGTGCAACTCCTGCGCCACTGCTTCCGTCAGCGAAGTGCGAATGTTCTGGCCCATCTCTGCTTTGCCCGTATAGACCGTCACCGCGCCGTTCTCGCCGACGTGCAGCCAGGCGCCGATATCATCGGGCAGTTGTTCCTCAACGCGGAAAAACTGTCTGCCGGATTCCTGCGCCAGGCCGCTGGGAACCAGCGCAAAGACTGCTACTCCTCCGCCCACCAGCTTGACGAAATCGCGGCGGCCAAGCTCAAGGGGGTGGACGGGCTGCTCCGACAACTCGTAGCGCTCAGGCTCGACAACTGCTTCGTTTTTTTTCCTTCTGATCATGCGGGAGACTGCTTCATGACCGCTGCGGCGCGCTTGATCGCCTCGACAATGCGGGGATAGGTTCCGCAGCGGCAGATATTCCCCTCCATGTACTCTCGAATCTCTTTTTCGCTGGGGTCAGAATGCTCGCGCAGCAGCGACACGGCCATCATAATCATGCCGGAAGTACAGTAGCCGCACTGCAACGCCTGAACGTCGAGAAAGGCCTGTTGCACGGGATGCAGGCGGCCGTTTTGGGCCAGTCCTTCGATGGTGGTGATCTTTTTGTGGGCAGCTTCGGCCGCGGAGGTCAGGCAGGAGTGGACGGGCTTTCCGTCCATCAACACGGTGCAGGCGCGGCACTCGCCTTCCCCGCATCCGAATTTGGTTCCGGTCAGTCCTATCTGGTCACGCAAGACGTTCAGCAGCGAGTCTTCCGAATCGGCGTGGATTGCGTGGCGCTTCCCGTTCACAAGGAGTTCGGTAATCCTGGCCATGATGACGAGTCGCGGTTTTCAGATGGCGTTTGAGGTTCGAAAGAGGCGTACAGGTTAGAAGGTTTCTCAGCTTCTAACCTGTACGATACTCGCCCGATTTACTTTCCGGTCGTGAATCGACGGTCGATGGCCGCCCAGTCCACCACGCTCCACCAGGCCTTGATGTACTCGGCGCGCCGGTTCTGGTACTTCAGGTAATAGGCATGCTCCCACACGTCCAGCCCCATCACCGGGAACTTGCCCTCCATCAACGGGCTGTCCTGATTGGCTGTTGAATAAATATCGAGCTTGCCGGACTTGTCTTTGATCAGCCACGCCCAGCCGGAACCGAAGCGGGTCGCCGCGGTGCTGCTGAATTTCTCCTGGAATTGATCGAACCCGCCGAAGGTGCTCTTGATGGCATCGGCCAGTTTGCCGGTTGGCTGGCCGCCTTTCTTCGGCCCCATAATGGTCCAGAACATCGAGTGATTGGCGTGGCCGCCACCGTTGTTACGGACGGCAGTCCGGATGTTTTCCGGCACAATCGCGCAGCTGTTGGCCAGAAGTTCTTCGACGGTTTTGCCCGCCAGGCTGGACACGGACTCCACGGCCTTATTCAGGTTGTTGACATACCCGCCATGGTGCTTGTCGTGGTGAATTTCCATGGTCATCTTGTCGATATAGGGTTCCAGCGCATCAGTTGCATACGGCAGATCGGGACAGGTGAATGGCATAGTGCCTCCTTTAGCAGCCATTGGTGAAGATCCCATAACAACCTCCTAAAGTCGGATTTTGGCAGCCCCAGCCAAACTGAGGTTGCGCCATGCGTGCCCTCATGAACGTGGCACAGTGGAGCAGTATTGCCGCTCCTCAGGTCCGGCCTGCGCGTGGCGCACGTTCGACCGGACGACAAGGCTTTTCGCCCAAAAAGAGAAATCGATTTTCCGGGTTGGTTTCGCCCCACATTTCATCGGTAGACCCAGTTTATCACACCTGAACGGCATGGGATAAAGCCCGAATTCAACATTGCCCACAAGGTAAATTTACGTGCGAAGGCTCTGCGACAAGCAGAGACGAATAGTGTCATCAAAAAAGGCTCCCACCGTTGCTGGTGGGTTTCAATAGCGGTCCAAACCCCACGTTCAGATCCGCTTGAAGATGGGCGTTGCCTGGTCCGCGTGTTGCATCAGCAGCTTCTCCTCCTCCGGCTCGATGGGGCGGAAGTTCTGTGCCACGTACATGGCCAGCGGGAAGTACCGTTCGTCACCTGGAGGTATGGCCGCAGTGATATTCTGCGAGAGCGTCCAACGCAAGGCCAGTGCCGCTTCTTCCGGGACCGAGCAGGGCTGGTACCACTCCTTGGGATTGGGCTTCTGGCCCTGGGTCATGTGTGGAGGCCACTTCGACTTGGCCATGGACTTGATGGCCAGCATGCCAGCGCCTTTTTCGTGCGCCTTCTTGATGACTTGTGGACCAAAGTTTTCCCGGTGGGCCAGGACAAAATTGATGGGAAAGAGCACGGTGTCAAAATCATACTGGTTCAGCAAAGCAAGTGCTGCGACAACAGAATGGGCTGAGAAACCAATAAAGCGGATCTTCCCCGCCTTCTGTGCCGCCTCGAACGTCTCCATCGCTCCGCCCGGCCCCATAATGCGATGGACATCGTCCAGGGTCGTCACCGCGTGAAACTGGTAAACGTCAATGTAATCCGTCTGCAACTGCTTGAGCGATCCAGTGAGGGCCTCTTCAGAACCCGCCTTGTCGCGTTTGGTGGTCTTACAGGCAAGGAAGATGCGGTCCCGATAGGGTTTGAGTGCTGGACCAAGAAGCTTCTGGGCATCGCCGTAGCTGGGTGCTACATCAACATAATTAATTCCAGCGTCATACGCCTGGGCCACTGTGTTGTTGGCCACAGCCTGATCCGCATTCATCACCACAATTCCGCCCAAGCCGATAATGGAAAGATTCCAGCCGGTCTTGCCCAGCTGCCGTTTTGGAATGGGTTTGAAGCCTTTATCATCCGGGGAAGGTAGGTGCATGCCACCCCGCCCTGCTGCCAAAGCA
>JBJKQK010000243.1:0-10547 GCA_046705285.1 Terriglobia bacterium
CGGGCGTTGGAGGTGATGACTTCCATCTTCCCTTCCCGGAGCGCCTTGCTGGACACCAGTTCCCCGCCGACACCCAGGGCCGCCGCCCCGGCACGGATATAATCCGCGGCGGTTTCAAGGTTAACCCCGCCGGTAGGAACGAACTCAATCTGCGGCAACGGTCCCCGTAGCGATTTAATGTATTGAGGTCCACCGATGCGTCCGCAAGGAAACACCTTGACCATGTCCGCCCCCGCCTGCCAGGCCGTAACAATTTCGGTAGGCGTCAGAGCGCCAGGAATACAGGCTTTGCTGTAACGTCGCGAGGTTTCGATCACCTTAACGTCAAGAGCCGGTGTGACGATAAATTCCGCTCCTGCCAGCATGGCCGCCCTGCACGTTTCCGAATCCAGCACCGTGCCTGCTCCCAGCAGGATGGTTTCTCCAAAGCGTTCCTGCACCTGCTCCATCACGCGAAGCACGTTGGGCACGCCCATGGTGACTTCGACAATTGGAAGGCCACCGGCAATAACGGCGTCAACCGCCCGAAAGGCATCTTCAGTGGAGGAAACACGGATGATGGGAACAACTCCAACTTCGCAAATCGTTTTCAAAACTTTTTCTCTAGACCAGGGCATCATTGAATCCTTTCATTGGAAATCTCAAAACTCTGTTCCCCATCGGCAGGTGATCTGGGGGATGTGCATCCGAATCAGGATACACGCCATCATGGCTCGCGGCGCGTTCGAACCTAACGCGCCACGCGCAAGCTTGCGCCTTTCAAAAGCTTTTCAACTTCTTCCAGCCTGGCCCAGTTGAAGTCTCCGGGGATGGTCTGCTTCAAGGAGCTGAAAGCGTTTCCGTAACGGACCGCGGCTTCATAAGAATTCTTCGCAAGGAAGCCATAAATAAATCCCGCGCTGAACGAGTCGCCGCCTCCGACCCGGTCCACAATTTCGAGGTCGTATTTAACATCTTCATAGAACTTGCCGTCGGCATAAGCGATGGCCGACCAAGTGTTCCGCCAGACCAGTGGATTTTCACGCAGGGTGATGGCCACAGCCTTGAACTTGAATTTCTCCTGGAGGCGCTTGGCAACTTCCTTATAGCTTTCTGCTGTGATTTCCTTGAAGCCCTGATCACCTGTGCCTCCCGAAGCCTTGATCTTGAAAACCACGCTGGTGTCTTCTTCTGTGGTGATCAGAACATCGACAAGTTCCATCAGAGGCTCCTGGACAGCCTGCGCTTTATCAGGCGACCAGAGCTTTCCGCGATAATTCAGATCGTAACTGACCGTGACTCCGGCTCGCTTTGCAGCCTCCAGGGCTTCGAGCGTGACGGCAGCGGCAGAGTCGCTCAGGGCAGGAGTAATTCCGCTGGTATGAAACCATCGGGCTCCCGTAAAGACCCTTTTCCAATCCACTTCACCGGGCTTGATCGTTGCGATAGCAGAGTAGCTGCGGTCATAGAGGACGGAACTTGGCCGCGGCGCTGCGCCGAATTCCACGAAATACAGGCCAACCCTCCCTCCTTCCGTCCAGAGGATCTGAGACGTGTCAACGCCTGCCTGCCGCACCCGGTTTTCCATCAGGCGCGCCAAGGGATTCTTGGGTAAGCGAGAGACCCAGGTACTCGTGAGTCCCAGCCTGCTCACGCCTACGGCTACGTTCAGTTCACCGCCGCCGATTTGAACGTCAAGCGTGTGAGTCTGCTCCAGCCGCTGAAAGTGCGGAGGCGCCAGCCGAATCATGGCCTCCCCAAAAGTTACAACATCCGCCATATTAGGTTCCTCCCCATTGAATTCAAGTCAAACTCATCAATATAAGTCTTCCGAAAGACAAATTCAGCCTATTTCGTCGCAACGAGCCGGAAACTTGTCGTCGCGACACCAAGGAATCCTTCCCCTGCGCAGGCAATGACATTGCGCGAGGTTTCGGCCCGGCCACAACACCCCAAACGTGCCGGCATGCGGTGAAAGCCGCTTCGAGCGTTGACTTCAGCTCTTGCGGAAGGTTAGAGTAAGCATTTGTTCCGGTCGCGATTTTCCGCTCCGTATTGCGCAACCTGCACTGGGGAAACAAAGTGGAGAAAAGCCAGGTCCTGAGCACAATCATTGCCGCCCGCCGGCGCCGCCTTGAAGACCAGCGCGCGAGCACGCCGCTCGATGGCCTCCGCATGGCAGCAGCAAAGCGGATCGAGCGGCGGGATTTTGCCAAAGCGATTTCAGGTGAAGTGTTAAGCGTCATAGCGGAACTCAAGCAGGCTTCGCCCTCACGGGGTCTGCTGCGGGCCGACTACAGGCCGCGGGAAATCGCAGAATCATACCAGCAGGCAGGCGCTTCCGCGCTTTCCGTGTTGACCGAGGAACAGTTCTTTCAAGGCTCGCTCAGTGACTTGACGGCAGTGCGTGAGACTGCAAGCCTGCCAACCTTGCGAAAAGATTTTATCATAGACGAATATCAGGTGCATGAATCCGTTGCGGCAGGCGCTGACGCAATCCTCTTGATTGTTGCCGCTCTTGGAGACAAGGACTTAGCGCACTTTTTACAGCTCGCGGAGCGGTTGCATGTTGGGGCGCTTGTCGAGGTTCACATCGCGGAGGAACTGGAACGGGCGATAGACGCCGGAGCACAGATCATTGGAGTGAATAACCGCAACCTGAATACCCTCGAGGTCAGCCTGGACACTTCAATCCGCCTTCGGGAAAAGATGCCCTCCTCCTGCCTGGCGGTAAGCGAAAGCGGGATCAAGAGTGCCGCCGATCTGGAGAGGCTTGCAGCGGCAGGATTCAACGCCGTCCTGATCGGCGAACACTTGATGCTGGCGGACGATCCGGGAAAAGAATTGTCACGGCTCCTCAAGGAGGCGGCGAGCCTGAGGATGGCTGGAGCCTGACCTTATGCCAACCAGGATCAAAGTGTGCGGGATCACGCGGCTGGAAGACGCGCAATTGGCGGTCGAACTGGGAGCGTCTGCGCTAGGCTTCAACTTCTATCCTCCGTCACCGCGCTGCATCGCACCCTGCGCCGCGCGCTCGATCATTGAGAGCTTGCCCCCCTTTGTCGTGGCCGTGGGAGTTTTTGCCGATGAAACAGAAACTGAAAACATAAATGCGTTCGCCCGCGAATCCGGCGTTTGCGTTATCCAGCTCCACGGCCCGCGATTCCCCGATCTAGCCACGCGGCCGGCTGGTTATCCTTTGATCCGTGCTGTGGCCGTCGGCAAGGATTTCAGGGCGGCGACGCTGACAGAGCTCAAGGCAAACGCCTTTCTTCTGGATGCTTTTCACCCCGAATTGAAGGGCGGGACGGGACAGGCATTCGACTGGAAACTGGCACGCGAAGCAAGCAGATATGGCACAATCATTCTGGCCGGCGGGTTGAATGCCCAAAATGTGGGGGAAGCCATAAGCACTGTCCGGCCTTTCGGTGTTGACGTTGCGAGCGGCGTGGAATCAGCGCCGGGACAAAAAGATCCTGCACTGCTTAGAGCCTTTTTCGCCGCGGTCGCGGAGGCGGACCGAAATCTTTGACTTTCTTGAGTATGCGTGGAAGTGAGCAAAATGGCAGACGGAGAACAAACCGCAATCGAGCCTGACACACGCGGGCGCTTCGGGGATTTTGGGGGGCGATATGTGCCGGAAACCCTGATGCATCCCATCGAGCAACTCGAGCGCGCTTACGATGATGCGAAGAACGACCCCGCATTCCAGGCGGAGTTCAAGCGTTTGTTGCGCTTCTATGCCGGGCGGCCCACGCCTCTCTATTATGCCGAGCACCTGACAAAGCACCTGGGCGGAGCGCAGATTTATCTGAAGCGCGAAGACCTGCTCCACACCGGGGCCCACAAGATCAATAATTGCATCGGGCAGGGTTTACTGGCCGTCCGCATGGGCAAAACCCGGCTGATTGCCGAAACCGGAGCGGGCCAGCACGGTGTGGCCACAGCGACCGTGGCCGCTCTTCTGGGCCTGGAGTGCCGCGTCTACATGGGCGAAGAAGACATGGCGCGGCAGTCGCCCAACGTCTTTCGCATGCGCCTGCTGGGGACAGAAGTGGTGGGTGTGGGATCGGGCTCCAGAACCCTGAAAGACGCCATCAATGAAGGCATGCGAGACTGGGTGACGAATATCGAAAACACCCATTACCTGATGGGCTCGGTGCTCGGGCCGCATCCTTATCCTGCTATGGTGCGTGACTTCCAGCGCGTCATCGGACAGGAAGCGCGGGAACAGATTCTGGAATTGGCTGGCAGGCTCCCGGATTGCCTTTTCGCCTGCGTGGGAGGCGGGAGCAATTCAATCGGACTGTTCTATGACTTCATTCCCGATGGCGAAGTGAAAATGATCGGAATCGAGGCGGGTGGCCGGTCGCTCAGTCTGGGTGAACATGCAGCGCGCTTTGCCGGCGGACAGCCCGGAGTGTTGCACGGCACTTACACTTATGTCCTGCAGGACGCGGACGGCATGATTTCCAAAACGCATTCGGTCTCAGCGGGCCTCGACTACCCGGCGGTCGGTCCCGAGCACGCCGCCCTCTATCGCCAGGGGCGGGTGGAATATACTTACGCCCGGGATGAAGAAGCGCTCGAAGCCGCACGAGTTCTGGCCCGCACGGAAGGGATTATTCCGGCGCTTGAATCTGCGCACGCCCTGGCGGAAGTGATCAAGCGGGCTCCCGGCACCGGGCGCGAGACAGTCTATATCGTTAATCTCTCAGGCCGGGGAGACAAGGATCTGGGCATCTTTCAGTCCGCGGGAATTTTGTAAGCCAGCGAAGAATCAGTTTGGTTTCTCATGCCGACTCTTTCGACATCGCGAATCCAGGAAAGGTTCCGGCAACTCCGCGAGGAAAATGCCAAGGGCCTGGTTATTTATCTGACCGCAGGCGATCCGACCGTCGAGGCCACCGGTGAACTGCTCGCGGCCGTAGAACGCGGAGGCGCAGACATCATCGAACTCGGCATCCCGTTCTCCGATCCCCTGGCAGATGGCCCGGTCATCCAACGGGCTTCCGAGCGCGCGCTGCGTGCTGGAACGACACTGTGCAAGGTGCTGCGTGCGCTGCCGGAATGGAGAAAAAGAGTCAGCGCTCCTGTTGTCCTCTTCAGTTACTACAATCCAATTCTGCAATACGGGCTGGAAAACTTTGCGCGCGACGCCCACGAAGCCGGCGCCGACGGCGTTCTGGCTGTTGATCTGACGCCGGAAGAGGCCGGGGCCTACATCGAGACGATGCGAAGATGGAATCTTGATACAGTTTTCCTTGCGGCGCCCACCTCCACCGATGAGCGAATCCGGCGAGTGTCAGACGTCTCGACGGGCTTCCTCTATCTGATTGCACGGGCCGGCGTGACGGGTGAGCGGAAGGAAATCTCCGCAAGCACCTCGCCGCTGATTCAGCGCGTCAGGAAGATCACCCGTCTTCCGCTCGCCGTGGGGTTCGGTCTGTCGAATCCGAGCCAGGTCCGGGCAGTGCAGGAACAGGCAGACGCCGCTGTGGTGGGAAGTGCGGTGGTCCGGGCTATTGAAGAACATTTTCACTCCGAGGGAGCAATATTGGTTGAGCGCTATGTGCGCTGGCTCAGAGAAGGCACAGGGAGTTCACCCGCATGAGCGAACTGGAAGACTGGCGCAAGAGAATCGACGAAATCGACCAGCAACTGGTCAAGCTGCTCAACGAGCGCTCGAAGTGTGCGGTGGAAATCGGACACCTGAAAAAGAAACTGAAGCTCGCCGCCTGGCAACCAAACCGTGAAGCGGAAATCCTGCGCCATGTCGTCAAGTCGAATCCGGGCCCACTCGACGACGCAGCCATCCGGCGCCTCTTCGAGCGCATTATCGACGAAGCCAGGTCACTGGAGCGCCACTCGATGGAATCTTCGGTGGCAGGGGAAGAAAGCTGGGAGTAAATCGCCATGGTCGTGATAATGGAAGAAGGCGCAACGGAAGAGCAAATCCAGAATGTCATCGACAGATTGATGAAGATGGGGTTTGACGCTCACCGTTCGACGGGTGTCCGGCAAACCGTGATCGGGGCCGTTGGCGCGAAGATCCATTTTGACACGCGCGATCTCGAACTCATTGAAGGAGTTGAAGAGGTCGTCAGAATTACGGCGCCTTACAAGCTGGCCAGCCGCCACTTTCGGCCGGAAGGATCGGTGATCCAGCTTGGCAAAGACGTAGCTGTGGGCGGCGACAGGGTCGTTGTGATGGCGGGTCCCTGCAGCATCGAGGGCGAAACCCAGATCGACACCATTGCGGCACGGGTAAAGGAAATGGGCGCGCTCCTCTTGCGCGGCGGGGCGTTCAAAGCCAGAACATCTCCTTACAGCTTTCAAGGATTGGGCTTGCCGGGTCTGGCAATGATGCGGAAAGCGGCAGACAAACATGGCCTGCTGGTCGTTTCTGAAGTTATGGACCAGACGCAGATTCCCATCATGCTCGATTACGTCGATGTGCTTCAGGTTGGCGCCCGCAACATGCAGAACTATAATCTGCTCAAAGAGCTTGGAAAAGTCTCAAAGCCGGTCTTGCTGAAGCGTGGCATCGCCGCCACCATCGAAGAATTGCTGCTTTCGGCGGAATATGTCATGTCCGGCGGCAACTACAATGTCATCCTCTGCGAGCGGGGGATTCGCACGTTCGAAAATGCCACGCGCAACACATTGGACATCTCGGCCATTCCAGTGGTGAAGAAATTCTCTCACCTGCCGATCGTCGTTGACCCTTCGCATGGCACGGGCAGGCGCGACAAGGTGTCGCCCATGGCGCGGGCCGCATTGGCGGCAGGAGCCGACGGGCTCCTCATCGAGGTGCATCCTGATCCCGAAAAGGCGCTGAGTGACGGAGCGCAATCGCTCTACCCGGAACAGTTTGAACAGCTCATGAAAGAATTGCGAATGATCGCACCCGCGGTAGGGCGCACCATCTGAGCCACCCACCGCAAAAGGGAATATTTCCTCGTGGAACCTTCCGAACCTTTTTTCAAACGGATTTCAATCATCGGCCTGGGCCTGATCGGAGGCTCATGGGGTCTGGCACTCAAGCGCCTGGGTCACACGGCACGCCGAATAGGTTCCGATCGTCCGGATGTCTTGAGCCGTGCGATCAGTGCTGGGGCTGTCCATGAAGGTGCACAGAACGTCACCGACGCAGTGCTTGGTGCGGACCTCATCATTCTGGCAACCCCGGTCGGAAAGATCCTCGATCTGCTGCCACAACTGAAACTGTCCGCCTCTTCCCACGCGCTGGTTACAGACGTTGGCAGCACCAAGCGCCGAATCGCTCAGTGCGCAAAAGACTTGGCCGCTGGCGGACCTTTGTTCCTGGGCGGCCACCCTCTTGCCGGGAAGGAACATTCCGGTTTTGAACAAGCGGATGCCGCTCTATTTGAAAACGCCTGCTATGCGATCGTTCCATCGTCTGCTGAAATCATGAATGACGCGCGGGTGAAAGCTTTTTTGGCACTCGTCAGGTCACTGGGAGCACGTCCCCACATTACAGACGCTGCCAGCCACGATCTGGCAGTGGCTTATCTTTCCCATATGCCGCAGCTTCTTTCCTCGGGCCTTGCCAGCATGGTGGCGGAGAAAGCCTGCGAGGAATCCCTGCCCATGGAGCTGGCGGGTTCGGGCTTTCGCGATCTGACGCGCCTTGCCGAAAGTCCATACGCTTTGTGGCGCGACATCTGCTTAACCAACACGGAAAATATCCGGTCCGCTCTCGATGCAATGATCCAAAAACTTGATAGGATAAAGTCGTACCTGAACACCCGGGAGCTTGAGTACGAGTTCGAGCAGGCGCGCAAACTGCGTGAGAAGCTGCGAGAATAGAAGCGAGCGATCTGGCTGGTCAGGCCCGGGTTGAATCCCGTCACGGAGACAAGGAAGCGGGGATTGCATGAACAAGGTTTGTGCAAACGCCGATGCCGCCATTACGGACATTCCAGATGGTGCGACCATCATGGCAGGCGGCTTCGGACTATGCGGAATTCCCGAGAACCTGATCGATGCCCTCCAGAGGAAACAATCGAAGGACTTGACCATCATCAGCAACAATGCCGGCATAAGCGATTTCGGCATGGGGAAACTTCTGCGAACACACCAGATCAGGAAGCTCATTGCAAGTTACGTAGGCGAGAACAAAGTGCTCGAGGAACAGGCGCTGAACAAAGAAATCGACCTGGAGTTGAACCCACAGGGAACGCTGGCTGAACGCATTCGCGCCGGCGGCGCCGGGATTCCGGCTTTCTTCACGCCCACGGGGGTTGGAACGGTTGTCGCCGAGGGCAAAGAAATCAGGGAATTCGGCGGTCGCAAGTACGTGTTGGAACAAGCGCTGACCGCCGACTTTGCTTTTGTCAAAGCGTGGAAAGGCGACCGTTGGGGGAACCTTGTCTACCGGAAAACGGCGCGCAATTTCAACCCCATGATGGCCACGGCAGCCAGGGTAACCATCGCCGAAGTTGAAGAACTGGTCGACCTCGGCGAACTCGATCCGGATTGCATCATAACTCCGGGAATCTATGTGCACCGGATTTTTCGCAGCGTCGGATACGAAAAACGGATCGAAAAACGGACCGTGAGGCAAAAACCTGATGGATAAGCGCGAATTGATTGCGCGGCGTGTCGCACAAGAACTTCAGGACGGCTACGTCGTGAATCTCGGGATCGGAATTCCTACGCTGGTCCCGAACTACATTCCACCGCGTATCGAGGTGATCCTTCAGTCCGAGAACGGGATGCTGGGCGTGGGACCCTATCCCCTCGAAGACGAGGTTGATCCCGACCTGATCAACGCCGGCAAGGAAACCGTTTCGCAGGTTCCAGGCACGTCCTATTTTTCGAGCGCGGAATCTTTTGCCATGGTTCGCGGAGGTCACATCGACCTGACAATCCTGGGGGCGATGGAGGTTGACGAGCAGGGCGACCTGGCAAGCTGGATGATTCCAGGCAAGATGGTAAAAGGCATGGGCGGCAGCATGGATCTGGTTTCAGGCGCTCGACGCGTGATTGTCGCCATGGAACATACAACGCGGGACGGGCGGCCGAAAATCCTGAGGAGATGTTCGCTGCCTCTTACAGGAACGCGGGTTGTCCACTCGATTGTGACTGAACTTGCTATGATTGAAGTGACTTCCGAAGGTCTTCGCGTCATCGAACTGGCGCCCGGGATCACCTTCGAGGATGTCCAGCGGCATAGCGAGCCGGATCTCAAGATCGTTTCGCACCCGGGTACATATTCCCTTGCGCAAGGCTGATACGGGTACGAACGATTGCTCAATTGATGCCAGCCTTTCAATCAGCAAATATCTGGAAATGAAAACCTTGCCGAAACAAGCTCCAATGACCTCGCGTGCACTCACAACAGCCAACCAGATCACGATTCTGCGCCTTGTTTTCGTCCCGATATTTGCCATTCTGGTGGTTGGACGGCACGATACCGGGGCCCTGGCGGTGATGGCCGCGGCGGCGTTCTCCGACATTCTGGACGGAACCGTCGCAAGAACCTTCAGCCAGGTCTCACCGCTGGGAGTTGCGCTCGATCCGATCACTGACAAGGTGCTGATGAGCACCGCGTTCATAACATTGTCTTTCAGGGGCGCACTGCCCTGGTGGCTCACGATTATGGTGTTGAGCCGGGACGTAGTGATTCTGATCACTGCCTTGCTGATTATCCTGGTAGCCGGCTACCGCCCATTCTACCCCACAATCCTTGGTAAGACTTCGACGGTCATCCAGTCGGTTACGGTTTTTTCAGCGTTGTGCTTCCTTGCTCAGGTGCCAGGTATTACATCGGCAGTCGTACAAATCTGTGTTTATCTTGCCGCCGGCATCACGGTGATATCAGGGCTTCATTACCTCGTGGTGGTTCGGAACCGATACTCACACCATGAGGGCAGCCTGCCACAGCAGAACCCTCCGAAAGCATAGTGGTTGCCGAATTGACGCCCGAGGGCTTGAAGAGTAGACTGTGCTGTTAATTGCAGGGAGCTGTGAGCTTTCGCGCTTCCGAAATATGAACTGACCTAAGGAGGTGATTGTGGCGACTTCCTCCATGGACTATTTGGAAATCAACAAGGAACAGTTCCTCGCCGGCCTGAAGGACCTGCTGACAATTCCCAGCATCAGTACGCTTCCGGAACATAAGCCCGACATCCGGCGCGCAGCCGAATTCATTGCCGACGAACTTCGCCAGATGGGCATGCACGCCGTGGAAGTGATCGACGGTAAACCAGACCAGCATCCGCTGGTTTACGCGGAGTGGATGGAATCGCCGGGCAAACCGACGCTCCTGCTTTATGGCCACTATGACGTCCAGCCGCCCGAGCCGCTGGACGAATGGAACTCACCTCCCTTTGAGCCCACATTGCGCGGTAACGACATTTATGCACGCGGCGCCTCAGACGATAAGGGACAGACCTACATTCTGATCAAGGCCGCGGAATGCTTTATGCGGAGCGGAGGCAGGCTACCTGTCAACGTCAAGTTCCTGATCGAGGGCGAGGAGGAGGTTGGCGGGGAGCACATCGAGGAATATGTGCCGGCAAACCTGGAACGGCTGAAAG
>JBJKQK010000244.1:0-3240 GCA_046705285.1 Terriglobia bacterium
CCCTGCCGGCGGAAATGAATGACTGGTGGCGGCAGAGAAATCAGATGAGGCTGGTCAGGAGTGGCAAAGCGTGGGAGATTGCCGGAGAAGGCAAGGAGCGCGCCAGAATCGCATACGCGCGTCTGGATGATGATCGGCTTGTTTACGCATTCTGATTTCCTGCCCATGAATCTTACCGCGGCCGGATGATACCACGACAACACTGTCTGAGCGGCTCGCCAATCTACAAGAATTGCGACTCGAGAGATGCTGGCCTTCAGCAGACCACTTCTTGGTAGTTGCGGAAATGATCGAGCCAAGCTGGCCTGCAAAACAAAGCCGTTCTGATCCAGTGGCTAAGCACTCCGGCCAGGGTGGACTCTACGTTCGGGTCCCGGACTGGTGCACCCACTGCATTCTCTTCTTCACACACCAGCCTCACATGTTTGGCGACGCGTTGCCAAGGAAGTCTTCGAGCGCGAAGGCTGGCCAATATGCCACCCGGCGTCACTCGACACCGGGTGCCCAAAAATATTGAGGTCGATTTGGGTAGTGAGGGCGGCGGCGATATTGACGTCCTCGCGGAGAATGGTAGTGTGGCAACGGTTCGCGGATTCCTGCAGGGCCAAGGTTTTCACAGCGTCTTGAAGCCCCACCCGTATTGGGAGCGATACCGCCGTTGGATTCCCGGAGTCATGCAAGCACGTACAGTCGATCTCTTCAAAACGCTGGAATGGGTTTTGGGTATAGTCAGGCCAAAACCAGGGGTAACTCCCCGACGCGCGTGTGGCTTCCCTGCTGCACGGCCTGCTCGACAGCTTTCTAAGATCTTCCTGGGGGCGCGCTTCCGGTTTGCCTCTCCCAGCCAGCGAGTCGCCCAGCCACGTATCGCCAAATCAGATGATCAAAAGGGGGTCAATTCAGAGTAGCGAAATCGGTTTGCTCGCTTAAGAACCGGATTGTCGCGGGTATATTACTCACCTGTATGACTCTACGGTATATGTAAGCACTGCCAGAGACCATAAGCGCGGTGGTTCTCCAACGATCATTTTGCAATTGACTTCCTAGTGTGCCTTGGTAAGAATAGAGGCAAATCTACGATAGGCTTCTTAGCTAGGTACAAAAGGGGGACCGCGGACTTGGTAGCCGTTGGCGTCATCAGTCCTCGCAAGCTCATTCGGAAGGCCTTGTGTTCTCTTCTATCAGCTGTGCCGATCCGGGGCGGGGTGGGCATTGCGTTTGAGGCAGATCCGATTGCTGAAGCTTCCGACCGAATAGTTGCTTTGAACCCGCAAATAGCGCGTGTTGAGTGTGATAGCGTGGCTGATTGCCTCAACGGCATCCACAGATGGCGGAAACAAACTACGTGCTTTATCGCAAGAAGGCTGAGGAGGCGCATATCAGCAATATGCTTGACTACAAGCGCACCGACAACCCGGCCATCGCCGAGGCTGCCATGGTGCGGGCGTTTCCTGTCTACTCCCGGCGGCTCATCTTAGCTGTCGGCGTCCCGTTGGCACTCCTGGTGAGTCTGGGCTCGGCCTTCGTCGCTGATTATTTCGATTCGTCGTTCCGAACCGCAGACGAACTGGCGACTTCCTTACACACGCCTGCCCTCGCAGCGTTCCCTAAGAAGGCTGCATAGGAGATATGTTTATCGATTATTACCAACTGCGCGAGCAGCCGTTCGGAGTCACTCCCGACCCCCGTTATCTTTATCTCAGCCGGGCACATCGGGAAGCGCTCGCCTCGCTGTATTACGGCGTCGAAGCAGGCCGCGGATTCATGGCTCTCATTGCAGACCCGGGGATGGGCAAGACGACGCTGCTATTTCAACTTCTGGAAAAGTTACCTAAATCCGCTTGTACAGCCTTCCTGTTTCAGACCCAGTGCGATTCACTTGAGCTTCTCCATTACCTGCTGGCCGACATGGGTGTAGAGACTTGCGGGCAGGACCTTGTAGATTTACACACGCAACTCAACCAAGCCTTGAGTCGAATGTTCCGCGCCGGCAGGCGATTCGTTTTGGTGATTGATGAAGCACAGAATCTCGACAGCTCGGTATTGGAAACAGTCCGTCTCCTGTCAAACTTTGAAACTCCGTCTTCAAAGCTGATGCAAATCATTCTTTCCGGACAGCCGCAGTTGGCAGATAAGCTGGCGAGCCCTCGTCTAGTGCAACTCCGTCAACGCATCGCCTTCCTGGGGCAACTGGAACCTTTTGGCCGGGAAGATGTGGAAAAGTACATACGACACCGGTTGCGGGTCGCAGGTCATGATGGAAGCCGGATCTTTACCTCCGGCGCCATGGACATTATTGCTGCTCAGAGTCTAGGCATCCCGCGCAATATCAACAACCTCTGCTTCAACGCCCTCTCGCTTGGATGTGCGCTCCGACGCCAGAAGATTGATCGGGAGACTGTGCTGGAAGCGGTCAGAGATTTAGAGGTAGACCCCGTTGGCCACGCCCGGCATTCTGTCCACGTTGATGTTCCTCCGGCTCCCACTGCCGAGCCCTGTGATGTTGCCAAATCTGTCCGGCGACGTCGCACCGGACGTGGGCTTTATTGGAGTGCGGCCTTGGGCGCCGCCTCTTTTCTGGCATTTCTGCTGTTGTTTCCCTCAGTCCGCAGGGACTGCAGAACCTCGTTTCCTAAAGCTTTTACTGTAGCCCGGCTGGTGGCCCAGCCCCTTCAGCATGGCTACCCCGCAATTCCGCCATCTGCTTCAGATGCGCTGAATGCTTCCAAGGGCGCTCTGGCGGATTGGTTCTCAGGGACTTTCCCACGAACGGCGGGCTCAGCGGTTCCCGTCGAAGTGAAACCCTGGAAAAAGTTTCAACGAGTCTGCGTCGAATACTTTTGGCGATTTGACAGATGGTTGTCCCAACGGATCCTTGCGCATTACTCGCAACTCACGGACCTAAACCATATCGAGGTGGGGCAGCGGAGCACGTTGCCCCGCCGAACCAGCGCCTCGACAGGGGACAACTCCGTGCTTCGGCATTAGCGAGCCGACAAATGCCGCACAGAGCCAGCCATGAGGCGTAATTGCGAGTTATTGCAACAACTTGACAAAGAACTCGAAGTGTTCCGAGAACCTGCGCATGGAAGCATGTCTGGCAGCGGGAGGGGACATCACCTCGATCTCGACGCTTACAGCCGTGAAGAAAGCATGAAACTGCTGCATGGGCTCTTTCTCCTCCGTTGCTCGGAGGTACCGTGCGTCGTGGTCTTCTGAGGCGTGGAAACGCGCGATGGC
>JBJKQK010000245.1:0-8585 GCA_046705285.1 Terriglobia bacterium
TCTTCATATTCGCTCAATCCTGTCCCGGCCGGCGAACAAGCCCTAGCGCTTCAGCATCACGAACCAGAGGATGACCCCGGCTAGGAACACGGCCAGGAACAGAGGAAAGACGGACCACTGTGTCTTCGCAGCGAATTGTTCAGGGTGGAAATACGGCTCCAGATAAGCAAGGCGCAGAATCTCCCTGATAGCCACCATGCTGAGGATGACGCCACTCATGATGCCCAAGACTGAGTAACCCGCGAGGCGAATGTTTTCATTTCGTAGCGCACGGGCCATGAGGACGATGGCTACAATTGCGCCGCCCACCCCAATTCCGAGAAGGATTGTTGCCAAAGCATTGCCGCCCAGAAACAGATGGCTCGTCTGTCGTGGAAGAGCGATCAGGGACCAGACGCCGACCAGGAATTCAGCCATCGTGGCATACATGAAAGTTTTGCCGCCGAGGTGAATGACGTCGCGAGCGTACTCACGGTCTTTCTTCCATCGAGACCAGGCCATCAGAACCAGCAGAATTCCTCCCAGGGCCACCGCCGCAATCATGAAATGCAGATAGCGCGGGATCAGTGTGGGCTCCGAAAGATTGAGATTCCACCCGGCCGGATCCGCAAAGTATTTTGCGCCCCAATGTGCAGCGTTCTGGCTCAAGGTGAGGTTGTTGGTAAACGGGAAGGCGATGATGAAGATGAACACGACGCTCAGCAGGAGCACCAGGCTCGCCCAGCGGGGATGCCGATCCTTCCGGTATGACACGAAATAAAAGCCGTAATAGCCTGCGGCCAGAAGGACCAGCACAAAGAACCACGGCCAGGCCACGATAATGGACGAAGTATAGAAAAACTGTCCGTAGAGGACTTGCACAAACAACAATGGGGCAACGCCCAGTGTGATCACTGCCGGCAGCAGAACCGGCAACTTCCTCGCGACGTCGGAAAACATGCGGTTGCCGTTCTTGCGATTCCTTGGGTGCCACTTCGCCACCAGCGCGATCAACAGGCTGAACGCGAGGTGCATCCTCCACCCCATGCCTGGTGGCCATTCGTTTCAGACGCCGGGTCACGGCAGTGGTAAGCCGATGATACCAACTTTGGCAATTGGACCTCGGACGGATCCGTACAGAATGGCAAGACCGGTGCTCAGCCAGGCAGCGCAGAGTGGTTTTATAGCTCTGCACGAACTGCTTGCCTCTTCATTCTCCGGGCCATCAACCGCCTGCGATTGCCGCTCCTTGCCATCGGATGAATGAAAAACGAATGAAAACATCAGTCAACGCAGATGAATTGTCTTTGCATCCGGCCCAGGGGGGCTGGTTGGGTAGTGAAAGTCGGTGACGAACATGACGACGGCACTGTAAAACGGGGTCTCGGCAATCCGAATTTGCTTACCAACCCGTGCGACAGGTGTATAATCGCGAGACCGACCTGAAAGACTCAATTGGGCACCATGAACAACAAGTCAAATGGCAAATCCCGGATCCTACTTCTGGCGGTTCTCCAGATCATCGCATTGTTGGTTGTCATTCCCTGTGCTGTTGCAGCGACATCGTCCAATCCTTACGGCATGCCTTCCGTCGCCCGCGTACTGAGCACGGTGCACGGCAAGAATTCGCTGGACACGGCGGCGCGTCAGGTCGGCGTATTCGACCAACTGATCTCCATGCTGGCCACTCTTGAAGGTCCGCGCCAGTTCAACCGAGACCAGCAGTCTCCCGAAGAGGTCCGTCTGCGCATGGCCTACGTCTCGGCGGAAAACAAGATTGTCGCTTCCGTAGAAAAGGAACTGAGCCGACAAAAGACGTCCGCAACCGGCATGAACACCCCTTGGGCGAAGTGGCTACAGGCCCGCGACACCTACAGCATGGACAAGACCTATGTGGCACAGACCTTTTTTTCTGCCACTGCTCAACGCCGCTATGCTCAGGCCGTCCAGCGCGAAAAGGCTTCGGAAAAGGCCGGGCGGAATGCCCTGTTGAGTGACAATCAATCCTCCGACCATCCTGCATCGGCGCATGTCAGCGGTGATACCCGGTTTCTTTTTTTCATGCTGGTTGGTGTCGTCATCATCTTCCTGTATTTCACGCCGATATTCATCGTCGGGATGCGCCGGGGGCGATACGTCAAACTTGTCGCCATATTAAGCCTGATGTTCGGATTCACCGGGATCGGGTGGCTGCTTGGACTCATTCTTGCCTTTGTTGGAAAGGGGGAATCGCCTTATGGTAATCAGTCAATCTCTTACAACACTTCCTCTTCGTATTCCCATACCTCGACCGGCACTCCAGCCTACAACACTGTAGACACCGGTCAACGTGCCCGATGCCCTTCATGCGGCGGCACTGGACGGCAACATTGCACCTATAGTGCATGCAGGTCTGGCTACCTTTACACGGGCGGAAACTCCTTTACGGAACTTTGCCCAAGGTGCCGTGGGAGTGGAGAGGAAAAGTGCTCGCTGTGCAGCGGGTCCGGTTATCGCTGACGCGGCACTCCCAGAATCCCAATGAGGTGGGTTCCAGCAGACTCCATGCCCGTAGAGGTTAAACGATTGCTCGGTTGTTTTCAGTACTCCCAGCTGGCAGCCGTTAGGAGGCGGCTGGACAGGAGGAAAAAAGCCTGGAATACCCGCTAAGAGGCGTCACAAACCGAACGTGGAGACCGTGCTTCCTGATCTGGACCATGCGAAGGCAGAAGTCCTCAACAGCGTGTGCTGGCCCGAAATGCAGCGCGGCTACCGACATTCAATCAGTGAATTCAAGTTCGCATCCCACCCCGGCCACATGAATCCTTTGGAAAGCACAATAGCCCGATGGTGATCGATGAGACCCGTGTTGCTGCTGGAGACCATGCCGTCAAATTCAGGAATGTACGCCTCGGAGATGAGCGACTTTTGCGTGCTTTCGCTCATTCCAACTTTCCGCGCATATGACGGAGATTCCAGACAGCGACACCTCTTTCTGTACAGTCACAGGGGCGGCGCGTTAAAGCCCGCATTTGCACCCTCGTCTCCTGGTTTCGCTTTGAGTCTCCTGGTTTTCGCTCAAGGCCACTTTCCCGCCTTCGCAAGCGCAGGGTTAGGCTCACAATGCTGTGTAAGCCGTATCACTGCGAGACCGATAGGTGGGAGTGATTATAAAAGCGCAACAGCCAGGTCCTGAACGAGAGATTTCCCCAGAACCGGGAAGGTGACCAACATGAAACGTGGAGTCACCCAGGGAGACACGGGGATTCTGTCGAGTGGTAAGTTGTACTCGGTTGGCAATGCGAGGCTTGAGCGCGGTCGCTACCTCGTCCAGCAAGTCGGTCTTTGTGCCGATTGCCATACACCGAGAGACGACAGGGGGCAGCCTGTTGAGGAAAAAGATCTTCAGGGAGCCCGAATCCTGTTCAAGCCGATTGTACCCATGCCGGCGTGGGGAGAGTCTGCTCCGCACATTGCCGGCTTGGTTGCCTTCACCGATGAGCAGGCCATCGAGCTTCTCACCACAGGCAAGGACCCATCGGGCAAGTTCGCGGCCCGTCCATGCCGCCCTATGGGTTTAGCAGGGAAGATGCGGCGGCCGTCGTCGCCTGTCTTCGCAGCCTTGCGCCCAAAAGATGAAGCATCCAGTGATGCTCTCAGCCAATGCCGTCTGAGGACCGGAGCACTGGAGCGCCTGTCCTCCCAAAGCACAACATGAGCAGGGTGGTGATCTTCCGAGACTCGGTAGGGTTGCGAAAAACAGTTTGATCTGCACCGAGAGCTTTAGCAACTTATTGAACCACAAGTTTTGACGGACCACTGCAGGAGAGGCTTATGAGCTACAGGGATTTGAGGGAATTCTTGTCGATATTGGAAAAGGAAAATCAACTCGTGAGGATTAAGGGTCCGGTCATGCCGGAACCTGACCTGAGCGCCATAGGCCGGGCAGCGCCCGACCTGGAAAACGGACCGGCTGTTTTTATTGAAAAGATCAAGGGTTACAAAAACAGCATGGCACTGAACGTACAGGGATCATGGCAGAATCACGCTCTCATGCTGAACCTGCCCAAGGACACGTCGATCAGGGAACAGTTCTTCGCACTGGACCGGCTGTGGGACGATTATCCGGTCAAGCCTGTATGGGTAACGGAGAAAGATGCACCCATCAAAGAGAATAAAATCAGAGAGGACATCAACCTTTTCGATATCCTCCCCCTTTTCAGGGTCAATAAATTTGATGGCGGTTTTTTTATTTCCAAGGGAGTCGTTGTCTCTAAGGATCTCGAAGACCCCGCTGATTTCAACAAGGAAAATGCCGGCATCTACAGGATTCAGGTTAAAGGGAAGGACATTGTGGGAATTCAGGCTCTGCCCTTCCATGACATAGCGATTCATCTGAGAAAGGCGGAGGAAAGGAACGAACCCTTGCCCGTGGCCATATGCATCGGCAATGACCCTGTGGTTAATTTCATGGCCAGCACGCCGATTGAGTATGCACAGTCCGAATATGAATTTGCCGGCGCCCTGAAGAGTGCTCCCATTGAGCTTGTCAAAAGTGAGACAGGCGACCTGGACATCCCGGCACGAAGCGAGGTGGTCCTTGAGGGAAATATCCTGCCCGGAGTGCGTAAAATCGAGGGCCCATTCGGCGAATTCCCTGGCACTTATTCAGGCGCCAGGCTGCAGTGCGAAATAAAGATCCACACGATCACTCACCGTACGAACCCCATGTTCGAAAACCTTTACCTGGGCATGCCCTGGACTGAGATTGACTATCTGCTTGCATTAAACACCAGCCTGTCTCTCTACAGGCAACTCAAGAAGGATTTCCCTGAGGTCGTTGCCGTGAATGCGATGTATACCCATGGAATCGGGGTTGTCGTTTCCACCAGATCGAGGTTTGGCGGATACGGGAAAGCTGTCGCCATGAGGCTTTTGTCCACTCCGCACGGCATGCCCTATTCAAAGTTCGTAATCATCGTCGACGAATTTGTCGATCCCTTCAATTTGCCGCAGGTGATGTGGGCCATGACGACAATGGTCCGGCCTTCCAAGGACGTTGTGCTTATCCCGAATGCCCCGGGCATGCCGCTCGATCCATCATCAGAACCGGCCGGCATGCAGACCAAGGTGATCATCGATGCGACCACCCCGGTTGCCCCTGATGTGGGCAGAAAGGCAGAACTTCTGGAGGTGCCTGAAAAGACGGAGTTCTGGCGGGATTATTTGAAAAAAGCCATGAGGAAGGGGAGATAGCATGATTTGCCCGAGATGCGATTCCGATGCCGCGGAGCTGCTGGTGAAGGCGCCTGTTGATAATGCCTGGGAAGTCTATCGATGCGGGACCTGCAGTTTTACATGGCGATCTACCGAGAACGAGGATATTACAGATCCCGCCCGGTACGACAGAAGATTTAAGATCGATCCCGTCTCGATTCCCAACCTGCCTGTGATTCCACCCGTGCCGAAATTTAAAAAGTGATTGGAGCATGTGGAGCGGTTGCCATGACAAGCAAACCTGAATCACCAATAGGCAAGAATGCTGAACAGACAGATAAGCCTGCGGTCGAGATCGGAACGGCTGCCTCTGCCGATGGAGTTCATATACGGTATGAGCTTA
Source organism: Terriglobia bacterium (assembly GCA_046705285.1). GTDB lineage: Bacteria > Acidobacteriota > Terriglobia > UBA7540 > UBA7540 > SCRD01. Next base: position 5,579 of record JBJKQK010000245.1, read on the forward strand.
GCGGCGAGGGCGAACCAACACTGATCTTTATTCATGGATGGTGTTGTGACCGGAGCTATTGGCGTGAACAACTGCCTTACTTTGCGAAAAAACATCGAGTTGTGTCCATCGACCTTGGAGGCCATGGTGAGTCCGGGCTCAACCGGAAAGCCTGGACGATGGATGCGTTCGGAGAGGATGCCGCGGCGGTCGTCGCGAAGCTCGGACCAAAGCAGGTTGTTCTCATCGGCCATTCGATGGGAGGTTCCGTTATTCTGAAGGCTGCACCCAAGTTTTCGCGCCAGGTTATAGGTCTGGTGGCAGTGGACCAATTTTACAACCTGGAAGATACGCACACTCAAGAGGAAATGGACGCATTCATCGCTCCTTTTCGGGTCAACTTCCGTGAGGCGGTCAGTAACTGGGTGCGAACCATCTTCACGCCAAAATCGGATCCAGAGCTTGTGGAATGGGTAGCGGCAGACATGTCCGCCAGCCCGCCCGAGGTGGGCCTGGGAGCAGCCACCGAGGCCGACGGCGAGCTTGCATTTTGGGGCAACATCGACAACTGCCTGATAAGGGCACTCCAGAAAGTAGAGACGCCTTTCGTATTCATCAATTCGGATTTACAGCCCACCGCGGAAGAGATTAATAAGCGGTATCCACCTTATTCCCACTCTCGGATCGTGGCGGGAGTGGGCCATTTCGTTATGTTGGAAGCGCCGGCCGTCTTCAACCAACTCCTCGAGTCGACAATCGAAGAGTTCATGCAGCAAGCTCCCACGCGGCGAGGGTGACGACGTGTCGGCAACAACCTGGTTGTTTCATCCATCGCTGATCTGGAGGGCAATGGCTTACACTAAGAGGATCTCAGGGTCGAGAGTTGCAGAACTCCGGCCAGTGATGATGGCCACTGCTGGTACAGCTTGCACAGCACTACCATTTTCGACATCCTGGGGAAGAGGAGGCCGGAACATGGAAACCTTAAGCCGACGCAAGTTATTGCAGTGTACCTGCACGGCGGCAGTTGCCTCGACACTGGGCTCAAACCTGCCGGATCAATCCACGACGGTGGCGCGGACGTTGAATGCTGAGGGTCACCCGTCACACTTGAATGCAGCAGCTTATCTGGAAACAGGAGACGGCGCGAAAATCTGCTACGAGGATCGCGGCAAGGGACAGCCCATCCTGCTGGTTCACGGGTGGATGTGTTCATCCAGGTTCTGGCAGAAGAATGTTCCTGAACTGGCAAACGAGTTCAGGGTGGTGACCCTCGACCTCCGGGGCCACGGAAACTCTTCCAAGGCGCTGACCGGCCAGACCATCCGGCAATATGCGCGCGACGTGCGGGAGGTTATCGAGCGCCTGGACCTGCAGGAGACTGTCCTGGTGGGATGGTCCCTGGGAGGGCCCGTGGTCCTTTCCTATTACGAGCAGTACGGTGGAGATACGCGCCTGAAAGCCCTTGGCCTCGTGGACACCACTCCGTTTCCGTTCAGTCCGGCGGAATGGAACAGCCACACGCTGAGAAACTACAACTATGACGCGATGAATGCGACGTTTGCTCGTCTCACAGCCGACCCCGGGAAATTTGCCGCCGGCTTCGCCAACAGAATGTTTAAGCAGAAGCCTTCCGATGCCGACATGGACTGGGTGGTGGCGGAGGTGCTGAAGACGCCCCCGTGGATTGCGGAAGCGGTCTACTCCGATTTCCTGATGAGCGATTACGCCCAATCACTGCCGGCAATCAAAGTGCCCGTCATCGTCTGTGCCGCGGACTCGGGCGTCTTCCCCAGAGGAATCGCCATGGGCAGAGCCATTGCCGACCAGGTGCCGCACGGAACCTTCATCCCCTTCGAGGATGGCGGTCACATTCTCTTTTACGAACAGCCGCAGAAGTTCAACGCAGCCCTGGCGGATTATGTCAAAGCGCTGTAGGCACGGATCTTCTACCATAAGGAAATCGCTTTCCCAAAACCCACTGTCACGGATGACGAGTGGTCATAGCCCTCTTCCCCACTGATCCTGGCTCCTTCGGTGCGTCGCGGGCGCACAGGTGTGTCCCCTTTTTGTCGCAGCCCGATTGTGGTCGGCTGACGGGATACTCTTCGCTTGTCGACTTATGGAAGAGCTAATGACGATACGCCGGGAGCCCCGCGCCTGTCTGCGCACGGCCCGTTAGAGCTCAACGTGGACTGTTTGCAGAGGGTCTGGCCGGGATCTGGGAGGTATTCGCCTCGTCAGCAAACGGTATGAGACACGGCGGCACTGGTGAACTTTGCAAAAGGCAATTTCAAGCAAATCAGGAAAGTAAGATAGCCAAACGCCACGGTGCCAGCACGTGGACATCAGATTACGACGTACAGACGACTATTGCGTGACTGAATGCCCTGAGGCGGTCTGCCGACTCAGGAAACCGGCAACCTGGTCGCAGGCCTCCTTCCAGTGGCCCAGCAGAAGGTGGCCGCCGGTTGGGAAGTCCACAAGTCGCGCACCGGGGATATGTTCTGCAGTGTATCGTGAACTGGGGAAGGTTCTGTACAAGTCATCTTCGGCGCTGATCAAGAGCGTAGGCGCGTGGATTTGCTCAAGATCGTAGCGGGGTATCGAGGCGCCAATCGCCGAGTCGTTCCAGATTCCTTTTTCGCGCTCACTGACCGGCAGAATATGCTTCATCACCTGCAAGGCGCGTGCCTGCTCCTCGACCGGCGCAGATCGGAAATCTTCCACCGGTGTCCCAAGTACGGTCTTGATCAGTGTGTTGCGCGCGACTCTCGTCGCAGTCCAGAACATGAAGTCCGAATGCAAAGTCGCCTTCATCATAAACAGCAGGAGAGGTGAAGGGTTGGGTGTTTCTTCACCCGCGGGTCGCGGCGCGAACGCCAGCGGGAAAAGCAGGACCAGTGCCGAACAGCGTTCGGGATGGCGCAAGCAGAGTTGCATTGCCGACGGAGCACCTGCAGAAGCCCCAATCACGGCCACCCGCTCGAGCTTCAATACATTGAGCAGGGCAGCATGCGCGTCAGCC
>JBJKQK010000246.1:0-22450 GCA_046705285.1 Terriglobia bacterium
CTCTTCGATGTGGGGATTGGCTTGGACAATCTCTTCCACACCGAACGTCCGAGAGTTTCGCTGACGCTCACCGCAATCAACATTGCCAACAAGGAAGCGTTGTACAACTTTCTCTCAACTTTCAGCGGGACGCATTTTGTAACGCCGCGGGCTTTGCAGGCACAGATCAGATTTTCTTTCTGATCTGTTGTCAGGCCGGCACAGATTGAGGAGGACGACATTGGCACGCCTGGTCAGAACCTGATGACCAGCGGCTCAAGCTCTTAAGGGATCGTCAGGGAATGCCAGGCGCGGACGGACACTGCAAAGCTTCCAGGCCCTCCCGGAATTCACTTCTCGGGGCGGCTACTTTCACAAGCGGGCAACCGCGGGGAGCGCTGCGCAGCTTGCCTCCATCGGCCCATATTGGCTTGCATCTTCAGGACGAAGCGCCGCTGCACGAATTGATTTTTCCGGGCCCTCGCGGTTAAAATTAACCCAGACCGGCTGAAGGGGCTTCATGTGTGAAAGGAGTTTTGGAGCTTGATGAAAAGGCATTGGAAGAGATTGATAGGGCGAGGATTGCTTGCGGGGCTGTTAGTTGCGCTGATTGTTTCACAAATACCTCAGCATGTGGCGGCTGCCAATGGTCCTGTGACGCTTCAAAAAATCGCTCATTACGTGAGGGAAAGGTTTGGCGTTCCTGACAACACCCAGTTGACTGTCGCCCCGCTCCAGGACTCCCAATACGCGGACTTTTATCAAACCATTATCAGGGTTCAGTTGGGAAAAGAGCAGAAATCTCAGCCTGCTTTTGTTACCAAGGACGGACATTATCTAGTGATCGGGGTTGTCTTTAATGACATACCGGCCGCGCAGAACGCGGGCGCCGCAAACACTTCCGCCAGGGACAAGGAGATTGTCGATTTCGTGCGGACCAAATTCCATGTTCCGGATGCCGTCAAGCTGAGTGTGGGGCCGTTCCGGGCTTCCAAGTTCGATGGTTTTTATGCAACGACCATTTACGGACAGGACGGCGCAACGAAGACGGCCCAGGCCGCCTATATGACCAAAGACGGGCGATATGCGGTGATTGGGAGCATTTATAACCTGCGTGCCGATCCAAGAACCGAAGTGGAGCACATGATCAACCTGAATAATCAGGCTTCCGTCGGACCTGCGGATGCGCCGGTTACGATTGTGGAGTTTGCGGACCTCGAGTGTCCCATGTGCGCAGAAACACAGAAGTTTTTCGTGAACAAGTTGATTCCCAAGTACGGCAATAAAATCAGGATCATCTTCAAAGAATTTCCGCTCGTCACCATCCACAATTGGGCCCTGCAGGCAGCCATCGCGAATGAGTGCGGATATGAGCTAAACCCCGCGGATTACTTCCGTTTTCGCACGATTATTTTTGCCAGCCAGGGCATGATTACCGGCGACTCCGCGGATGCCCGGACCTTGCTCCTGGATATGGGCCAGCGCGCGGGGTATAACCGGCTGAAGCTGGCGGATTGCATGGATTCAAAGGCGACCCTTCCGCGGGTCGAGGCCGACATGCACGAGGGTCAGGAATTGGGGGTCATCAGTACGCCCACGCTCTTCATTAACGGCATTCCAGTGGTGGGGTTCTCCCCCACTCGAATTTACCAGTTGATTGACAGAGACTTGCAGACAGCCAAAAAGTAGCTGGCTTACGGCAGGGACGGCCGGGATTGTGGTCTATTTCAGGCCCGGACTTCAGGTGCCTGGGAAGTCTGCCCTGTGCGTCGCAGCCGGGTGAGGAAGATCTGCAAGATGAGGAAGTAGACCAGGCAACCAGCCCCTCCCAAACCAAGGGCAAAACGTGTGCTGATCGCCTGTGCGAGTGCGCCTGCCTGCAGACTGCCAAACGGCAGCAGCCCCGACATTGCCATATAGTACATAGCCATGATTCTGCCCCGCAGTTCCGGCGGAGTGGTTGTTTGGAGCGTAGTGTTGGCCACCGTCAGCGTGCCGACGATCGTTCCACCCATGACGGCGAGCAGCAGGAACGCTGCCCAGAACGCGTGAACTCCCGCCAGAAGGATCAGGGCCACGGAAAAGAAGGTTGCGCTGGTGAGGATCAGGCGCTCGCGCCGCTCGGGAGTTCCTCTGGCGGCAATAAACAGCGCTGCAGCGACCGCTCCCAGTCCGGCGCCGCCCATCAGAAATCCAAGGCCGGAGGCTCCCACTCCGATCAGATTGCGCGCTATGGCCGGCATCAGTACAATGAACGGCAGGCCAAGAATGCTGAGACAAGCCGGCACCGAGAGAAGCAGAATGATCATGCGATGCTGCTTCACGTAGCGTATTCCTTCCGCCATCGACCCCCAGAATCGGGTACCCGTTGTCCTGTGGACCGGCGGAATCGTGATCACCAGCAGAGCAAGGATCAGCGCAAGAAAGCTGGCCGAATTCAGATAGAAGCAAGCAGCAGCGCCAAGCGTTCCCAGCGCCAGTCCCGCAACGGTGGGACCGATGGCTCGCGACATATTGAATTGCGCGGAGTTCAGCGCGATGCCGTTCATGAGGTCTTCGTGGGGAAGCAAGTCCGGAATCAGCGCCTGATAAGCCGGGTAGTTGAGAGCAGAGGCAATTCCGGTCAGGAAGCTGATGGCAAGGATTTCATCGATCGTGATCGCTTGGTATGAAGTGAGGATGGCCAGAAACAGCGCCAGCAACATCATGGAGGTCTGGGTCACCAGCATCAACTTTCGCCGATTCAGACGGTCGGCGATGGTCCCGCCCGGCAAGGCGAAGACCAGTGCCGGAATCTGGGCCAGAAATCCGTTCAGCCCCAGGAGGAACGGCGAGTTGGAGATAATGAGGATGACCCATCCGAGCGCGACGTATTGCATCCAGGTCCCGGTGTTTGAAAGAAAGTTGCCTGCCCAGAAGACCGAGAAATCCCGGTGGTATAGGGAGCGGAACATCATAAGCCGCTGGATGGGCTCGGCAGTGACATCAGTCTTGTTGCCCAACTGTGGAAGATGGGAATTCATCATGCGCCAGAGAGAGTGCACACTGAACTGTCAGGCACTATGTCTACTATACCCGATGGCATACATCTCCCGGAGTGTGAGGTAACGCCAGCGGCGGACGCAGCGTCCCATATAAGTGAAATCAAAGGGGAGGTACAGTATGAAAAAATGGATTGCCATCGCAGCCACGCTTGTCTTCGCCGCTGCCGGATTCGCGTTTGCAGCGCAAGGGCCCTGGGGGACCGGATGGGGGCACGGCTTTCGAGGACCTGATCGTGGCATGATGGGCCAGTGGTTCCTTGCCTTGCTGCAAAATGATCAGTTCAGGGCCCAGGTCAATCTCACGGACAGCCAGGTGAGCCGCCTGCGCCAGATCGTTGCCAATACCGAGAAAGCGAATATCCAGACGCGTGCCCAAATGCGGATTGATGGAATCGACCTGGGCCAGTTATTGCACTCCGAAAAGCCAGACCGGGCCGCAGTGCTGAAGAAGGTTCAGCAGATTTCGGAACTGCGGGGACAGATGATGAAGAACAATGTCCAGGCCCTGCTGGATGCCAAGACGGTTCTGTCTCCGCAACAACAAGAGGAAGTCCGCCAGTTCATCAAGAAGCGCTTCAGAGAGCGACGCCGGGGACAAAGCTGGATGGAACATCGCCAAGGCCGAATGATGATGAGGCACGGAACCCCACCCCAGCCGCCGACTGCGCCGGCGCCACCCCAGCCACCCAGCCAATGAGGTTGAGGCAAGCCGGGTGAACGAGAGAAAGCATCAGTCACATGCCGCCGGCCTCATGGCAAGGTATCGTGCGGAGACCGGTGCGTGCCGTTCTACCCACTGTGGATGGTGGCGGCGGCCAGGCGACTCTTCGGACCCGCCCTTTCGAAACGCCTTGCGCGGGCCGCTTGACTTCACCTTAAAATTCCCGTAGCGTTTATGACCTCTGGTATTTTACGTTTAGAAGCGGCTGGCCAGGCCGGTACCGAGGCGCATCAGCCGAATGAGTGTCCTCATTTCCGGGCGGAAATGCGGCGCGGGAGGGTGGAACGAATATGAGAGTGGAGAACAAGGTTGCCATTGTAACCGGCGCAGGAGCCGGAATTGGGCGTGCCACGGCAGAACGCCTGGCCGAAGAGGGCGCAAAGGTTGTGGTTGCCGATATCGATCCTAAGGGTGGCAATGAAACCGTCAAGGCGATTCGTGAAAAGGGAAACACCGCCCATTTTGTCCAGGCTGACATTTCGCAGGAAGCCGACGCAAAAAGAATTTCAGACGAGACAGTGAAGATTTACGGCGGAATCGATATCCTGGTGAATAACGCGGCAACATTTGTTCTGAAAGGTTTTGAAGCTACGGCCGAAGACTGGCGACACTCCCTGGGCGTGAATGTGATCGGAACCGCCCTGGTCACAAAATACGCTGTTGAGCACATGAAGAAGAGGGGCGGGTCGATCGTCATCCTGGGCTCGATTTCCAGCTTTCTGGCCCAGCCCGACTTTTTTGCATACAGCGCCACCAAGGCAGCCATGGTGCAGCTTGCCAGGAACATGGCGATGGATCTGGGTCCCCACAAAATCCGGGTGAACGCTGTGTGTCCCGGATCGATCATCACGGCAGCCTCGTACCGGCACATGGAAAAAGTGGGCATGACCCTGGAACAATTCGACGCCGCGGAAGGCGCCAAAACTTTTATGGGCCGGGCGGGGCAGACTCGGGAAGTAGCCAACGCGATCCTGTTCCTGGCCTCTGACGAAGCAAGTTATATCACGGGCGCCCACCTGATGGTTGATGGGGGCTACTCCGCGCAGTAGCATTCAGTATGATTGATTCTGATGGCCAATAATTCTCCCAAGGTGGCGCTGTTCATCACCTGCCTGGGTGACCAGCTTTTCCCTCAGGTTGGCGAATCCGTCGTAAGAATTCTGCGGCGCGCCGGAGCCGAAGTCACCTTTAATCCCGCCCAGACCTGCTGCGGGCAGCCTGCGTTCAATACGGGCTACCGCGAGGAAGCGCGCGAGGTTGCCGCCCGAAATCTCGACCTGTTTGATGACGCGGACTACGTTGTTGCGCCATCGGGATCCTGTTCGACGATGATCCGCGTCTTTTATCCGGAGCTGTTTGCCGATGATCCGGAGTTGCTGAGGAAAGCCGGGCAGTTGCGGGAGCGGTTTTATGAATTCTCGGAGTTCCTGGTGAAGGTGATGAAAGCGGAAGATGTCGGCGCGAGTTTTCCCCACCGCGTCGCTTATCACGACTCCTGCCATCTTTTGCGTGAGTTGGGGATTGAGACGGAACCGCGCAAATTGATCAAGGCCGTGAAAGGTATTGAGCTGGTTGAGATGCAGGACAACAAGGTCTGCTGCGGTTTTGGGGGAACATTCTCAGTGAAATTCCCCGAGGTGTCTGTGGCGATGGCTCGGGACAAGATTCGCGCGGCCGTGGAGGCGGGAGCGGAATACGTGGTGGCTAACGATGCGGGCTGCCTGATGCACCTCGCGGGGTACATCCACCGGGAGAAGCTGCCGATTCAAACCCTCCACCTGGCGGAGTTGCTGGAGAAACACGAATGAGCGAAACCGGGGTAAACAGCTCTGCCATCCACGAGCTGGCCCAGAAAGCGATGGGCGACGCTCATCTGCAGGAGGCTTACCGCTCATCGACCCTTCGGCTTTACTCGCATCGTCTGCAGGCGATCGCCCAGGTCCCGGGATTCGAGCCTTTGCGGCTGCGCGCTCGCGAACTGAAGCGCGAGGTGATGAACCACCTGGACGAATACCTTGCGCAATTTGCGGATAACGTCGAGCGCCAGGGGGGCAAAGTCCACTGGGCGAGGACCGGGAAAGAGGCCTGTGCCATCGTCAATGAGATTGTCCGAAATGCGGGTGCAGAAGAGGTTGTCAAAAGCAAGAGCATGGTGGGTGAGGAAATCGAACTGAACCATGCGCTTGAGGCCAGCGGCATCGACGCCATCGAAACCGATCTGGGAGAATTGATCGTCCAGCTTTCCGGCGAAAGACCTGCCCACATTGTAGCGCCTGCCATTCACAAGACTCGCCACGATGTTTCCGACCTTTTTGTTTCGAAGCTGCATTCTGAATCAACTGAAGACCCGGAGCAGCTGACGGCCATTGCCCGTAAGGTTTTGCGCGAAATGTTTGCCAAGGCCGGAGTGGGCCTGAGCGGAGCAAACTTCGCCGTAGCGGAGACGGGCAGTGTTGTGACGATTGAAAACGAGGGCAACATTCGCCTCTGCACGACTGCGCCGCGGGTCCATATCGCCATGGTGGGGATCGAGAAGATTATCCCCCGTTTTTCCGACCTGGGTGTGTTTCTCCGCTTGCTGGGCCGCTCGGCGACCGGGCAGAAACTGACTTCTTATACTTCCATCCTTACCGGGCCGCGCCGTCCTGGTGAGGATGGGCCTGAAGAGATGCACGTGGTTCTGATCGATAACGGGCGCATCCGGACACTGGCTGACGAAAAGATGCGAGAAGCCCTTTACTGCATCCGCTGCGGAGCCTGTCTCAACACCTGTCCGGTTTACCGAAAGATCGGCGGGCATGCCTACGGATGGGTCTACAGCGGCCCAATCGGCGCCCTTATCACGCCGCAGTTTGCCGGACTGGGACAGGCGAGAGAGCTTCCCTTTGCTTCTTCTTTGTGCGGTGCGTGCCGTGAGGTCTGCCCGGTCAAGATCAACATTCCTGACCTGCTGCTCCATCTGCGGGGCCAGGCCCAGGAACAATTCCCTGCAGCACCCCAGAAGGGGGCTGCTGTTTCGGAAAGGAAAGGGATGCGCCTGTGGGCATGGATGACGAAGCGGCCGTGGGCGTTTTCGCTGGGTGGCGCTGCGGCGCGGCTCGGAGTCCGCTGGCTTCCGAGAGCTGAAGGGAGCGATGCGCACAAATGGATAGCCAGGTTCCCATTTTTCCCTTTCTCAAACTGGACCGCAGGGCGGGATTTTCCCGCGCCCGACCCCGTGCCCTTCCGCAAAAGGTGGGAAAAGCTTTCCAGATAGGCTGGGTTCAGCAAGCTTTCCTGGTAACTTCGACGTTGAGGTGTTTTGATGCACATGTTCAATAGGAAGTGGATGCGGTTCGTTCTTGTTCCAATGGCGGTTTTCCTTGCCTGTTCTCTTGGCGCGGTGCGCGGTGTGGCGGCGAATGGGGCAGAATCGCCGCAGCATTTGCGGTGCGAATATCTCAAGAACCCCAGAGGAATCAATGTGCTTCAGCCACGCTTTCAGTGGTGGCTGGAAGAGTCCCGCAGAGGGGAAATGCAAACGGCCTATCAGGTTCTTGTTGCGTCGAGCCCGGCAGTTCTGGCCAAAGACCAAGGCGACGTTTGGGACAGCGGAAAAGTAATGTCCTCAGACTCAACCCAGGTGGTTTACAAAGGAAAGACGCTTCAGACCGGACATGATTATTACTGGAAGGTTCGCTATTGGAACAGCCAGGGAAGTCCCAGCGCTTACAGCCAGCCTGCGTGGTTTGAGATGGGGTTACTCTCCCGATCAGACTGGAAAGGCCAGTGGATCGGTGGGGAAGGACTGCTGAGGAAAGGGTTTACGCTGCCGTCCGCGGTGGTTCGTGCCCGAGCCTACGTCACTGCCATCGGCTACTATGAGCTGCACATTAACGGCAAAAAGATTGGCGACAATGTGCTGGACCCGGCATGGACGGTTTATTCAAAACGTGTGCTTTATTCCACCTATGACGTCACGCCTGAATTGAAGGAAGGCGCGAACGCTGTGGGTGTTATGCTGGGGGGCGGCTGGGCGACTGAAGTTGCCGGCAACATTCCGCCTTCTTACAAAGCCCCCGAACTCCTCTTCCAGATGAATATTCAGTTGGCCGACGGCAAGACGGTCAGCATTTCGAGCAATACGAACTGGAAGACAGCAAAGGGTCCCATCGTGAGCAACAGCATTTATGACGGCGACGTTTATGATGCGCGCTTGCAGAAACCAGGTTGGGACCGGCCCGGGTTTGATGATTCGGGGTGGGCGAACGCAGAGGCGGAAAGTGGAACTCAGGGAGAAATCTCGGCTGAAATGATGCCGCCCATTCGTGTGGTGGAGAGTCTGCAGCCCCGCTCCATGACGAATCCTGAGCCGGGTGTCTATGTTTACGATTTCGGGCAGAATTTTGCCGGCTGGGCAGAACTTCGCGTGCGTGGGCCGCGAGGCACAAAAGTCGAAATGCGCTTTAGCGAGTTGATTTATCCGAACGGTATGCCTAACCGCCAGAACCTTCGTGAAGCCAAGGCCCGGGATATCTATATACTGAACGGAAAAGGCCTTGAGGTTTACCAGCCGCACTTTACCTATCACGGTTTTCGTTATGTTGAACTGACGGGCTATCCCGGCACTCCGAATCTGAACACCATTGAGGCCATGGTGGTTCACAGTGACGTTCACACCATCGGAAGCTTCTCTTCTTCACGAGAGATCCTGAATAAAATTCAGCACCTCATTTATTGGGGCCAGCTCTCCAATCTTTACAGCGTCCCCACCGATTGCGACCAGCGCAACGAGCGCCAGGGCTGGATGGGCGATGCGCAAGCTTCGGCTCCGGAAGCCGTGATGAATTTCAACATGGCGGCGTTTTATACGAATTTCATCCGCGACATCCACGATGCCCAGAACCCAAATGGGGAACTTCCTGATACGGTGCCGCATAAATACGGACGGTATCCTGCCGATCCGGCCTGGGGCACGGCCTATCCTCTATTGTGTTGGTACATGTGGCAGAATTACGGCGATCGCCGCATCCTGCAGGAGAACTACGAAGGTCTGAAGAAATACGAGGAATTTCTGCAGAGCCGGGCGCAAGACAATGTTCTCCGGTACAGCTATTACGGGGACTGGGTTGCTGTTGTACCCACTCCGGGCGCTCTGGTTTCCGACGCTTACTATTATCGGGACACCGAGATCCTTGCGAATGTCGCAAAGATTCTGGGTAAGACCGAAGATGCGGAATCGTATGCAAAACTGGACGGCGAAATTAAAGACGCCTTCAATCAGACATTCTTCAACGCGGCGACCGGAGAATATGCAAACGGTTCGCAGACTGCCCAGGCTATGGCGTTGGCCATGGGACTGGTGCCTGCCCAGGACCGCGGAAAGGTAAACGGCGACCTTACGAATAACATCATTTACCAGCACAACACCCATCTGACAACCGGGTTTATCGGCGCCAAGTACCTCTTGCCGGCGCTGACTGAGGATGGGCGGTCGGACCTGGCCTACGAGTTGGCCGCGCGAAAGACTTTCCCCAGTTGGGGCTTCATGGTCGAGCGCGGGGCAACCACGTTGTGGGAGCTCTGGCAGGACAAGGTTGGCCCGTCAATGAACTCGCACAACCACATCATGTTTGGAAGCATTGGCGCATGGTTTTATCACGCCCTGGGAGGAATTAACCTTGGCGCCAACGGCGAGGGCTATCGGCACATCCTGATCAAACCTAACATTGTCGAAAACCTTCACTGGGCAAGTGCTTCGGTGCAAACCATTCGCGGTCTTGTTTCCTGCTCGTGGGTTCAAAAGCAGGGTAAGGTCGTGATGAATACTGTGATCCCTCCGAACAGCAATGCCGAGATCGTCGTTCCGAAGCTCTTAAATATGACGACAATTGCAGTCCGCGAAGGAGATCACACCGTGTGGTCGAAGGGAGCGTTCGTTCCCGGAGATCCCGGTGTTACCGCCGCGACGGCCGGACAGGGTGGCGTTGTTTTCAGCGTTGGTTCCGGCCATTACCATTTTGTCTTGACCGGAGAGTGATTCTTTACCTGTTGTTCAATTTGAGTTCTCAACCAGAAAGGATGCACTGTGAAACTAGTCGCTTATCAATCGGGCAAGCAACCGAGTCTGGGAGTTGTTTTGAAGGACTGGGTCGTTGATATCGGTGGGGTGATTCAACTGCTGCAGAAAAGACGTGTGCCACGCGCTGTGCAGGCACGCGCCAACTTTAAGAATTCCGCACGTCGTGTTCTGGATGCCGGTGCAGCACCGAAGGACATGCTTGAACTGCTTGGTCGCGGAGAACCCTGGCGAAGGTCTCTGGGAGCGGTTACAACAGCACTGGCTAAAACCCTTGATCCTGCCAAGGCTCCGCGAGGCCTTTTCACGCCCCTGGCCCAAGCACACTTGCTGGCTCCGATTCCGAAGCCCGGCAAAATCACCTGTGTCGGCTTGAACTATGCCGATCACGCTCGCGAACAGGGCGTCGAACCTCCCAAAAGCCCGATTTTTTTCCTCAAGTCCGGCAATACCATTTGCGGACCTGGCGACCCCATCCACTTGCCGCCCAACTCCAGCCAGGTGGATTACGAAGCGGAGTTCGCCGTCGTGATCGGGAAAAAAGGAAGTCGCATCCCCGAAGAAAAAGCCTATGATTACATCGCCGGCTACATGATTCTTCACGACGTCAGCGCGCGCGACTTGCAATTCGCTGACGGCCAATGGTACCGGGGGAAGAGTTGCGATACATTCGCTCCCACCGGACCCTGGATCACCACCCGCGACGAAATCAAAGACCCTCACAATCTGCATATTTCGCTTTCACTCAACGGCGAGACCATGCAGGATTCCAACACCTCGAACCTGATTTTCAACGTTCCCTATCTTGTGAGTTATCTGTCTCAGTCAGCAACGTGGGAAGTTGGCGACTTGATTTCAACCGGGACACCGCCGGGCGTCGGCGTCTTCCGTAAGCCTCCGGTCTTTCTGAAACCGGGCGACACCGCCAGCGTCACGGTTGAAGGGCTTGGGACTCTGACAAACCCCGTCGTGGGCCCCTGAGGAATTTCACGGCCAATCGAGGCGTCGGACCCTTGAAGTTCCTGGCGAAGCGTCGATGCTACTCTTTCGCTAATTGCTCCTGAGCCGCCTTGGGCAAGGCGTGGTAGAGCGCCAGGAACACTCCATTTGTCCATCCGAAGCCAACGACGTTTCTCTTATACACTATTCTGATGTTTGTCTCGGAAGAGCGAGTGTCCACATCGTACTTTTCGTGGATAGTTCCGTCCCTGCGAAAGCTGTCAAGAACCATGGAGAGGAACTGGAGTGAAATGCTGTTGGCATCGGCGTCGTATCCGTAGCGCCGCAGACCCTCGATGGCGATAAGCTGGATCGGAGCCCAACCATATGGGGCATCCCATTGGGCGCCAGTATCGTCCATGCTCATCACGATTCCGCCAGGCCGGTCGAAAGCTTGCAGATTATCCATAACCGCCTTTGCCTGATCCTTCGTGGCAAGCCCTACCCATAGGGGATAAAAAGTCGTTGCATAAGAATATCTGGACTGGACGCCGTCTTTGAAGTCGTAATCGTAATAGAGCCCAAGCGAAGGGCTCCAAAGGTACCGGTTGATCTCCTGCCGGCGGGTGGCGGCTTTTTCAAGCCATTTTGTCGCCTCTTGCGGGTGTCCAAGTTCCTGGCTCATCCACGCGAGATCCTCTTCAGTTTTGTAAAGCAGGCTGTTCAGCCCGACGGCAGCAAAGTCCTCAGTGCTGGCGCCAAACGGGCCAAAACGGAAGGAGACGTCAAATCCCGACTCGCGCATGCTCCGATCGCCTTTGTAAAACCTGGGCGTGAGTGCGAACCGTTCAATGACTCTTTCTTTGTTTTTCCCGGGGTGCTTTCGACCGGCCCTGGACTCCATGGTGAGAGAAAACACGGGTCCTATTATTTGTGACCTGTTGTTTCTGGTTACTTCTTCCAGATAGGGCTCGCTGCCTTCCGGATGAAACAGGAAATACCTGGCCACCTCCCGGTAATACTCGTCCGCGCCAGCGCCAAGCTCCGGTACCGGGCCGTTGCCAAAACCATAATAGCGGGAAAGGCCGGTTGAACCGGCCAGATGCGGAGGTTCAGTCCAGAACTGATAGTTTTCCACGGCGTGCTGATAAGCATTTTGGAGCCATGCTTTGTTCGCCTGCCCCCTGGCCTTTTCGGCCTCGTAGACGGCGCGAATCATCGAGGTCAGAAAGGGAGGTTGGGAGCGAGTCAGGTAATAGGTTCGATTGGCATTGAGCACTTCACCATAGTGGTCGATTTCGAAGAAGAAGTTGTCAACAATGCCGCGCGCTAAATTGAGCCTTCCGTCTTCAATGAGTCCACGAATGATAAAGTAACTGTCCCAGCCGTACATCGCGTTGAACATGCCGCCCGGAACCACATAGGGGTTGGGGAGGTAAAGAAGCCCCTGGGGGTGAATGGCGTTGACATCGATCTGGCCCAGTTTCTTAATGACGATTGGCAAGTGCTTCACTTGAACCTGGCATCTGGAGGCGACAGTTTCCAGGCCGGCGGGCGCGGGAAAATCTGCAGGAAGGTAGAGGACGGATTTTGCGCCGGTCAAGGGATCCGTAAAGGTGCGGCATTCATTCGTCGATCGGGTAAGGGTATTCCAACTGCTGGAAATATATTGAAGAATCTGGCCCAAGCCCGTGGCTGTACTATTTGCACTGGCGGGAGACGTGGGAAGGACAACAAGACACCACGCAAGAAGGATGGAGACGATAATGGCCCTGCTCAGGTGTGTTTTTCTCATAGGCAAGAACTATATTATCGCTATCTCCCTTCTTCAACCCACGTTTCGCTGGCGCGTGCTTGGCGGCAAGATCGCTAACAGGGGTAGGATGCTGGTTTTGTTGACCGCGCACCATCTTTCTGTCAGAATTTCTTAGAAATATGAATGATATGCCGCGTACAATTCCACAATTGCAGCAGATTCTCGCTGCGGCAAGGCTTGAACATGTCCACTATGCCATCCGTGACCTTGCTGTCCTGGCAGAGGAGTTGGTCCGCCAGGGGAAGGTGATTCTTCCACTTAACATTGGAGATCCGGTGGCCTTTGATTTCCAGACGCCCCCGCACCTGGTTGAAGCGGCTGCCAAGGCCATGCGGGACGGCCACAACGGCTATGCTCCGTCGTTGGGAGTAAGAGAAGCGCTTGAAGCGATTCGCGCGGAGGCGGAGAGAAAGGGAATTCGGAATATTCAGAGTGTTTTTGTCACTGAAGGCGTCAGTGAAGCTGTGGATATCTGCATGACTGCGCTCCTGGAGCCCCGGGAAAACGTGCTGACGCCATTGCCTGACTATCCGCTCTATGACGCAGTCCTGGCCAAACTTGATGCTCAACCGAATTCCTACAATCTTGATGAGGCCGCCAGTTGGCAGCCGGATGTCGAGCAGTTGGAAAGCCGGGTCACGAAGGGCACACGAGCTTTGGTGGTGATTAATCCCAACAACCCGGCCGGCACGGTATACTCGCGGAAAACACTTGAAAGCATTGTGGAGGTTGCGCGGCGTCACAACCTGCTGATCTTTTCGGATGAGATCTATGCGCGGCTTATCCTGGACAATGAACCCCATATCTCGATTGCCAGCCTGGCCCCTGACGTTCCGGTGATCACGCTGGGAGGGCTTTCCAAGGAGTATCTGGCGCCGGGGTGGAGAGTCGCATGGGGAATTGCGAGTGGCAACCCGGCAGTCATTACCCCTTATGTCCAGGGCATCCATAAGCTGCTTCGCGCGCGGCTTTCTGCGAATCATCCCCTGCAATACGCAATTCCAGCAGCGCTTGAAGGGCCCCGGGACCACTTGCAGGAAACGGTGAACAAGTTGCGGCGGCGGCGCGACCTGGTGGTTGAATGGAGCAGGAAAACACGCCGCGTCAGTTGCGTCAGCCCCCATGGGGCGTTCTATGCTTTTCCTCGTCTGGATATCCCTGAAGGGGACGAGAATTTCGTCCGCGGTTTGCTGGCCGAGGAGCAAGTCCTGGTTGTGCACGGCGGAGGGTTTGGTCAGGCGCCAGGCACCAGGCACATCCGGATCGTGTTCCTGCCGCCGGAGGAGATTCTTGAGCAGGCGTTGAGCAAGATTTCTGCCTATCTTCAGAGGCATTGGCCTTGATGCTCGAGGCCCGGATGGCCCGAACGCCGGGTGATTCTCTTCGGGGAGCAGGCGTGAAATGCTCGGGTCTGTGGCCGGCGAAGCTGCGTGGGGCTGCGGGAGCGTCCAGCTTTTTTCTTTGTCTCCGGCTGCTTGTTCAGTCCGACTTTCTTGAAACTGAGATTGGAGTCGAATGTTTGCCACATTGGGCTGAACGCGCTATTCTTGGAGCATCAGAAATGAGCGAAGCGGAATTGTGGTAGTCGCAGGCTGGCCTGCAAAATGTGTCCTGTGCGAGACAAGGATTCGAAAAGCGAAAAGCCGGCGGACTCCCGGGAGTTTCCCAATCAATTTTGCCCGGTATGTGGAAAACGCCTTGAGTCGAGGCACTGCAAAATGGTTTGCCCTTGTTGCGGGTATTTTATGTCCTGTTCGGAGTTCGAGTAAGAAGGTCTCATTTTTTGAAACACGTTACTTGGGTCGTGGGGCTGTTGATTCACCGTGGCCTGAGGCCAAGCTGACAATCTGAGGAGGGACGATATGGCACTACGCATCGATGCGAAAGACACTGATGGAGTGACGGTACTGACTTTGGCAGGTCGCGTTACATTGGGAGACGAGAGCAACCAACTGAGGAGTAAGATCAAAGAACTCCTGGCACAGGGGAAGAAGCGCCTGGTGCTTGACCTCGGCGACGTGAGTTATATCGACAGCGCGGGACTGGGAACCCTGGTGGCTGCTTACACTTCCGCCCGCAACGACGGAGGCGAGATTCGTCTCGCTAACGTCACCAAGAAATTCGGCGAACTGCTCAACATCACAAAGCTCGTAACGATTTTTGGTGTTTACGAAAGCGTCGCGAATGCACTGAAGTCCTTCAGCTAGGCCCCGCTTTGAGCTACAGGCCAGCAGGGTTATCCATCCAGTAAACCGTCAAGCCTGACAGGAGCTTAGGATAGAAGTCGGTCGATTTTTGTGGAAGCACCAGGCCATTCCATGCATTGTCGCAGACGGCCTGGATCGGTGTCGGATTCATCAGGAAGGCAACCTGGCCCCGCATTGAATCAACTTCATCGATGGCCTCATCAAGCTCCCTGACGTAACACAGGTGTTTCTGCTCGCGGACAGCCTGACGGTCAATCGACATGACTTTTTCGAGAACCAGCCCGTGCAGGATCACGACATCCAGACGGCGTAAGGATTCGGGGAATTCCGGAAGGGCTGCGCTGAGATCGGCATCCGGGCGCAGACTGAGTAGCGCTGAGTGTTTCGGCCCGGCATAGGCTGCGATCGTGGGGCGCTTGCGCCCGGATTCTTCCAGGGCCCGGCGAATCATGCGAGCGTCCTGGCTGGCGGAGCCAGAGCAAGCGAGCTTACTGACCTGAAAAAACGGCGTAGCTTGCGAGCAAAGTTCTTCCCAATCGAACCCGGGAAGATTGTGGACCACGCGATGCGTGGGAAGGATTACCAGGCCACCGCTCTCCAGGCGAACGAATGTGGCCATGATGTAGTTGGCACGGTCATCTTCCGGCGCCTCCCGATTGCGCATACGCAAATAGGCGAGAGAGGTTTCGTAACGGTGGTGGCCGTCTGCGATAACCAGCTTCCTGGGCTTCATCGTTTCGATGACCTGCTCAACTGTTTGAGAGTCGGAGACTCGCCACATGGTGTGCGTGCAGGAGTATTCGTCGTTAACCTTCTGCCAGGGTTTCGCTTCGGTGTGTTGCCGGAGGAGCCTTTCGACCTCGCCCTTGGGATCGCTATAGAGCATGAAGATCTGGCCGAAATTGCTTCGCGTCGCTTTCAGCAATTCCATGCGGTCAGCCTTGGGGCCTGAAAGCGTTTCCTCGTGGCGATGCACGATGCCCGCGGAATAATCTTCAAGCCGGAGAAGCGCGACGAAGCCTCGCCGCAGTTTTCGATTGGAAGGTTCCCCGGGAACGGCGAATTCCTGCACGTAGGGGTAAATTGCAGGCTGAGGTTCTGCGATCAGCGTCTTTTGGTTAATCCAGTTGTGAAGCTCTCGAGCGGCCTCGCGATAAATGTTCGCGTTGTTGCCCGGCGCGGGTTGCCTCAGAATGAGTCGTACAAAATTGTAAGGGCTGGCAGCGTAATAGCGGGCGCGCATTTCGGCCGAAATCTTGTCATAAGGCTGGGTGACAACCTTCTGGAGGTCTGGAACCGTGGCGGAATTGTAATGCAACGCGCGAAAAGGATAAATGTCAGCCATACGGTCAGCCCCTTTGAGTAGCGGAGAAAACCGTTATCTTACCACACCAGAAATGCTGCCCGCGATTCTCTGCCGCGATACTGCATCGGCTGATCCGCTATTTCCCCATTTGCCAAACAGCGCCTTTCGCCTAAAGCGGCCGCCACAGATCGCCAGTTCGAGTTAGAATAGATCAATAACACCTGTGCTGCCGAATAGCCGTGTTTGCCAGGCAGGCGCCAATATGCTGGCGTAAAATGTACGGACTACTTCGAACAAGGATGAGAGATGCCCTTACTGCGACTTGATCCTGTCCGGCGAAGGTGGGTGATTACAGGCCAGCGTCCGCCAATGCCGGACGCCCTGGATTCAGGTGAGTTGTGCCCGTTTTGCCCCGGAAACGAAGGATTTACGCCCCAGCCAATCCGCGAGCACATGAATGCCGGCGGCCAATGGGATGTTCGGGTTTTTCATGACCGGGCGCCCTTATTCCGCGTGGAGGGCGGCCTCGACAGAGAACCGGAAGGCATGTTCGACCGGATGAACGCCCTGGGCGCACACGAAATTGTGGTGGAAACCAACCAGCATGGAAAAACGCTGGCCGATCTCCCCTCCGACCATATTGCACGTGTTCTGGAAATTTGCCGCGACCGGATTATCGATTTAAAGCAGGACCCACGCTTCCGCTATGTTTCTGTTTTCAAGGACCAGGGCCGGGTTCGACCTGCGGCCGAGGAGCATGCGCACTCGCAGATTCTTGCCATCCCCGTGATTCCCACATTGGTTGAAAGAGAGCTTCGCTGGAGCCTGTTCCATTTTCAGCGCAAGGAGCGCTGCATTTTTTGCGACATTGTTCACCAGGAACGACAGTCGGGCAAGCGCATTGTTGACGACAATTCCGATTACGTCTGCCTCTGTCCTTATGCGTCGCGATTCCCTTATGAAATCTGTGTGCTGCCCACGCAGCACAGTTCATCCTTTGAAAAGGGCATGGCTACGGAATCGCAATTGAAATCTCTGGCAAACTTCCTGAAGATCAGTCTGCTGCGCGTTCAAAGAATCTCCGACAAGTTGCGTCTCGTGCTCCACACTGAACCCAATCTTTCCTCGCACGGCTCGGAGGAAGAGCGCTGGAAAACGGTTCGAGAGGATTTCCACTGGCACATCGAGGTCTATCCCGAGCTCGATGCCGATACGGGCCATTTTGATGCCGAGAGTTTCTATTACAATCCGGTTCCCGCGGAGGAGGCCGCCGTTGTGCTGCGGGCGCTCGAACTGGCCACGGAAACCCGATGAGGCCACAGGGTAAGGTGATTGGGTCATGACCATTCCAAAGTCCGCGCTTGAGCAAATAGAGCTTCTGATTTTCGACCTTGATGGGACGCTGGTGGACAGTGAACTGGACCTGGCGAACAGCGTCAATGCCATGCTTCAGGAAATCGGCCGCAAGCCACTCAGCACGAAGCTGATTGCATCGTATGTAGGTAAGGGTGTAACCGTTCTGGTCAGTCGCGCGCTGGGTGCCGGAGCGGCCCCTGAGGAGGTTGAACGCGCCAGGGAAATTTTCCTGAAGCACTATCGAGAGCATATGCTGGATCACACGGCGCCTTACCCCGGAGTCAGGGAAGCCCTGGCGAGTCTTGAAAACCGCAAGATGGCAGTCCTGACCAACAAGCCGGTCCATTTCAGCCGGGATATGCTTTCGGGTCTGGGGTTGGCGGAGCACTTCCTGCAAATCTACGGCGGCAACAGCTTTGAAAACAAGAAACCTGATCCCATAGGTTTGAACCGGCTGATGGACGAAACGCAGGTGCCCGCCTCCAGGACCATGATGGTTGGCGACTCCGTTTCTGATATGCTGGCGGGCCGCAACGCGGGTGTCTGGACGTGCGGAGTTAACTATGGATTCGGAGCGCCGACGCTGGATGAGGCGCCGCCGGATCTCAGGATCGATGATTTGCGTGAGTTGCCGCTGCTGCTGAATGGGAAATCTTAGCAAGATCAGCTCGAAATGGAGAGGCAAAACGCCTCGGGGCCTGGCCTGGCTGGCCGTGGCGGCCTTTGTTTGGGGGCAATCTGCCCGCTTGCCCGCTGCTTCCCCTGCCACACCGGTGGCGCAGGAGCGAAACGAGCTCCTGTCTGAGCAGTGGTCGCCCGGGAAGCTTTACGCAATCCTGACTTCTCCCCATCCGGAAGCGAGAGAGAATCTTTATCGTGCAGCCTTTGAAGCCGGCCCGGCCATCATCCCGAGGCTTGAGTTTGCGTTGAAAGATGACCGCACAGCAACCTTCGCGGCGCGGATGCTGGCCTACCTTGGTGGCCAAAGGGCCATGGCTGACCTCGCGAAACTGGTCAACGACCCGCGCAATCTCGATCTGCGGCGCTTTTATTACGGTGCGCTGGGCGGGTCAAATGACCCTCACAATATCGATCTTCTTCTGGACAAAGTGCGGACCTCAGATCAGGAGCCGGACCGCTCGGTTACGCGGGATGCGATTCTTGCGTTGTCCATCAGTTCGGACGCGAGCCTCGTTCCCAAGCTGCAGAAGGTGGAAAAAGAGGTCACCGATCCCGTCATCCAGGACGATATCAACACGGCTGCAACCGTCATCGGACTTCGCGCGAAATATCTGGCATCTCCCGCAGGGAAGAATTCCGGAGCATCCGTGAACCAGGCGATTCACACTTATTTTATGCCGGCACTTGAGGAATCAGCTGGCGCTGACGATGCCGGGCAACAAACCTCTGCCGTGGAAATCCATATCAGGAATCTGACCTATTCCCCGGACAAGACTCGCGTTCTTGCGGCCGTGGATTTCGAGGATCCCCAGGCTGTGGCTTCCTACCGCATCGTCGTTCAGAAACAGCAGACGGGTTGGAAAGTCGCAAGCGTCTGGCTGGGCGCGGAGCGTGAGAAGCCACAAAAGGCGCCTCAACCCGCGAATCCGAAGTAATTTGCCCCACAGGCCGGCGCCGCTGGCGTTTGCGGCCCGCCATGCCTGATAATTCTTGTGCAATGAAACATTTGATTGTGGGAACCGCAGGCCACATTGACCACGGCAAGTCCGCGCTGGTGCAAGCCTTGACCGGCACTGATCCGGACCGCTTGGAAGAAGAGAAGAAGCGCGGAATCACCATTGATCTGGGTTTTGCCCACCTCGACCTTGGCCATGACGTTCGCGTGGGGTTTGTGGACGTTCCGGGCCACGAACGGTTCGTAAAAAACATGCTCGCCGGTGTTGGAGGAATCGATCTGGTCATGCTGGTCGTGGCGGCCGACGAATCCATCAAGCCCCAGACGCGCGAGCACTTTGATATCTGTCGCCTGCTCAACATTCCCAAGGGAATGGTGGTGATTACCAAGTGTGATCTGGTGGACCGGGACATCGTTGACCTGGTGAGGCTCGAAATCCAGGAACTGGTGCGAGGCTCGTTCCTTGAAAACGCCCCGGTTGTTGCCGCCAGCGCCAGGACAGGCGAGGGCCTTGACGACATCCTTAACGAACTGCGGCGGCTTGCGGAAGGGATCCTGTCGAAGCCCGTTGAATGGCCCTTTCGCTTGCCCGTCGACCGCGCGTTTGTGATGAAAGGCTTCGGAACCGTGGTCACGGGAACCCTGGTGGCCGGGAAGGTGGATAAAGACGCGGAAGTGGAAATATTTCCGGCAGTGCGCCGCGTGAGGGTGAGAGGCATCCAGGTGCATAACGCCCCGGCCGAAAAGGCTGTCGCCGGCCAGCGGACCGCTCTGAACCTTGCCGGCATTGAAACCGGCGAAATTGCACGGGGGATGGTCCTGGCCGCTCCCGGGTTGTTCCAGGCTACGTCGCGCCTTGATTGCAGCTTGAGCCTGCTGCCTTCAGCGCGGCCGCTGAAGAATCGTGCCAGGGTTCATTTCCATTCCGGAACGGCGGAGACCGTGGCGGAAGTGGTGCTGCTGGGTTTGAAGGAGCTTGCGCCCGGCAATCGCGGTTACGTCCAACTGAGGCTTGCGGACCCGGGACTGTTCCTGCCGGGCGATCGATTTATCGTGCGCCAGTTTTCCCCGGTTGTCACCATCGGCGGCGGCGTGGTGCTTGATAATCTTCCCTCCAGACACCGCCTGGGCGATCCGGCCGTCAACGAGTTTCTTAACGTTTTAGAAAAAGGAAGCGATGAAGACCGGCTGGAGGCGCTGGTTCGCGATACGGGAGAGGCTGCAACCCCGATGCTGACGGCGCGGACGGGCAGGACGGTGCCTGGGCTTGAGCGGTTGGGACGATCACTCGAGGCCAGGAAGCGCTTGGTGATTCTGGGCCAGCCGGCTGGCCTATTCGTTCATGCCGGGCATTTCGCGCACCTGTCGAGCGAGGTTCTCAAAGAACTCGATCGCTTCCACGCCAGCAGTCCGTTGATGGGCGGGCTCGCCAAGGAGGATCTTCGGGGCCGAATTCGCGACCGGCGGACACAAGTGCCGTCGTCTGCGGTTTTCAACGCGGTGCTTCGCCACCTGGAGGCTGGCCGGAAGATTGAGATCAACGGAGAGATGGTCCGGCGGGCGGGGCGCGCCATCGAACTCAATCCTGAGGAAGCGGCCGCCCGGGACCAGATTGTTCAGGCTTTTGAATCTGCGGGGCTTGCAGTGCCGGCGGCAAGCAGTGTGCTGGCGAACCTGAAGGTGGACCGGCCCAGGGCTGAGAAGATCCTGCAAATGCTGCTGAAAGAAAGAGTCCTGGTGAAAGTGGCGGAGGACCTGATTTTCCATGCTGCGGCGCTGGGCAAATTGCGGGAGCTGCTGGGGCGCCAAAAAGCGAAGAACAATCGCATCAACGTCGGCATATTCAAAGAGCTTACCGGCCTTACCCGCAAGTACGCCATTCCGTTGCTCGAGTACCTCGACCGCGAGCGCGTAACCCGCCGCCAGGGAGACGAGCGGATTATTCTATAAATGGCTCGCGAAAGTTCTTTCTGAATTGTGTCCTTTCGGAATATGGCGAGACTTTCGTTCCCGGGTCGGTAAGTCAGAAGAACTCGCCATTGTGCCGTTTATTGGCATCGCAGGTGACAGGAGTCGTTCAGGGAAATATAAGACATTTAACACAGAGCGCACAGAGCATCTCTGCGGCCTCTGTGTCGACGCTTCCCAGTCGCGGAGGACACAGAGAGAATCCATAAGGCAGGATTTTCCGGGTTTTCCTCCGTGATCTCTGTGTTAAATTCTCCAAATGGCCGAACGGGATCAATTGAACAAGATCACGGAGATCATCATCGGCTCAGCTATCCAGGTTCATCGAACGCTGGGCCCCGGGCTGCTTGAATCTGCTTACGAGTCGTGTCTGGCCTACGAACTGAGAAAGCGTGGCCTTAGGGTCGAACAGCAGAGGCCGGTTCCACTCGTCTATGAGGAGGTCAAGCTGGATTGCGGCTATCGAATGGATCTGTTGGTGGAACATGCAGTCGTTGTGGAGATCAAGTCAATTGAGGCGTTAGCGCCGATTCATGAAGCTCAGACCTTGTCGTATCTGAGACTCTCCGGGGCCAGACTGGCGCTGCTTATCAATTTCAACGTGACGATTTTAAGAGATGGTATTCGGCGGTTTATCAACGGAGCAATCTGAACAAAACAAAATGCCTTCGTTAGAGCACGCGGTCCGGGAAAATAGATTTCACGATCTCATGGACCAGTGGAATAGGCAGGCCGACGACGTTGAAGTAGCAACCTTCGATGCGGGTAACAAAACGCGAGGCGAGTCCCTGGATGGCATAACCTCCCGCCTTGTCAAAGGGCTCGCCGCTGGCCACATACCACGCCATCTCTTCTTCGCTCAATTTCCTGAAGGTTACGGCAGTTGTTTCGTGAGACCATGCAAGAACGGTTTCTGGAGCGCTGACCAGGCAAATTCCGGTAACCACGCGATGAGTGTGGCCGGAGAGCGTACGCAGCATTCTGGATGCATCCGCAGCATCGACAGGCTTCTCCAGAATTTCGCCGTTGATGGCCACCACCGTGTCCGCCCCCAGAACCACGCTTCCCGGGCTCGACAACGAGGCAACATCCAGCGCCTTGTCACGAGCCAGCCTGCGCGCAAAATCTTCCGGCGGCTCACCGGGGAGCCGGATTTCTTCAATCCCGCTGGGCCGGACGTCAAATTCAAAGCCCGCATTTTGCAGCAGCTCGCGCCGCCGGGGAGAATTGGAAGCCAGAATCAGTCGAATCACGCGAATTATTATAGGCGGTGACGCAGGCAGTGGCACCTTAATGTCCGCGTTCAGCGAACTGGGAGTAAAATGAAGAGTTGCCGGAGCGGCTCCGTTATCGCGACGAGAATCTTCAATCCCCGACTGCAAGCGACTGCCGCCGCGCCCGGCGCGGGCTGTGGACATCC
>JBJKQK010000247.1:0-28181 GCA_046705285.1 Terriglobia bacterium
TGCCATGCTGAATCAGGTCCTTGGCCAGCACGGCCGAGCGTGTGGTGCCGTAACTTTCGCCCAGCAGGAACTTGGGCGAACCCCAGCGGTCGTATTGGGAGATGTATTGTTCAATGAACTGGGTGAAAGCCTGGCCGTCCTGCTTGACGCCGTAAAACATCTTGGGTGTTCCGTGGGGAGGCAGCACGCGGCTGTAGCCGGTGCCGACGGCGTCAATGAAGACCAGGTCAGTGGTTGCCAGCAGCGTCATCGGATTCTGCACCATCTTGTAAGGCGGGCGAACCGCGATGGTGCTGCCCGGCCCTGGCCAGATAATCCGCCGCGGACCAAATCCGCCGACATCTACCAGTGCCGAGGCTGCCCCCGGCCCACCGTTATAGCTGAATGTTACCGGCCGAGCAGCCGGATCGCCGGCACCATCTCTGGTGTAAGCGATATAGAACATCTTCGCCGTGGGCTGGTCCTTAGTGTTGTGCAGGATGATGGTTCCGGCCGTCGCCGTGTAGGCGACGGTCTGCCCATTGATTTCCACCGTATGATGGGTCGAAACCTTTCGGGCCACTGGCTTCTTCTCCGGCTTCACCTCCGTTTTTTGTTCCTTCTTCGCGCTCGCTTCGGCTTTGGCCGTCGGCTTACTCGCTTTCTGCTGAGCTATCCCCCAACAAGGAATGCCCATGGCTATGACCAGACACCACAGAACTGCACGCATGAAAAGCTCCTCCGTCTTCACTTATGATTCAAGAGTTTCACAAACAGTTTTCCAGAAACCGCCAAGATACAACGTGTACCCATGTCCTGGCAAATTTGTCTAAAGCTGAATTTTCGATTTTCCTGTTAACGAATGGTGGATTATTCAGCGGGAATGCTGATTTACGAATGGAGACTGAAGGGAGTGGGTTTTACCCAGAAAGGCTTATCGCACAAGGTTGGCAACACGCTTTGTCTTGAACGACTTGATCACTTTGCAGATGTCGACCTGTCGCTTTTCTTCTGAACCAGCCGTCTAAAGACAATTAATCCCGCCCGAAGTCGCGAGCAATGCGCACGGCCGGTTTGCTTGCGCTGGCAGTGTTCGAGGGTCTATACTTGCAAAGAGAGAGGTTGTGGTGGGCGCAAGCCCACTTTTTTGTTGGGGGGTTGCTGTCTGGATGGCCAGACCCTCAGCGAACGGCGAATCATCCCGTAGCTAACGAATGATTGTTGACCTTCAAAAGATCGAAGCCATTGCAGAGCGCGTGGCCGGCGGCGAGGGGCTGGCACTTATCGATGTAGAACTCAGGGGTGGCAGGTCGAACCCGCTGCTCAGGGTCTATATCGACAAGCCGGGGGGAGTTTCACACGCGGATTGTGCGCTCGTCAGCGAGCAAATGAGTGCTATTCTTGATGTTGAGGACCCTTTCCCGGGAAGTTATGTGTTGGAGGTTTCGTCGCCCGGTCTCGACAGGAAGTTGGTGAAGCCTCGGGAGTTTCGATATTTCGCCGGCCGCCGTGCTCGGGTGGTTGTAAGGGAGCCTGTTGGCGAGCAGAAAGTTTTCGAAGGCAGGCTGGCGGGGCTTGAAGAAGGCCGGATCAAAATGGACTTGGACGATGAAAGGGTTGTGGAGCTGGAGTTTTCGAACATTTCGAAAGCCAAGCTCCTGCCGGAATTCTAGCACAGAAGTGGGTTGATCCGGCGGTGCAGCACCGCCGAGGGTAAGAGGGTCTAGCAGGCGTGGGATAGGCAAGCTGGAGGGAAATAGTGGCGACCAGTGTTCTCTACCAAACAATTGATCAGCTGAGCCGGGAAAAGGGGATTGATCCGCAAATTGTGGTGGCAGCCGTGGAGGATGCTGTCCTGGTTGCAACGCGGAAATATTATAAGAGTATGGAGGACTTGGAATCGCACTTTAACAAGGAATCCGGCCAAGTGGAAGTTTATGCGGTCAAGAAAGTAGTGGAAGAAGTTGCCGATCCTGACCACGAGATTTCGCTCGTTGAAGCCCGCAAGCTGGATGCCGAGGCGGTTGTCGAAGCCCAACTGAGAATTCCCAAGGCCACGGACGTGCTGGGCCGCATCGCAGCGCAGACTGCGAAGCAGGTGATCTTCCAGAAGGTTCGGGAGGCTGAGCGCGACACCGTTTATGCGGAATATAGCCAGAGGATTGGTGAGTTGATCAACTGTACGGTGAAGCGCATGGAAGGTCCGGATGTGATTCTGGATCTAGGGCGGACAGAAGCCCGCATGCCGCGTCGCGAACAGTCAAAGCTGGAGGTTTACCAGGTCGGAGACCGCGTAAGGGCGGTGATCACCTTGGTGGATCGGGCGGCGCGTGGCCCCCAAGTGATTGCCTCAAGGGCCGATCCCAATCTGGTGCGGAAACTTTTTGAGATGGAGGTGCCGGAAATCTATGATGGCACCGTTGTGATCAAAGCCATTGCCCGCGAGTCAGGAGAGCGAACCAAAGTCGCTGTATACTCGCGCGATCCGGACGTGGATTGTGTGGGGGCGTGCGTTGGAATGAAGGGCATGCGCGTGCAATCGGTGATTCGCGAATTGCGCGGGGAGAAAATTGACATCATCGAGTACAACGAAGATCCCGTGGTGTTTGCTGCCAACGCGCTGAGCCCGGCCAAGATCAATCACGTCTCGGTGGTTGATATCGAGCAGAAACACTTGGAAGTTATTGTTGACGACTCGCAGCTTTCGCTGGCGATCGGGAAAAAGGGACAGAACGTTCGCCTGGCTGCCAAGCTGCTGGGCTGGCAGATTGATATCAAGAGCGAAGAGGAAAAACGGCAGGAGATCGAGTCGCAAATGGCTGCGATGGCCTTGCGCGGAGCGCCGATCTCGAACCTGGAAGGGTTGGGTGATAAGACTCTGGATAAACTGCGCAGCGCAGGGATCGAAAGCGTTGAACAACTGGCCCAAATGACGCCTGAGGAACTGATGCAAATTCAGGGCATCGGCGACAAGACCATCGACAGAATCCGGCGGGTGGTTACGGACTATTTTGAGAGAGGTCAGGAAGCGATCGAACAGGCAGCCCTTGAAGAAGAAGCTCTGGCGGAAGAGCAGGAGGTTGCGGAAGCAGAAGCGGCAGCCCCTGAAGATAAAGAGGAGCCGGCTGCGGATGGCGAAGTGCAAACCGCTGAGGCAAGCGAGACGGTTGAGTCGGAAGAGTCAGGTTCTCCGATCGAAGCCGTGGACAAAGGCGGGGCCGCTGTCGTAGAGACCAACGAAGGGGCTGAGGCTGCTTCACCAAGCGCTGAGTCCATTGAAGAAAGAAAACCTGAACCTGGCGAGTCTGCCGAAGAGGGGAAGATCGAAGAAACCACGGACTAGGAACGACAAGGCCAAGATTGTTTTTGCAACTTGGCGAGTGGAGGAACAAACTGGCTGGGCGCAAGGGCGGAGTAAATTCAGGAAAGAGGTGAAATGAGCAGTATCCGAATCAACGAACTGGCACGAGAGCTTGAAGTGAAAAGCCGGGCAATCCTGGATTGTCTGCCGGAGCTTGGCATCACGGAAAAGAAGTCGCACTCCAGTTCGCTCGATCAGGAATCAGCGGATAAGGTACGGGCATACTTCAATCGTGATGGCAGTGGGGCGGCGACTGGAACTGCAAAGCCCGCTCGGGCCGGGCGTGCTGTGGAAGAGTCGCACCATCCGGAAGCAGAAGCCACACCACCACCTGCACCGCGACCACCTGCGAAGCACCCCGAACCTCCAGTAGCACGACAGTCGTTCACCAGGTCGATTGCCGAGATCAAGGCCTCAGTGCGCAAGACTGTGGTGCCACGTCCCCAGGTACGCCCGTTAAAGCCAATGAGTGCACCAACCTCACAGCCTGAACCTGTGATACCGCGGCAAGCAGGTGCCGTTCAGCCAGCCCAGAGTGCTCCGGTGCGGCCAGTGACTGTCCATCCGGTTGCAAAGGTCCCTGAAATCCCGGTGCAAAAGGCTAAACCTGTGGCTTCACCTGCTGCCAGAGTTCCTGCAAAAGCGCCGGAACCTTCTCAGCCTGCAGCGGAACCCAGGGTGAGCAAGGCTGCCCCGCCATCGAAGCTGCCAGCATCCAAGCAGCCGATCTACCCCGCTGCCGGGCTGCCAAAGGCTGTGCCGACGCGCCCCCATACGTTCCGGCGGCCGGGGGAGCCACGACCGATGCATCCGACCGCTCGGCCTGCTGCAGGCGCTCGAACGCCTTCCAGGCCTGTCGCGCCAAGACGCATTGTAGTGCCAAAGGCGGAACGGCATCCCGTTCCGGTTCCGCAACCTGCAGCGCCAGAAGAGGTTCAGATTACTCGGACGATCACCATTACAGAAGGGGTAAGCATCAAGGAACTTTCTGAAAAGCTGGAAGTTCGTGCAAAGGACGTCTTGAAAAGACTGCTGGAAAAAGGGATCTTTGCGACCATTAATCAGACGCTGGATAGCGAGACGGCGGCGGAGATGGCCCGTGCCTTCGGTGCTCAAGTTAAGGTCATTACCTTTGAGGAGGAAGTCTTTCGGGAGAACGAAGAAGAGGATCGCAAGGAAGACTTGACGTCTCGCGCGCCCGTGGTGACGGTGATGGGCCATGTCGATCACGGCAAGACTTCGTTGCTTGATGCAATCCGGGAGACGAAAGTGGCTTCAGGCGAAGCAGGCGGCATCACTCAGCACATTGGTGCGTACGAGGTTGAAACTCAAGACCGAAAGGTGGTTTTCTTGGATACCCCGGGCCACGAGGCTTTCACCTTGATGCGCGCTCGCGGCGCCAAAGTGACAGACGTCGTTGTGCTGGTGGTTGCGGCGGATGACGGTGTGATGCCCCAGACCCTCGAGGCCATTAACCACGCCCGCGCGGCCCAAGTTCCCATCGTAGTGGCGATTAACAAGATTGATAAGCCGGATGCGATGCCGGAGCGAGTGAAAAAACAGCTGGCCGACCGGGGTCTTGCTCCGGAGGATTGGGGCGGTGACACTGTTCAGGTGGAGGTTTCCGCAAAACAACGGAAGAATCTGGATCTTCTGCTCGAGATGATTCTGCTGGTGGCAGATATGCAGTCGCTGAAGGCCAATCCAAGCCGCTTGGCCTCGGGCACGGTTCTGGAAGCAAAGTTGGACAGAGGCCGTGGCCCGGTCGCTACGATCATTGTGCAGAACGGCACATTGCGGGTTGGTGACTCGTTCATTGTCGGCGCCATTTATGGGAAGGTGCGCGCCATGTTCAATGATCGAGGGATGCCGATCATCGAAGCTCCGCCAAGTACCCCGGTGGAGATTCTGGGACTGGAAGATGTCCCCCAGGCGGGCGACCGTTTACAGGCTATTGAGGACACGAACAAGGCACGTCAGATCGCTGCCCATCGCCAGACTAAGCTCCGCGAGGCGGCGCTGGCCAAGAGCGCGAGGCTCACACTCGAGCAACTGCACGAGCAGATGGCGGCGGGTGAAGTCAAAGAGCTTGCGCTGATCATTAAAGCCGACGTCCAGGGATCGGTTGAGGTCCTTGCCGACACCCTCGGCAAGCTGGGCAACGAAAAAGTAAAGACCAAGGTCATCCACGCCGGCGTCGGCGCGATTACCGAGACCGATGTGCTGCTGGCGTCAGCATCGAACGCCGTCATTGTGGGGTTTAACGTCAGACCGGAACGTAAAGCTAACGATCTGGCACAGCTTGAAAACGTGGATATCCGCCTCCACACGGTTATTTACGAAGTGGTGGAAGAAATCAAGAAGGCGATGTCGGGGCTTCTCTCAGCCGTGTTCAAGGAAGTTACGCTGGGCCGGGCGGAAGTGCGCGATACTTTCCGTATTTCGAGGGTCGGTACGATTGCCGGGTGTTACGTTCAGGAGGGTAAAGTCACTCGGGATTCCAGGATCAGAGTGCTGCGCGACAATGTGGTGGTCCATGAGGGCCGCGTCCGGTCTGTTCGGCACTTCAAGGAAGACGTGGCCGAAGTGAAGTTCGGCACGGAATGCGGAATCTCTGTTGAGAACTTCAATGACATCAAGGTTGGGGATGTGCTCGAAGCCTATACGCTCGAGCGCGTGATGGAACCTGCCATAGCCTGAAGAGGTGATGGCCCAGAATGCCAGTCGGCCTTCTTACTCTCGAGATTCATCTGCCGTATTCACACTCACTCAAGGAGAAGCGCGCAGTTCTGCGGAAAATCCGCGACCGTCTTCGGTCCAGGTTTAACGTTGCAATTGCAGAACTGGATCACCTTGACATCTGGCAGCGCGCGACACTCGGGATCGTTTCCATCTCCGACAGCCAGCCGCTGCTGGACAACGTGTTTCGCGAGGTTCTTCGCGAGTCCGAAAAGATCCTTGGGGAAGATGTCGCCCACCACGATGTCGAATTCTTCTAGAGATCGATTGTTGGCAGAGGAAGGATTGGAATGACCGTTCCTGGGCGCCGCCAAGTGAGACTGCAGGATCAAATTCAAACCGAGGTGGCTGAGATGATCTCCCTGGAGTTGAAGGACCCCCGGATCGGTTTCGCGACGGTCACGCGAGTTGAACTTACTCCAGATTTGCGCTCCGCGCACGTATGGGTATCCGTGCTGGGAGAAAAGGAAGCTCAGGAAGGAACGCTTGAAGGGTTGCTGTCTGCCACAGGTTATCTTCGGCACGAACTCGGCCACCGGCTTAGACTCAGACGGGTTCCGGAGCTCACTTTCGTGCTCGACCACAGCGCGGAGGATGTGCTTAGGGTTGAGTCGCTGCTCGACGAAACCAATAAAAACCGCTGAACGCTGAGACCCCTTTCCCCGGTGCTCCGTGGAGAGCGTTCTTGTCCTGGAATTCTGCAGCACGTGGTGTTGACTCTTTCATGAACATAGAGATATCAGGTGTTCTGATCATTGACAAACCTGCGGGCATGACATCCCATGATGTTGTGGCTCGCGTCCGGCGCCTGCTAGGGATTCGGCAGATCGGGCACTTCGGCACGCTGGATCCCTTTGCTACCGGCGTGTTGCCGCTTTCCGTAGGCAAAGCGACACGTTTTGCCCAGTTCTATCTGAAATCACGAAAAGCTTACGAAGGCACAATGCGGCTAGGATATTCTACGGATACTTATGATGGCACCGGAACGGCGACATCTGATGAGGCGGCCTTGGTTTCCGTTCATACTGAAAGCCTTGAGAAACTTTTTAGGGAGTTTACGGGACGGCTGATGCAGACTCCTCCCCCGTATTCTGCCAAACGCGTCGGTGGAACGCGTGCCTATGAACTGGCGCGCCAGAACAAGCCGGTGCAACTGGATCCGGTAGCGGTCGAGGTCTACGCGCTGGAATTGCTGTCATTTGATGGGATGCGCGCCAGCTTCGCGGTTGAGTGCTCTGGTGGTACATATGTTCGCTCGCTCGCACACGACATCGGACAGAGGCTTGGCTGCGGAGCTCATCTGGAGGGTTTGCGACGAACGACCGTAGCCGAATTCAGTCTCGATCGGTCAGTAACCCTGGAGAATCTGGAGGCGGCTGTCCGTGAGCAAAAGGTGGAAAGCTGCTTCGTACCGCTTGAAGCGCTGCTCCCTGATTGCCCGGAACTCGTCGTTCGCGGACGTGAGGAGAAGAGCGTGCGGCACGGACACAAATTTGAGCTTGCCCAAACGGAACGATTTGGGCGTGGAACGGGACGGCCGCAGTCGGTTTCCTTGTTAAAGATCATGAACCCCGAACGCCGACTGATCGCAGTGGCGAGGCACGTTTCCGGAAGCATTTACCACCCCGATCTTGTGCTGGTCTAAGACGTTGGACCTTCACGGAGCGCCCAGTTACAGGCGAGGTTCTTGTTGTCCAGCACCTGAAGGAAGCAACCCTAGAATCGCTTCAGCAGCGCGTTGGGCGGCGCCTGGGCGTACCCTTTTAAGGGCATTGGTTCGAAGGTTCTGCAGTTTTTCAGGATGGCCGAGCAAATCGTCGATGGAAGAAGCAAGATCTTCAGGCCTCTTGATCCAGCGTCCGATCTGCCAGGTTTCAATCAGGTCGCAAGCGCGGCGTTCAATTCCCGGCAGAGGATCAAATGCCAGAATGGGCAAACCTGAGTTCATGGCTTCAAGAAGCGTGCCGCTCCCAGGCTTGCTCAGCAGTAAGTCCGCCGTCGCCATCCATTCATGCATATTGTCGGCCCATCCGAGAACACTGCAATGCTCGTTGCCAGCCAGTTGCCGTTCCAGTCGGCGCTTGAGGCTCGGGTTCCGTCCCGCGATCCAGACCGCCTGGAAAGGGGTCCGAACATTTCTCAACCCCCTGACCATCCGGAGGGGCTTTCCTACACCTGTTCCGCCGAAAAGAATCAAAAGAACGGGAAGGTGGGGCGCAAGGCCAAGGCTTTCGCGGACCATCGCGCGGTCTTGGAGAGATCCGAATGCAGGATCGACTGGAACGCCACAATTAAGGACCTTTGAAAGGCACACTCCTTCGGAGGCTAGAAATATTTGCACATGGTTCGGTTCCGCGACGTAAAGGTCAACCTCGGATTGAATCCACGGACGGTCCGTGTCAATACCCGTTGGGACAGCAGCCAAGCGGAAGTTCAGCCCCTCATGTTTCTTGATCATCGCGGCCAACTCACACATGCCGACTTCTGTAGCGACGACGACGTCCGGCCGGAGAGAGCGGACCAGCCGCGCAAGTTGCTTTGCTCCATACCGGTAAAGCCAGCGGGGACCCGTGGCGGTGTGGGTGTGCTGATAGCCTTCAATCCACCCCCAGAATGCTGGCCAATGCTTGAGCGGAAGCTGGTAGGAATTGTAGTACGCGCGGAACCATTTGCCGCAATAGTCGAGCGCGTTGACAGTTTCTGCACTGACGTCTGGCCGAAGTTTTTCGAGGGACTTTTTCAGCGTGATGCCCATACGTTCGTGGGCTGTGCCGTGGGGCACTGTCAAAATCAGGACTTGTGCTTGCCTCACGCCTTTGTTCGAGCCTCCATGGGGCGGCTTCAGGATTCTTGATTGTAGCGAAGTAAAAGAGATGCTGAAAGATCGATCCGACAGGGATGGGATTTTGCCCTGTGCTTGTTATCAACCTGTTCGGGGATAGTGAAGATGCGGGTTTGATATGCAATTGTTCCTGCTGGGATTTGGAATGGGCGCTGTGGGTGGCCTGCTCCCTAGCCCTCTGCATTTGATCGCACTGACTCAGATCGCACTGGGGCGCCGGCTGAAGGCTGCCTGGGTTCTGGTTGCTCCACCGGTTGCTGTTGACGCGGTCTTTCTCGTGGTCACCTACTTCTTCTTTCAAATCATACCGCCAAGCATAGCCCACTACACTGCATACGCGGGAGGCGTGGCGCTGATGGGCTTTGGAGTGTGCCTGCTTTGGAAGCACCCGCGAAAAAATCCAGAGAAAAGCGAGCACTCCTGGAACCTGACTTACTCGAGTTTGACGCTCGCGACCGTAGTGGAGGTTACTGCCCCGGGAACCTGGGTCTACTGGCTGACCATTGCCGGCCCTATCATTGCTGAAGGGCGGTTGGAAGGGTATTGGCGTATCATGCCATTTTTTGTGGGCAGTCTCGTGGGTTACTATGGGGCAGCTTTCCTTTCGGTTTGGCTGATGGCCTGGGGAGCGGGAGCACACAAGCATTTCCGAAGGTATCTGTTTGTCGTGGCCAACAGTCTTCTAATTATTCTTGGAGCTGTATATCTTGCAAGGGCATACTTTGTTGGTTAGGCTGTTTTCGCAATAGAGGGCCACTGGTGCTGGAATCGGGCTGAGAACTCCTAAGGTATGATTTGACCGGAGGATTGCTTTCCTGATAGATTCGAATGTTTTGGTCTTCGGCTCATTGTTCAGTGAGAAGCTTGGCCTTACAGCCAGGCAGGTGGAGCTCGGAATTTTCACCGATCTGCATAATTTCCATTAGGAGAAAAAGTAGAAATGGCTACAGGCGGTCATGAAAGAATCGGAATCTTAACGGGAGGCGGAGATTGCCCCGGACTCAACGCGGTGATTCGTGCCGTGGTGCGGCGCGCATTGATGCTGGGCTATGAGGTTTATGGAATCAAGAACGGCTGGCTGGGTCTTGTGAAGGGCTTGATCGAGCCTCTCGATCTGATGAAGGTCTCAGGCATCTTGCCTCGCGGAGGAACCATCCTGGGAACGTCAAGGACTAATCCTTTGAAGAAGGAAGAGGACAAGAAGGCACTGCTGGCAAATATGAAGGAATTCGGGCTTGATTACTTGATTGCTATCGGGGGCGAGGATACGCTCGGTGTGGGCCGGCAGCTTGCTGCAGAGGGCGTAAAGGTCGTGGGCGTTCCCAAGACTATTGATAACGACGTCGAGGGCACTGATCAGACCTTCGGTTTTGACACAGCCGTATCGATTGTGACGGAGGCTGTTGACCGTCTTCACACAACGGCTGAATCCCACCAGCGAGTCATGGTGGTGGAAGTCATGGGCCGTCACACAGGCTGGATTGCGGTTACAGGGGGCTTGGCCGGAGGGGCAGATTGCATCCTGATTCCGGAACAGCCGATGACTATCGACGAGATTTGCCAGATCCTTGCCAAACGGCATGCGAGAGGCCGGCTGTTCTCAATCATCGTCGTTGCAGAAGGTTTCAAACTGGGCGGTGTGGACGATGTGGTGACGAAGGACCAGAAGCTTGATCAGTTTGGCCACGTTCACCTCGGCGGTGTTGGGGAAGTGATAGCCGCTGAGATCGAAAAAAGAACGGGATACGAGACGCGCGTTACGGTTCTTGGGCATACGCAGCGTGGAGGCTCGCCGACGGCTTTTGATCGCGTGCTTGGCACCCGGTACGGCGTCAAGGCAGTCGATCTGATTCACGAAGGTGGCTATGGAACCATGGTTTGCCTGAGAGGAAACAAGATCGAGTCCATTCCGCTCAAGGACGCCATGACGAAGCTGAAGTTCGTAGACCCGGAGCTTATCCAGACGGCAGAGATTTTTTACGGATAAGACCTTCGCAGCAATGGATTTGGCGGTCTCCCTGCCCGTGCGTCAGCGTCGGGTGCCGTGTTACGAGCACGACCGTAATGCGCGGGGAGCGCTCTGGGTTCCACAGCCATTCCTTGAGGGCGATTGTGGCGACAGAAGCTGTTTGGTTATCGGTTAGCCGGGGAGGCGATGGGGCGGGAGACATTCTGCTCGGCAGCCAAGTCGACTAGTTCGGTAACGAGGTCTTCCCGCACGGAACCGGTGAGGCAGCCTACTTCTTCATTGAATCCGAGGAGTGTTTCTTTGGTGAGCCTGTCCAGATCGTGATAGTGGAGGTCGATCTGGGAAAGTGCCCAGTCGAAGACCCTTGGACACTGCTCAGCATCATGCTTGAGTTCTTCAAAGCTCTCGTTGAGCAGGGACGTCGCACGGCCAAGCAACCGCATCTGCAACTGGAAGCGGAGCTTTGACCGAAAGACAAACTGGCTCAGGTCCCCATTGCGACGGATGAACTCGCTGAGGGGTTGGGACCGGAAAGAACTGGCATCAAGATTTCGCGCGTCGATGGGATATTGCACTGTCGGCAGATACCGGAGAGAAAGACGTTGCAGATTCTCAACCAATTTGACAAGCCGATTCCATTCATCCTGGAACAGGGTGAGCGTCTCTCGCGCAAGGCCGGTGCGACCTGAGTTCTGCTCCTCAATGATGTCGTTCAGGAGGACCCCGAGAATCGCAGCATGGGCTTCAATGTCTGAAGCGAGAGGCGAGCACTCGGGTTTGAGATAGGAGTTTTGCCGGTTGCCAGGGCTCTCCTTCGGCGCGGTAGGGCGGCTCAGATGGAGCGAGCGCCGTAGCACCACGGCAACCACGAGAAGAACGCCGACTTCGACTAGCCAAAGCATAAGCGTCCTCTACTATATTGGAACGACGCGGAACTTGCAAGAGCAAAGTAGCCTATCTTTTGATTTTTTTTGAGGGTAGAGGCTATCATCACGGCTATTATATTATTAGTTAACATCCGGGAAAGCGGACTGTCTATGCGGGAAAATCGGGGTTGCTTGACACATTTTTGCCGGCGTCTCTATAATGCATTTGCACAAAATGCGACAGAGAACTGGGCAACAGTGTAGCCCGGGAAGTTGGTTTTGGATTGGCCGTTGCACGTTAACCTCTTTTATTCGTGTTGTTTGCAGCGTAGGACTGATCGCGATTGGGTTCGAACACTTCTAATGAAAGTGGGTGTGAGTTAATTAACTTGTCAACATCCAGCAATGAAACTCCAGATCTTGTGCTTCAGCGAGAGAAGAAACTCAGGGCCATTGCCGACCTTGGTTTTGAGTTATATCCTCGCAAGTTCGATTCTACAAACACAATCCCGGAGATCCTGGCCGCCTATTCCAGCCAAACCGCCGAAAACCTGGCCGCAGACAAGATCAACGTCCGGCTTGCCGGCCGCGTCATGACCATCCGGCCTCATGGGAAGGCCGGATTTGCGCATCTTCAGGGTGGGGGAACGCGGCTACAGGTCTACGTCCGTCTCGACGCCGTCGGCGAGCGCGACTTTGCGTTGTACAAGCTGTTGGATCTGGGCGACTTGATTGGGGTTGAGGGGTACCTGTTTCGCACCCGGACCGGCGAGTTGACAGTGCACGCCGAACATCTTTATTTTCTTGCAAAAGCGCTTCTTCCACTGCCGGAAAAGTGGCATGGCCTCTCCGATGTCGAGGTTCGGTATCGCCAGCGCTACCTCGATCTGATGGTCAACGACGCCGTGCGGCACATATTTGAGCGGCGTTCACGTCTGATCAAGGCCTTGCGAGAGTTTCTTGAGGCGCAGGGCTATGTTGAAGTCGAGACACCCATGATGCAACCCATGGCTGGCGGTGCAATGGCCCGCCCGTTCGTGACGCATCACAACACACTCGACATGGACCTTTATCTGCGCATTGCTCCGGAGCTTTACCTTAAGCGCCTGATTGTGGGAGGCTTGGAGCGCGTCTACGAAGTCAATCGCAACTTTCGAAATGAAGGAATTTCAACCCAGCACAACCCCGAGTTCACGATGCTGGAGTTTTACCAGGCTTACGCTGACTATCGCGACATGATGGACCTAAGCGAGCGGTTAATGCGGCATGTTGCCCGGGAAGTTGTGGGCTCGCTTGAGTTTGACTATGGGGAGCACCATATTTCATTTGCGGAGTTCCAGCGCTTTACGATGAAAGAGGCTGTTATCCGCTTCTGGCCGGAGGAAGTTGACGCGACTCCTGCGATCCAGGACTTTGCCGAGCCGAAGAATGTCTTCCACTGGGTCAATGTTTATAACAGGTTTGCAGAGAAGTCCGGAGGACTCCATGCGCCGCTTGTTGTGCCCGAAGGTACGGCTGCGGGTACGGCGCTTCAGGAGCTTTTTGAGGCAGTTGCGGAAAGTCGCCTGATCCAGCCAACCTTCATCATCGATTTCCCGCTGGAGGTGTCACCTCTTTCCAAGCAGAAACCGGAAGATCCCAACTTTGTGGAACGTTTCGAGCTTTACGTGGCCGGAATGGAAATCGCCAATGCTTTCAGTGAGTTGAACGATCCAGCCGAGCAGCGCGATCGGTTTGAATACCAGCAGCTTTTAAGAGAGCGAGGAGACTTGACGGCCCATGCCATCGACGAAGACTATATCCGCGCACTGAGTTATGGCATGCCTCCGACCGGGGGCGAAGGCGTCGGGATCGACCGCCTTGCGATGCTCCTGACCAATTCGCATTCCATACGCGACGTGATTTTGTTTCCCCTGCTTCGTCCGGAAAAGTCTTCCGTCTGAATCACACCTTCCGAATCGAAGCGGGCGGCATTTCGGTTGCCCGACCGGATGCGGGGCACGAGAGTGTGCAACCCAGCCTGATTGGGCTTTCCCTCCCAGGCGATCTCGTCGGATAATAAATCTGGCTTATGCGGTTTGAACTGTTCGTTGCTTTGCGATACTTGAAGGCCAAGAGGCGCCAGGCTGCTCTCTCGGTGGTCACGGCGATATCGGTGATTGGCGTAATGGCAGGTGTTGCGGCGCTGGTTATCGCGCTGGCCATCAATAATGGGTTCCGACTGGAGTTGCAGAGCAAGCTTCTTGGCGCGACGGCCAACATCAATCTTATCCGGACGACAAGCGATAACAGCATCAGGCATTACGACGCGCTGGCGGATCGACTGGCAAAGCTGCCGCATGTGGTTGCTGACGCGCCGGCGCTTTACGAGCAGGCTCTGATTTCCAACCGGCAGCGATCCAGCGGGGTGGTGATCAAGGGGGTAGTTCCCGAGCGTGAAGTCAAAGTGTGCAGTCTGCTCCATCATTTGACGGAGGGTTCCCTGAAGGGGCTCTCTGAAACCTTTCCCGATGCGGATCCGATCATCGTTGGGAAGGGACTGGCGAATTCCTTGGGAGTTAAAGTTGGCGATACGGTGATGATCACGAGCCCTCAGGGAACCCTGACACCTTTTGAAGTGTTGCCAAAATACAGGCACTTTCGTGTGGTGGGCATATTCAATTCCGGCTTCTATGACTTCGACACGACCTGGGTTTTCACCAATCTGAATGCCGCCCAGCGCTTGTTCGATTTGAGAAACGTTGTTTCAGTGATCGAGTTCAAGCTGAATGACGTATACAAGGCTGACTCGGTTGCACCGCTCATCCGCAAGGCTGCCGGGCCGGGATTTGCCACCACTACATGGATGAACCAGAACCACGCGCTGTTCAGTGCCTTGAAGTTGGAGCGCCTTGTCACGATCCTGACCATCGGTCTGATCGTCCTGGTTGCGGCGCTGAACATCTTTATCACCCTGGCGATGATGGTAATGGACAAGAACCGCGACATTGCGGTTTTGAAATCGATGGGGGCGAAAAGGAGGCAGATCTGGACGGTGTTTACTCTCCATGGGATTCTGATTGCCGGCCTGGGGACGGCACTCGGCCTGATGCTGGGTTACGGCGGCGCGTGGCTGGGCGAATCCTACAAACTGATTCCCTTGCAGGCAGCAGTCTACGGTTTGTCGTACGTTCCATTCATTCCCCGTCCCTGGGACGGCCTGTGGATAAGCCTGGCGGTGCTGATGATCAGCTTTCTTGCCGCGTTTTATCCATCTTTTTCAGCCGCCAAAGTGGACTCAGCGGAGATTTTGCGGTACGAATGATCCCTCGCCCAAAGGCTAATTGCTTTACGAGTTTTTGTGTTAATGTACCCTCTGCGGAGATGAGATGAGAATCGAGGCACGATGCTGCGCGCTGAAAATCTGACCAAGATCTTTCGCTCCGGCGAGCAGGAAGTGGTGGTTTTTGACGGTCTCAACTTCGAGATCGAGCAGGGTGAGTTTCTGGCGCTGGTTGGCAGGTCGGGATCGGGGAAGACGACGCTGCTCCACCTGCTCGCGGCGCTAGACACTCCGACGCGTGGTGAGTTATACTTTGATGGGCAGATGTTGAGTGAACTGAGTTTCGAAGAACAGGCAGAGTACAGGAATCAGAAAATAGGTTTTGTATGGCAAATGCATCACTTACTGCCCGAATTCAGTGCGCTTGAGAACGTGATGCTGCCTCAGCTCATTGCAGGAAGCGATTTTGAGAAGGCCCAGGGTCGTGCCAGAGAACTTCTGGCGGAGGTGGGCCTGGAAAATGCCATGGGGCGCCGGACGGGTGAGCTCTCTGGGGGAGAACAGCAGCGTGTGGCGTTGGCAAGGGCGCTAGTAAATAACCCGACGCTGCTTCTGGCAGATGAGCCTACCGGAAACCTGGATCACCGGACCGCCGAGCTTGTGATGGATCTGCTCGAACGGTTGCACCGGGTTCATGGGTTGACTTCGGTGTTAGCCACGCACAATATGGAACTCGCGCAGCGCGCGGCTCGGACGTTGCGTATGGAAGACGGCCGACTGACCGAGGTGGTAGTTCCACGGTTTAACTGACAACCCGCTTTCTGGCATAATAGTAGATGTCGGGGGCGGGGTCTAAGGAAGAACTGAGGAGCTATGTTCGAGAGATACACAGAAAAAGCCCGGCGCGTCATCTTTTTTGCTCGATATGAGGCCAGCCAGTTCGGGAGCCCTTACATCGAAACCGAGCACCTGCTGCTTGGTTTGTTACGGGAGGACAAGGCTCTCACGAACCGGTTTCTGCGTTCTCATGCCTCGATAGAATCAATCCGCAAACAGGTTGAAGGACATATTCCCATACGGGAAAAGGTGTCCACTTCCGTTGAATTGCCTCTCAGCCAGGAATGCAAGCGGGTTCTTGCTTATGCTGCGGAAGAAGCAGAACGGCTGACCCACAAACACATCGGAACCGAGCATCTTTTGCTCGGTCTCCTTCGGGAAGAGAAGTCCTTTGCTGCGGAAATTCTTCACGAGCGCGGGCTGAGGCTGTCAACTCTCCGGGAAGAGTTGAGCCGCTCTCAGACCGAAAAGGTCTCAGCAAATCGTGCCAAAGAGACTTCGCTGCTTTCTGAATTCAGCCGTGACTTGACTCAGGCAGCCCTTGATAACCAGCTTGACCCGTTGATTGGACGTGAAAACGAGGTCGAGCGGGTCATTCAGATTCTTTGCCGGCGCACCAAGAACAATCCTGTCTTGATCGGCGAACCCGGCGTGGGCAAGACCGCCATCGTCGAAGGGTTGGCTGAACGTATCGCGGAAGGCGACGTGCCATCTTTCCTCGCCGACAAGCGCATTCTGGCTCTTGACCTCTCCTTGATTGTGGCCGGAACCAAGTACCGTGGCCAGTTTGAGGAGCGCCTGAAAACCATCATGAAAGAATTGATGGAGGCGCAGAACTCCATTATATTCATTGACGAACTCCATACCTTGGTAGGGGCCGGTTCGGCGGAAGGTTCGCTGGACGCGGCGAACATTCTGAAGCCGGCGCTATCGCGCGGCGAGATTCAGTGCATCGGCTCGACAACCCCAGGCGAATTCCGAAAGTCCATCGAGAGAGACCGGTCACTCGAACGCCGGTTTCAGGCGGTTAAGGTTCCTCCACCGGATGAGGCGCAGACCATCAAGATTCTTTTCGGGATCAAAGAGCGGTACGAAAAGTTCCATGCCGTCACATATACGGATGACGCCATTACGAATGCAGTGTATCTTTCCAGCCGGTATATTCCCGACCGCTTCTTGCCTGACAAGGCGGTTGATCTGGTTGACGAGGCTGGCGCACGCGTGAAACTGCGGCAAGGCACCCTGCCGGAGGAGATGATCGACGTCCAGAAGCGGATCAAGTTCGTGGTCCACCGGATGGAGAATGCCATTGCCAACCACGAATTTGAGAAGGCGCGTTTCTACTCCGATGAAGAACGGAAGGAGCGCGAGAACCTCCGATTGCTCCGCGAGAAATACAATATTGATGAAACGGCAATCGGTTCCGTCTCACGGGCAGATATTGAAGAAGTGGTTTCGCGTTGGACGGGAATTCCGGTCAGCTCCATCAAGGAGGAGGAGATGGCAAAGCTCCTCCGGCTAGAGGAGGAGCTGCACAAGCGAATCATCAGCCAGGATTCGGCGATTTCGGCTTTGGCGCGGGCGATCCGCCGTTCCCGGGCCGGCCTCAAGCCACCCGGGCGGCCGGTGGGTTCCTTCCTGTTTCTTGGGCCGACGGGCGTGGGCAAGACAGAAATGGCGCGCTCGCTGGCAGCGATCCTGTTTAGTAGCGAACGGGCGCTGATCCGCTTTGACATGTCGGAATTTATGGAGAAGCATTCTGTATCAAAGCTGATCGGTTCGCCTCCTGGCTACGTGGGTTACGAGGAGGGCGGGCAGTTGACGGAACGCGTGCGGCGTTCGCCTTATTCCTTGATCCTGCTGGACGAAATTGAGAAGGCGCACCCCGATATCTTTAACATTCTTCTGCAGGTTTTTGAAGATGGGCAGTTGACGGATGGGTTGGGAAACACGGTTGACTTCAAGAACGCGATCATTATCATGACGTCGAACATCGGCGCCAGGTACTTGGAACGCCGCTCGAATCTTGGATTCCAGTCGGCTGCCGAAGGAGCGACAGAAAAGAAGATCAGCGATCTTGTGATGGGCGAGGTTAAGCGGCTCTTCAACCCCGAGTTTCTGAACCGTCTTGACGAAATCATTATCTTTAATGCTCTGACTGATAGCGACCTGCTGCAGATCCTCGACTTGCTTGTGAACATGATGAACCAGCATCTGACGCAGAAGAACATATCTTTGACGCTTTCCCCTGAAGCCGGAAAGTGGATTTTGGAGAAGACCTGCACGGATCGTTCATACGGGGCGCGGCCGTTGCGGCGGGCCTTGCAGAAGTACATTGAGGATCCTCTTTCGGAGGCGTTGATCCAGGGTGAGATTCAGCCGCCCGCTGTGCTGGAGGTGGTTGTCGAAAACGAATCGCTATATTATCGTCCCGTGAATGATAAACTGGTCGCGGCCACACCACTTTCTCACTAGAATGACTCCTTTAGGGGGGCCGGGAAATCCGCGAGTAACCTGAATTTCAAACGTATCCTCAGAAATATTGGCTCAGAGGTCGGCCTGTGTTGAATGCGCGGACGCCAGCCAACTCTAGAGGAGTTCACCGCATCCGAGATGCTTAAGTTCTTCTATCAGAGCGGGGGAGAAAGGTTGTTTCTTGAGGTTTGTTGCAGGTAAGTGTACAAGGCAAGGTGAAGTGGTTTGGGGCTGTCTGGCTCCCGCATTTCTGGTTTTTATCATAGCGTCCTCCGCCCTCTGTGCGCAGAACCCTCCCCAGCAAGGTCAACAGAAAAAGACCACCCCCCCTGCCCAGACCCAAAAGGAGCAAAAACAGCCATCCCCCCCGAAGGTTCCCTCAAACCTCGAGCAACTTCGGCTTTCGACGCCCCAACTCAAAACTCCTAAGCCTGCAGCTCCTGCAAAACCAACGTCTAAGGTAAAGGCCCCTCCTGCCCAGCGGAAACAGCAGATCATATATGCCATTGAGTTCCGCGGGAATCGGCGCGTCCCATCGTCGGTGCTTCAGGCTACCATTTTTACGCATCCAGGCGACGTCTATAACGTAAACGCTCTCGAGCGCGATTTCATGGCGTTGTGGAACACTGGCTACTTCGACGATATTCGCTTGTATAAAGAGGATACGCCGAAGGGCGTCATCGTCATTTTCTATGTCCGCGAAAAGAAATTGATAGTCTCCATTGCTTACAAGGGGCTGCATTCCATTCAGCAGTCGGATGTCATGGAGGCCTTTCAGAAGCAGAAGGTGGGACTGACAATGGATTCGCAGTACGATCCTGTCGTCATCAAGCGGGCCGAGGTTGTTCTCAAAGAGTTGTTGGCCGGCCATGGGAGGCAGTTTGCGACCGTTATCCACCGGACACGGAACATTCCTCCTGATTCCGTGGCGCTGACGTTTATTGTGAACGAAGGTCCCAAGGTCAAGGTAGGGAACATTCGTTTTACCGGCAATACCGTTTTCCCC
The DNA here is from genome assembly GCA_046705285.1 of Terriglobia bacterium. Taxonomy (GTDB): domain Bacteria; phylum Acidobacteriota; class Terriglobia; order UBA7540; family UBA7540; genus SCRD01. Next base: position 19,337 of record JBJKQK010000247.1, read on the forward strand.
AATCGCACGCTTGTACATGCCATGAAATTGTCGCGGCCAGGCGGGTTTCCGCCCTGGTTCTACTGGTTTCACAAGACTTACGATCATGACAAGGTCCTATATGACCTTGAAAAAGTGCGCGAACTGTATCAGAACCACGGCTACTTTTACGCTCTTCCTGAGGAGCCGAAGGTGAAGATGCGAAACACGGCGCATCGCTGGCCTTTTTTCTTCTGGAGCTGGGGGCATGGGAAGGCGGTTGACATCACGATTCCCGTTGAAGAAGGGCATCAATACCGCCTTGGCAGGTTCAATATTCGCGGCAACAAGCTCTTCAAGACCAAACAACTGGAACCCATTCTTGGCATGAAACCCGGTGACGTCTTTGATCTGTCAAAGGTCCGCAAGGCGATCGATAATTTGACCAAACTGTACGGAGAGTTCGGCTACATCAATTTTGTTGCGACTCCCGATCCGCAGCCAGACCGCAAGAAGCGGATTGTCAATTTGACTTTGGATTTTGATGAAGGCCATCAGTTCTTTATCCACCGGATCAACTTCTCGGGCAATACGAAGACCCGGGATAAGGTGATTCGCCGCGAACTGCTCGTGAACGAAGGCGAAATGTTTGATACGCGCCTGTGGAAACTGAGCGTCCTGCGCGTGAACCAGTTGGGTTTTTTCCAGCCTATCAAGAAAGATAACTATACGATCACTCAGAACGCCCAGAATCACACGGTCAATATTGATCTGAAGCTTCATGAAAAGGGGCGGAACTCCATCGGGTTTTCCGGAGGCATCAGCGGTATTGCGGGGAATTTCTTTGGTTTTAATTACTCAACGAACAACTTTATGGGCCTCGGCGAGACGTTGAGCGTGGGGGTCCAGACCGGACAGTACGAAAAACTGTATACCTTTGGATTTACGGAGCCCTATGTGGCGGATCGTCCCATCACAACCGGCTTTACGGTTTTTAAGAGTGACGTCAATTTTAACCAGCTTGAGCAGACCAGCATTTTTTCAGGCATTAGCCAGACTGCGCTGTCCTCGGCATATGGCGCCACTTCGTTTCAAAACTTCGCAGAGAATTCCACGGGTTTCACGGCTTTTGCAAGTTACCCCCTCAAACGCCATTTTGCGCGCCTGGGCCTGACCTATAGCTATTCGACCTCCAGCCTGCAGACTTTCAGTTTGGCGTCCCAGGAGTATTTTCGAGCACTGAATTTTTACAACATCTCAGCGGGGCCGAACAGCCTTTCGGGTATCCGGACAAGTTCGATCATGCCCACCTTCAATTACAGCACCGTGGACAATTACATGAGTCCCCATCGCGGGAAATCCATCTACGCGTCTGTGCAGTTTGCGGGCAGTTTCATGGGAGGCAACGTCAATTCGATCACGCCGTCCCTTGAGTTCAAGTATTACCACCCGATTAATCATAACCGGAACACGTTGGCATTCCACGCCGTTGTCTCGACTGTCAGCGGATACGGTGGACGAGTTCCGCCGCCCTTCTCGCGATTTTTCATGGGAGGAGAGTACGATATCAGGGGATTTGATATCTATTCGATCAGTCCGGTCGCTTTCTTTCCCACCGTGGCCTCCGTCTGCAACCGGGACGCCTCTGGCAACACTATTCCATCGCTCAACCCGGACGGCACAAGTTCGGGTGCCTGTGGTTCATCTACCAGTTTCCCGGTCAATACTGTTATTTTTCCGGGTGGCGATACGGAGTGGTACACGCAATTCGAGTACAGAATCCCTATCGTAGGTCCGGTAGAACTGGCGCCGTTTGTCGATGCCGGGATGGACTTCATCTGGCACAAGAGCGAACTGAATCTGCGGCCGAACTCCCTGGCATCAATCACCGACACCTATCCATTCTTTCAGGCACCCACCCAATTGCAGATAGCCAAAGGAACGAACTATCAGCCTCGAAGTTCTGCCGGTGTCCAACTGCAGGTTATTGTTCCGCACTTCAACATCCCGTTCCGGATCTATTGGGGCTATAACTGGCTTCGTCTGAATGAAGTGATAACGCCGCCGCAAGACCTTCCTCCAAGCAGCCTTTTCCCGAACAATGCGACGTATCTTAGCGCCTTGCCGTACTTCCAGGGTTTCAGGTACACAGAGCGAAGGTCGAGATTTGGGTTTACGGTAGCCCAGACTTTTTAACTTGACAGCTATCGAGGGGGCAGTGGCAAGATAAAATCGAGCCTTGTAAAGGCGAAGGAGTAAGCAAGGATGAGAAATCGAGTACTGGCAATGGTTATTTCAATTGGCCTTATGGCATGCCCGGTGTTGCTCGGGGCGCAAAGCGCGCCTGCTCCGACTGGGGGAAAGGTAGCTGTTATCGATATCCAGCAGGCCATTTTGGACACTGCGGAGGGGAGGAAGGCCGTTGAGGACCTTCAGAAGAAATTCCAGCCGCGCGAGACCGAGATCCAGCAACGGCAAAAGGAAGTCCAAGAGTTGCAGCAGCAGTTACAGAAGCAGATGACGACGCTGAGCGCAGACGAACAGCGCCAGATGCAGCACGAGTTGCAGGAGAAGCAAACGGTACTCCGGCGCTTGGAGGAGGACGCGCAATCGTCCTTCCAGTATGACCGTAACACGATCATGCAGAGCCTCGGGCAGAAGATGGTCAAAGTGATCGACAAGTACGCTTCATCGCACGGTTATTCGCTGGTGCTTGACGGTGGCCAGGTTCCGGTCTATTACGCGGCGAAAGGCGTTGACATTACTCCCGAGATCGTCAAACTTTATAACGCCTCGCATCCAGTTCAGACGGCTTCGGCGTCTACGGACAGTCCCAGCTCGAGTTCCAACCGGGCTTCCTCGGGGAGCAAGGCAACTCCGAAGCCCCAACACTGACGTCGTGAGTCAGGCAATCGATCTTATTGGTAAGTCTCCAGGCCAATCCTGAAAGACAGGCGGAGAGAGGGTGCCTTTGTCGGCACGATCTTTCAAATGCGAAAGGCGCTGCCGGCAGGGAGGACCACGCCATGCGGAGGAATTAACCACCAGACCGACGGGCGCTGGTTTGCACGCCGTCGGTTCCGCATCCAGAAGATTCTCCCGGAGGCCGTCCAGTTCTAGCCGCTTCCACAGATCCAGACCCTGAAAACTGTTCTCAGACCGCCGCGCCTGCTCCAGGCGAATCTTCTTTACCCAGCCTTGCACCACTTCGGGGTCGTTCGCGGGCGGCTCGACGTCAGAAGGAAACAGTTTCAGTTGCGGCCTCTCGACACGGTGGTTGGAAACCTCCACCGCCTTCAGCCAGCGGGCTTGGCCCGACGAATCGAACCCACGCAGGTAACATATCGTATGCTGGCGCGGTCCGTCAGTCGTGCGGACGGTTTCCACCAGCGACCAGCAGGTGTGGTCTTTGCTGTCCTTGGCCACACGATAGGGTGGCAGGAACATCGCTGCTCAGAATGCCAGTGAAGGAGACCAACAACAAGAGGGTAGGTTTTCACTGCACGGGGAGTTCAGAAAACTCGTGCTAAGAATATGCAACTTGGCGAACTACGAAGTGCCGACATGACGCAAAACATTCTTGTGGTGACGAAGTTCGGATAAGCAGGCAAAGATCACAAACGGTCTATGCCTTGTGTAGGCTCAAAGAAGATTTTTCTCCTTGAAAACCCTGTCCCACCGCAGGAAGTCAATTGGCGGCTTGGACCACCCGGTTCACAAACGAGTGAATTCGCCCGGAAACGAAGTAGAGAGATCGGCACCCTTGCTCTGATTTCAACGATTTTGTGGAGCGCGTTTGCTGCCATTCCAAGCCAGGAATGAGGGTCTATATGTGCTTTTTTATTCTGAAATTACGATCTGTATGTGACAAAAGATGCGTTAAATATGAAGCTTTCTCGCCATATAAATCAAGAGGTCTATTGACTGGCCAAGGTTTGAAAGTGTAGGTTAGATGAGAAAAAGCAATCGGTAGGTGGCCAGTAATGGCTGCAAGTCATGATACCCGGATGTGGGTGGCTGCGCTCGAGTTCAATTCGTTATGAGTTCTCAATTAACCATCAACTTTTCTACCGGCGAAATCTCTGGCTCCTCGACCCGGATTACCTCTCGGTCGATTCGAGACATGGAAGGCTACTATCGCGATGAACACGCGCGGCAGAATCTTGATCCAGGAAGAGTTGTCTACCGCGTCCAAGCCTTTCTGCCTGGCCCAGAAGGTGAGGAAGGCGGCCTGTTTTTTGGCAATACCTTCATTGAATCGGGGATGGTTGGGGACGAGTACTTCATGACCAAAGGGCACTTTCATCGCAACCGGAACCGAAGCGAGTGTTACGTCACCGTCGCCGGCAGCGGAGCGCTGATCCTGATGGATGAAGATCGCCGAACTGTTTTCGAGCTGATGCATCGTGGTTCAGTTCATTACATACCCTTCAATACGGCTCACCGGGTGGCGAATATCGGTGACTCAGTGCTCTCCTTCCTGGCCTGCTGGCCGAGCGACGCAGGGCATGATTATGGCACGATTGCTTCGAAGGGATTTGGTGCGAGGCTTCGAAAAATCAACGGTGTTGCCACCCTCGTGGAGGAGACGTGAAAGCGTTGGCAGTCGATCTCGGCGGGAGCCATGCGACCTGCGCCCTCGTCGATGATCGAGAGATCATTCGGACTATGACCCTGGTGACGGAAGGGTCAAAGGAACTTGCGGCGGTACTTCCACAGTTGGCCGGTGCTTTGCGGGCAATTATGAGTGAGGCCGGAGTCAAGCCTTCCGATTGTGAGGGCTTGGCACTCTGTTTCTGTGGGCTTGCCGATCACGCGCACGCCAGGGTGGCATCGACCAACGCCAAATACGACGACGCCCCGCAACTTGATCTGCCCGGCTGGTGTGAAAAATCGCTTGGTGTTCGATTTGAGATTGAAAACGATGCCCGGATGGCGCTTTTGGGCGAATGGTATGCGGGTGCGGCGCGAGGGTTTGAAGACGTCGTGATGATCACGCTTGGCACTGGAATTGGAGGCGCTGCGATGATTCAAGGGCACCTTCTGCGCGGCAAACATGCCCAGGCCGGATGTCTGGGCGGCCACCTCCCGGTGCTGTTTAACGGACGCCGGTGCACATGCGGAGCCATTGGCTGTGCAGAGGCGGAAGCTTCCGGATGGTCATTGCCGGAGGTCTGCCGCGCCTCGGACGGGTTCACTTCAAGCCCTCTTTCCAAGGAAAGTGCGATTACCTTCGAACGATTGTTTTATTATGCCAGCGCCGGAGATCCTGTGGCGGTTGAGGTTCGGGATCGGTGCCTGAAGGTCTGGGCCGTTGCAACCGTGGGTCTTATCCACGCCTACGATCCGGAAATTGTTGTTTTTGGCGGTGGCGTGATGAAGAGTGCCTCACTGATCCTGCCTTCCCTCCAGGATTATGTCAACCGCCATGCCTGGACGCCATGGGGAAAAGTAAGCTTGCGTCGCGCAGAACTGGGCAACCAGGCAGCACTGCTTGGAGCAATTCCGCTATTGCAGGGTCAAGCCGACTGATGAAATTTCCATCCTCTTACGATCAACAGCCTACGGTCAGCATCAGTTCTTCTTCCACGGATTGTGCGGTGGGGTGGCCTGCGGTCGTAGAGCAGCTTCGCGGCTGCAATGCAGGCACACTCTGTGTGGAATGTTACCCTGGCGCTTTTGTTGAGCCAATCGAGCAGGCCATCGCAAGCGCGCTCCATCCGTCTCAAATCTTCCGTACCAGCGAGTGCATGAAAGGGCCCCAGGAACTAAATGACCTGCTGGCCCCCTACCTGGGAGACGATCCGGTGTTTGGCCGAATGAACGGGATCGAACTTGAGGATTTTTTCGACCCGAAGAAATTCCAGGCTGCACGTCGGCAGATAGCATGCGGTCAAGGTACCATTCTCGTCATCGGTACCGGCGCTTCGCTGCTGGTACCCGAAGCCCACACCCTTGTCTATGCGGATATGGCGCGTTGGGAAATCCAGGCTCGCCAGAGAGACAATGAAATTCCAAATTTGGGGGCCAAGAATTACCAAGAACGCGCCTCGCTGAAGTACAAACGTGCTTTCTTCGTGGACTGGCGTGCGGCAGACCGGCTCAAGAAGCGGCTGCTACCAAGAATTGACTTTCTGCTTGACACCAATGACCGAGAGAATCCCAAACTTATTTCTGGCGATCTCTTCCGGCGCTCGCTTGAAACCGCGGCAAGGCGCCCTTTTCGTGTGGCGCCATTCTTCGATCCGGGTCCCTGGGGTGGGGAGTGGATGCGCAGAACTATTGGTCTTTCTGATGAACCGCCCAATTTCGCCTGGTGTTTCGACTGCGTTCCGGAGGAGAACAGCCTTCTGCTTGGTTTCGGTACCGCCCGGGTGGAGATCCCAGCCATCGATCTGGTTTTTTCTCATCCGCGGGAATTGCTCGGTGAAGCTGTGCACGGGCGCTTCGGCACGGAATTTCCCATCCGGTTTGACCTGCTTGACACCATCGGGGGCGGCAATCTCTCCCTGCAGGTGCATCCTCTGACCGAATATATTCAGGACAAGTTCGGAATGCACTACACACAGGATGAGAGCTATTATCTCCTCGATGCGGGTGAAGACGCAGTGGTTTATCTGGGCCTGAAAGAGGACATAAGGCCGGCTGAGATGCTCCAGGCTCTGGAGCGTGCGCAGGAAGGTGGTGCGACTTTTCCTGCCGAGCAGTTCGTGAACCGATGGCCTGTAAAGAAGCACGACCACGTCCTGATCCCGGCGGGGACCGTCCATTGCTCTGGCAAAAACTGCATGGTTCTCGAAATCAGCGCCACGCCCTATATTTTTACTTTCAAGTTATGGGACTGGGGCCGGCTTGGTCTCGATGGAAGGCCGAGACCTATTCACCTTGAGCATGGCAGAGAAAACATCCAGTGGTATCGAAAGACGGAGTGGGTTCGGAAGAACCTGGTACACCGAATTACGACGGTTGCCTCGGCTGACGAATGGTGCGAAGAACGTACCGGCCTGCACGAGCGCGAATTCATTGAAACTCGCCGTCATTGGTTCACTGGGAAGGTCGAACATGATACGCGCGGCGGGGTAAACGTTCTGAATCTGGTAGAGGGACCTGAAATCGTTGTCGAAAGCCCGGATGGCGCCTTTGACCCCTACGTCATCCACTATGCCGAGACCTTCATCGTGCCGGCGGCGGTTGGGCGATACACAATTCGGCCAACGCAGCCCGGACGTTGCGGCACCATTAAGGCCTACGTCAGGACGAATCCATGAGTTTTGATCCAGGCATCAATATCCGGATTGTCCGCAATCCCATGGGGTTTCGGTTTGGGGCGGGAGTATTCGGCCCAGAGCCGGAATACCGCAGTCTGGATGCAATTCGTCCGAGCTTGAGCAATCCTTCCTGCGTCGGGCCTGATCCCGTCTATGCCATTGCTATGGATGTTGGCAAGGAGGAGCACCGCAATGAGCTGAAGGTAAGAATGCTGCTCTTTGGCCTTGTCACTTTCGCCGCGGGGCGGCTTGGAAACGAGCCAGTCCGAAGCCAGGGCCATGTTCACCGCGTATCAAATCATAGTGGATGGTCGCCGCCGGAGTTGTATGAGATCTGGAACGGCCGCGCCGTGATCTATATGCAGGAATTTGCCGCAGAAAATCCCGGTCGATGCTTTGCCGTGGAGGCCGGCCCCGGAGAGGTTGTCGTTGTGCCGCCCGGTTGGGCCCATGCAACCATCAGTGCCGATCCCGAGCAGCCGATGACTTTCGGAGCCTGGTGCGACCGCGAATATGGCTTTCTTTATGAGGAGGTTCGAGCGCGTGGCGGGCTGGCCTGGTATCCTGTACTTGGCCGGGATGGAGGACTGGAATGGCAGGCGAATCCGCGGTATGTACGGAGTGGGCTATGTCTCGGGCCGCCACGGGATTACCGAGAGTTGGGGTTGAATCCCTCTGTGCCGATCTATGGGCAATATGAGGCCGATCCATCCGCGGTTCAATGGGTTTCCGAGCCGGCTCTCGTGGAAGAACATTGGAAAAATTTTGTCCCTTGCCGTCCTGGGACTCTTCTTTAAACTTGCCAAACGTGCGGGACGCAGCAATCTTCCCGTGCGATGCATGCGACAGCACTCGTGATGAAACTTCCAGTTTCCTTAGCAGGCTCAACGCCGTTGTGAGGCGGTAGAAATGGCTACTAAAGATGAGATTGGCCGCCGTGAACAGTGGATCCTCGAAGCATTGCTTCGAACCGGTTCGCTCACGGTTGATGAGGTCTGCTCCCGGTTCAAAATCTCCGTGGCGACAGCACGAAGAGATTTGGAAGGGCTCGAACGTCGCGGCCGCTTACGCCGCACGCATGGTGGGGCCATCCCGATTGAGCCTCTTCTTTATGAAGCCTTCAGCCATGTCTCAACCTACCGGGAACAGGTGGAGAAATTCGCTGACGAGAAGCGCCGCATTGCGATGGCTGCTGCCCAACTGATCAATGAGGGTGACACCATCGCCCTGACGCCGGGGACGACTACAACCCAGATCATGCGTGCTCTCCACACGCCGAAGAGCATCACAGTAGTGACGAACACGGTGAACCTGGCCATGGAGCTGAGCAACCGCTCAGGCGTCAGCGTGTTTGTCACCGGGGGATTCCTGCATAGCGGTTGGTTTTCACTTATCGGCCAAGCGGCTGCCGATGCCGTGCGGCGCATCTTCCCTGACAAGGTTTTTATCGGCGCCAACGGCTTCGATGCTGAACACGGTGTAACCGCCTATCACCCTGACGAAGCTGCTTTCAACAGTGTTATGGTCAAGCAAGCCCGGGAGAGGATTGTGGTTGTTGACCACAGCAAACTTGGGGTGACTGCCACCCACCTTTTCTGCCCCATCAAGGATGTTAATCG
>JBJKQK010000248.1:0-6441 GCA_046705285.1 Terriglobia bacterium
TCAGAATGATCGAGATAATTGGCGAATATTTCGAAAGATTCAATGGGAATTTCCACGTTCATGAGATTCAAGGTACCACGCTTTTTCAGGCTACCTCAATGGGCGCTGGAAAATCTGTCCAGATAAGTGAATGAATCTGAAGTCGGAATTGAGCTCGCTGTAGACTGTCCTTTCGTTCCTGTTGTATCTTTTTTGCAGGTTGCCGACCCGAAGCGAAGATCGGTTAGGGTCTGGCAATATGTTGTGTTTTGAGGATCCGAAGCAGGGGCCGAGAAAGCTGTAGCGCGAGGACCAGCCTCTGGCTCGGGGAGAGTTCTGGTACGAATTCCAGGGGAACGCAAGGAGTGATGATCTAAATGCCAACTGTTGTTTACGACCATTCCCAAATCGCTTTCGATAAACCCGGTAAGCATCACTATCAGGTCGCTTTTCACCAGGATTCAGCCTGGGGATACTCACTGGTGCCGCTAACTGTCGTTAACGGTTCGCGTAGTTCTGCCAGCGGCAAACTCCCACCCGGCGTTGCGATTTTCGGTGGCACCCATGGCAATGAGTGGGAAGGACAAGTTGCAGTTAAGAGGCTCTGCGCAGACCTCAACCCGCAGGAGTTGTGCGGGCGCGTCATCCTGGTGCCACAGTTGAGTGAGAGCGCATGCCGCGCTAACACCCGGACCTCACCTTTGGATGGCGTCAACATGAACCGCGCATTCCCCGGCAATCCGCGAGGTTCCATTTCGTACCGGATTTCGAACTTCGTCAAGTCGCGAATTTTCCCGCAGGTTGGCGTAGTTTTGGATATTCATTCCGGAGGGAGAGAAGGAGGTTTTGCGTTGTGTACCTCCTTCCACCCGATTCCCGATCCTGCACAGCGGGCGGAAATAACTCAAGTCGCACAACTCTTTGACACCCCATTTGTTCTTGTCTATTCAAGCAATATGGCTTCCGGACTGCTCTCGGATGAAGCGGAAGCTGAGGGCAAGATCACTCTTGGAGGTGAATTCGGGTACGGGGAGTCGACGGACCCCAAGGGAACTCTCCATGCATATGAGGGCGTGAAAAACGTTCTGCGGCACTACGGCATCTTGCCGGACGCTGTCGTAAAAATCGACCGCGATCGTCCGAGTCCGCCGAGAATCGTTGGTGCAGAGAACCTTGAGGATTATGTACCCAGCCCAAGGGATGGCATATGGGAGCCTCTAATCCGGCTTGGGAGCGAGGTACGCCAGGGGGATCTCCTCGGCCGCCTGCACAACTTTGACGACCACTCTTCCGCAGCTTTCGACATTCTTGCGACGCGTTCCGGTGTCCTGGTCATGATGCATCTTGGGGCAATCTGCAACAAAGGTGACACGCTCTACGTTGTCGCCCAGGACGTTCGACTCTAGCTCGTAACGTCGCAAGCACGGTCATGAATTGTCCAGTCTGAACAGGCAGGGGATAGCCGAGCAACGCCAAACTTGCTCCCCTCTCTTCCGGACGCTGTTTAGCCTCAATTCACCACGCACCAGTTATCATCCTGCCGCTCTTCGATACCTGTCCCGACAGGATTGAAGAATCGCTGAGAAATCTCATCAGCCGTCTCCCTCACTATCCTGACGAGTGGTTCAAGAGTGGTCCCCGTGATCTGCGCTGTGGTGCCAGCCACGCTGATGGCGGCAATGACAGTTTCGTTCTCAAAAACCGGGGCCCCTACACACCGAATCCCGATTTCGTCCTCCTCGTTGTCGAACGAGTAACCAACCTTCCTGATATGTTCTAATTCAACGTGCAGCTTATTGGTGAAAACGATTGTATTTTCATTGTGTCGCGCCAGCGCCCTGGAAGTTCTCAGACGGTTGAATTCCTCTTCCGGCAAGTAAGCAAGAAGCGCCTTACCAACACCCGTGCAGTGCAGGTCCAGCCTCCTGCCGATATGGCTGGCCATCTTCACTGCAGTGGGGGGCTCGATCTTTTCAACCAATACCGCTTCCCCATCCTCATAGATTGCCATGTGAACGGTCATATGCGTCTTTTCAAGGAGTCGCCTCAGGGGCTGAGAGGCCCGGGCACGCAGCTCAAGGCGGGCCAGGGCACTCTGCGCAAGATTCATAAGCTCTTTGCCGAAAAGATATCGATGGGTACTTGGAGCGCGGTAAATGTATCCACGCCGCTCGAGAGTGAGCAAGATGCAGTGAGCCGAGCTTTTCGGCAGGTTAAGTTTTCGCGCGATGTCCGCCAGGGACATGCCGCGGTTTGACCTTGCAAGCGTTTCCAGGCAAGTAAGTGCACGGTCGACGCTTGACACTGATGCAGTTGTCGGAACCTTTCTCTGTACGGCAATGTTCAAATTCGAGTTTGCCATGTTCTTGAACCTCCCACTCCTCGTAGGAATTCGCTGAACAAGTTGCGAGCCTTTAACCCCTCTCTGTAGTTTAACTCTCTTGCCTTGTTAATGCTGTAGTCTTCACCATGAATTATTTCGATATGGCTGATCAAAATAATCCAAGACTGCTCAGCACAGTGCAAGCGGGCTCACGTCAGGAAAACAAACTCTCAAAAAACAGAACTCGTGCCGGCATGGCTTCAAACTGCCATTCCATGCCGGCACGAAGTCGCAGAAGAGCGAGGCTGAGAAAAGCACTTAGCCTCGCATGAAACCTAGAAATACAGCTTCAGCGCGAATTGCATAACTCTCGCCGGACCCGCGGAAAAGATCTCTCCCGTCGAGCCGGTGTTGATGGTTGTGTCCGGATTATTGTAGTTCACGTGGTTCATAGCGTTGAACATCTCCCACCGAAACTGGATGTACTTCGACTCCGTGAAATGGAAGTTCTTCATGAGTCCGGTATCCCAATCAAAATACCCGGGCCCGTTCATGATCCCCATTCCGGAGTTTCCGTAAGTGTAAGGGGCCGGAGCCGCAAACGCTGCCGGGTTGAACCACAACTGCGGACCCGGGTTGCTCAAATGCGGATCGCCAACCAGATTCGGACGAGTATCAAATCCGTTTCCAAGCGTCGCGCCAGGGACGTCAAAGGTGAGAGGACTGCCAGACTGGTAGCTCACGATGCTGGTGAATTCCCAGCCGCCAATCGCCCCGTTGAGAAGGGTACTTGAATTAACGAGGTACTTTCTTCCATGGCCAAATGGCAAATCATAAACGCCCGAGACATTCAATATCTGTGTACGATCATAAGGTGACCGGCCACGCAGATAACCGCTCGGTGTAAAGGGTTGTACCTGGTCTACGGTGTCCGCGGCTGCCCCGTCCAGCATCGATTTGCTGTAAGCGTAAGAAGCCAGAAAACCCAGGCCGTTCGAGAACCTTCGCTGCCACATCGCCGTAAGTCCGTTGTACCAGACAGCACCCCTGTTCTGGTAGAGGACAATAGGGCCAAGCTGTGGATACGGGAGCGCAGCCTGCAGGTCAGCATATTGCCCGGGAGGTACAGCGTTGAAGTAATAGCCGCTGATCGGATCGGAACGGTGCGTGCCTACATAACTCATCGTAAGGGCTGAATGGTACGGTAATTCTTTCTCGACGGTGATATTCCACTCATGCGTCTTCTGGCTTGAAATGTTATAGGCAGCAGCCGTCGTCCCCGGGGAAACAAAAAAGCTGGGATTGTTAGGAAAGATGGTTTCCCACGGATGGGGATTACTGGGGGAGAAGTTTATATTTTCCCAAGTCCAGTAAGGAGGCCCGACGATGGAGGATGCGGTCCGGTTCCCTTCAAAACTGCTCGTAAAGATGCCGTAGTCTCCACGGACAACTAAACCATTCCTGACTCGCCATGCGACGCCAACACGCGGCGAGACAAATCCGTTCGGCTCAAACAGCCCTTTGGGAATACCGACCTGATTTGCCGGAACCCATTCGCCTGCCGTCGCTGGCGCCAGGTATTGAGCTACCGGCTGGCATGTCAAATTGACTTTTCCCTGATTGTCTACGCCGGCCACGATCTTGCCACTCGCCGGATCGAAAGTGGCTCCGTTACCGCAGACAAATTCCTTCCCCTGCCAGTAATCCCAACGTACGCCGAGGTTAAGAGTGACTCTCTTGCTGATGTTCCAATAGTCTTGCGCGAAGATCGCATCGTAAGGTGAATCCTTCATGCCGAAGGTCTGTAGAGGAAAGTTGCGATAGCCGTCGTGAGGAAGACCCAGCAAGTAGTCGGCGAAAGGAAAGCCGGTATACTGGCCGTTGAAGTCAAACTGTCCCCTAGAGAATCCAGAGCCGTGCCGACCAAAGGTCGTGCGGTTGTCGTAATTGTAGCCGAGGATGATGCTATGCTTTCCGCGAATGAGGTTGATGCTGGCAGTGCCGTCGAGAGAATCTGACCAAAGACGCCCCGGTGTACCCCACGGCTCTGCAAACCCGGTAATTCCAGTCACATTGACTGTCGGGAGACCGACCCACTGGCTCCTGCCCGCAGTCGGGAAGCCCTGAATGCCCGCCTGTTGCGTCAAGTTCTCCTTACCCAACGCAGGGGAGCCACCCGTAAAGGTGTTATTGGAAGACACATATCCCAAGTTAAGGGTAAACAGGGCGCTCGGTGTGATCGTGTAATTGTAGGTCAGACCGAAATTGTGCTGGTCAGTTTCATTGGTTTGAATGACGGTGGGGCTGTACTGGGGAATGGTTTGCGGGTTACGCCAGTCGATAAATTGGCCATAGATCCGCTGTTTCGAAGTGATTTCCTGATCGATGCGAATCATGCCATTCCAAGTGTCATTGGTGTCGGGTGCGACAGCATGGAAATTGCCATCGGTATATCCGGGAGTCGGGGTCAAGAAATACTTTTTGAGGAAGTTGGCCCCATAGTCGATCGACGTGGAGGGAATGATATTCCCCGAAAACTGCTGGCCCGTCGCCGGATTGATGATGGGGGTGGAAACAGCAGAGAAGTCCCCATTCAGCCAAGCCGGGTTTGGAACCGCGTCATTGTATATGCTCTGTTGCCGGATTGTTGTTCCTTCGAAGCTGGCGAAGAAAAATGTCTTGTTCTTGATGACCGGTCCACCTACAGCGCCGCCGAACTGGTTTTGCCTGAGCTTGGGAGTCTTGCTGGAAAATGTATTGCGAGCGTCAATCGCATTGTTGCGCAAAAACTCCCAGAGACTGCCATGGTATTGGTTGGTTCCCGATTTCGTTGCCATGATGACCTGCACGGGATCCCGACCATGCTCAGCGCCAAAACTCGATGTTTCAACTCTGAACTCGGCAATGCTGTCCACGTCAGGCAGCGTTATGGCACCTTCGTCCATTGCTGAATTGACATTCGTGCCGTTCAGTGAAAATTGAGTCTGGTCCACCTGGCTGCCGAGCCCTTGAACATAGGTGCCTCGCTCGGGATTGGCCACGCCCAAGTACCGCATTCCCGGTGCCAATTCGACAAGGTTCACAACATTACGGCCATTCAACGGCAGGTTCAGGATGCTTTTCTCCTGAACAGTTGTGCCGGTTTGTGCGGTCTCGGTTTGCAACAGGGCGGGCGCAGCACTGACAGACACCTGCTGCGAAGTGCTTCCAACCTGTAGTGTAGCCGTCAGGCGTACGCGTGCCCCTACGGTGAGGTCTACCCGATCCATTTTCCATGTCTTGAAGCCCTTCATGGAAACTTCGACCGAATAAGAACCGATGGGAAGGGCCGGGACGTCAAACTGCCCGACTGAGTTTGTCTTGACGGTTGTTGTCAACCCAGTGTTCAAGTTTCGCACAGTCACCTTGGCGCCGGGTATTATCGCCCCCGACGGATCTGAAACAGTTCCGACGATCACCCCTTGGGTGCCAATCTGCGCAAACAGGCCAGCGCTCGATAACATCGCCCCAACAAGCACTGACAAAAGGCAGAAGCCTACGCGTTTCATACTGTTATCCTCCTCCCAAGCATGATCTAGATCCCTTTCACTTGAAGTCCTGCTAGACGTCGCAAGCCCAGTGACGAAAGCTCCTTGTTCGGACAGGATGAGGTTGCCCGGGATCCCCACATGATTGAGACTATGTATAGATCACAATTACCAGAGATTGGCCCCAGCCGACGATCAGCGGTAAACACCCAAGGGCCTGTCTTCCGACCGCCCTCGGAAATCATGCATACTTAGGCTGTCAACCGCGAGTATATAATGCCCGTAAGAGGTGTCAAGATGGGCAAGGACTTGATTGCTCAAAACGTCCAAAATGATGGATGATGCCGAGTTTCGGTCGTCCGTGGCACCTGAAACCGCTTGAACAGAGCCCGCCTTTCCGGGAGTAACTCCAACAGCATTGGGGCGGTCGGGTGCTATCCATCTCATTTTGAAACTGGACGATGCCAGAGATTCAAACATGACGCAAGGAAGGCCCCATTCGATCGCACTTAAGCCGTCGGACCTCAAACTTGACAACGGCGGGGGAACGCGTTTGCGAACGCCGCGCGTATTCAGGGGTCGGCGTCTCCGACATTTGAATTGAGGGAACGC
>JBJKQK010000249.1:0-33478 GCA_046705285.1 Terriglobia bacterium
CCAGTTTGGGGATTTGTGAGCGGATGGGTCTCATTCTTTGCGGGATTTTCAGCGCCGATTGCCGCCGGCGGCCTGGCGTTTGCGGCATACCTCAGCTTTTTTGTGCCATCTCTTTCGCCCACTTCTACGAATGGGCTTCTGCACTCAGGCATTCGATGGATTCACCTCGGCAATGGGCAACTGCTTGCGGTCGGCGTGATCATTGTTTTTGCTGTGGTCAATATCCTGGGATTGCGCCTTGCCGCCAGTCTGCAAAACATGCTTACTTTGCTGAAGATAGGTGTTCTGACGGCGTTCCTGTCGCTCGCTTTCATTGTTGGGAAGGGTGACTGGCATCATTTCGTGCAGGCATCGGTACGGGTCTCGTCCCATGATATTGCCCTGCAATTTGCCGTTTCCCTGACCTTCGTGATGTTTGCCTACAGCGGCTGGAACGCCGCAACTTACGTGGCGGAAGAAATCCGGACTCCGCAACGCTCACTGCCTTTGGCCCTGGTTGCTGGGACCCTCCTCGTTATCGTGTTTTATCTGGCGTGCAATGTCGCTTTTATCTACGCTATGCCTCTTGGAAATCTGAAGGGTGTCTTGCCCGTAGGTGCGGAAGCGGCGCGGGCGCTGTTTCAGGGCCGCGGGGGAGCGATCTTCAGCGGCATGATGGCGGCGGCCCTCCTTTCATGCATCAGCGCCATGGTGATTGTAGGCCCCCGCGTCTATTACGCAATGGCCAAAGACGGCTGCTTCTTTTCTTCGGCCGCGCGCGTTCACCCGCGATTCCAGACTCCGGTGGTTGCGGTATTGTTCCAGACCGTTGCCGCCATTGCCATGATCATCACAGGAACTTTTGAGGCGCTCATCTACTACATTGGTTTCATGCTGGTCTTGTTTGCGGCGCTGGCAACGGCTGGAATCTTTCGATTGAGAAAAAGGCAGAACTGGCAAAAACTTCCTGCTGTCGATCGCTTTTTTCCCCTCGTGCCGGTCGTCTTTCTGATTGCGAGTGCGGGCATGCTGGCCTCAACCATCAAGCTCCGTCCCACGGAATCGTTTCTGGGCCTGCTGACTGTTTGCTGCGGAGCCGGGCTCTATTTGTGGACGGCTGGTAAGAGTAAAAACCGGCTTAAGGTATAATGCTTTTTCCAACAAGCCGGCCTATCAGCACAGGCCACCAGTTCCTGACCCGGCGAATGAAGCAATTATCCAAATCAGTCTCCATGGGTCCTCAGCGGCGCCAATTCGCCTCTGCTTTCCTCGTCTCGGTCTGCCTGTTCTTTGCGGGCGCGGCATTTGGTGGTACGCAGGGTTCTCCCATCCTGTACGAACTCGACCTCAGAAAGCCGGCCTCGCACCTGGTATACGTCACCATGAGAGTCCCCGGGACCGCAGCGGGCACCGAATTCCAGATTCCTACATGGAACAACCTTTATCAGATCCGCGACTTCGTTCGAGACATCCAGGATGTTCAGGCGGAATGCAGCGGCATGCCGGAACCCTTGAAGCGCGTGAATATGGATACTTGGCAGAGCTTGAAGCGCTGCCCAGATCTTGAACTTCGTTACGCCGCATACGAAAATCAGGACAATGTTTTCTCCGCTATTCTGGACCGCCGCCACGCATTTCTGAATTTCGCACTGCTGCTGTTTTATTTGCCGCACGACCGCCAGCGCCCCGTGCGAGTAAAATTCCTTTTGCCTGATGGATGGAAGCTGGTCACGATGCTGAACGACGGACCGGGACCCAACGAGTACCAGGCGCCCGATTATGACCGCTTGGTTGATAGCCCCGCTGAGGCAGGGAATTTTCAAGAGTATGATTATGTTCAGAGAGGTGCCACGTATCGCATTGTTGTCGATGGCAGCCGAGACCTCTATTCTGCAAAGCGGTTGGTTGCTGTGATCAAACGGATCACCGCCACTGAAACTGCCCTCATGCGCGACCTTCCTTTCAAGCGATACACGTTCATGCTTTTCTTCCCGCCGAGCGGAGGCGGCGGCATGGAACATCGGGACGGCACGGCCATCAGCATTCCTGCAGATGAGATGCGCGCCGGGCTCGGCAACCTCGAAGCCATTGTCGCGCACGAGTTTTTTCATCTTTGGAATGTCAAGCGGATTCGGCCTCAGGGGCTTGAACCCGTCGACTATATTCACGGAAACGATACGAGCGACTTATGGTTTTGTGAGGGCGTTACCAGCACCTATGCGGAACTCGTCCTGCTCCGCTCGGGCCTGATCAACAAGAAACAGTTTTACGCTCACCTGGCTGCCCAGATCAAAGAACTTCAATCCCGGCCGGCGCGGCATTTTCAAAGTGTTGAAGAATCGGGACGTGAGGCCTGGCTTGAAAAGTATGCTGACTACTTCCGGCCCGATCGAAGCATTTCTTACTACAACAAGGGAGAACTGCTTGGTTATCTCCTTGATCTGGGAATCCGTCATGCGAGCCGTGATCGTTACAGCCTGGACGACCTGATGCGGCGACTGAATCAGGATTTTGCCAAACGTGGCCGTTTCTTTACCGATGCCGATCTCGAAAGAATTATTACCAGTCTTGCCCCAGGTTTTCACTGCACGGAATTCTTCCGCGACTACATCGATGGGACACGCGAGCTCAATTATGCGAAATATCTGGGTTATGCGGGATTGCAACTGAAGACGGAAACGGCAGTGGTCCCCGATCTGGGTTTTCAGTCGCTTCAGAGCTTTATCGGTCCGGTTCGCGTGGAATCTGTCGATCCCGGCAGCAACGCGGCCAAAGCGGGGCTTCAGTCCGGGGACGTTCTCCTCAAGATGAACGGAATTGAGTTGCCGGTGACGCCTGATCGCGAACTTATCTACTTTAAGCCTGGTCAAAAAGTCACGTTTACTATTCAGCGTGGCACAAAGATTTTCGAAGTTGGGTTTCTGCTGGGGGCCAGGAGCGCAATAGCCTACAAAGTGGAAGAAATGCCAAATCCCACACGCGCTCAACTCGAGGTGCGCAGGGGATGGCTCAAGGGAGAGACGGCGGAAGGGCCGTCGGCAGAAAAGTGATGTTCCGAACCCTTCTTGTTTATGTCGTCATAGTCCTTTTCATCCTGATCTTAGGCCCTCCCTTGCTCCTTTGGAGCGCAACCTCCGGCAACACCGATGCCCTTTATGCAGTCGGCCTTTTTGGAGCAAAGACGGCGCTTCGACTGGCTGGAGTCAGGCTAGAGGTTATCGGCGCGGAAAATATTCCGGTTGGGACGGCTGCGGTCTTTATGCCAAATCACCAGAGCAATTGCGATCCTCCTGCCGTGGCATCCATTCTTCCGCCGGTCCTGATCATGGCTAAGAAAGAATTCTTCCGTCTGCCGATCCTCGGTACAGGCATGCGAATGCGAGGATTCGTCCCCGTGGACCGCGCAAACCGCGAGCGGGCCTTTGCCGCCGTGGACAGCGCAGTCGCCGCCTTGAAGTCCGGGCATTCTTTCCTGGTTTTTCCCGAAGGGACACGAAGCAAGATCGGCCGCCTGCAAGCCTTCAAAAGGGGCGTGTTCGTCATGGCGATCAAAGCGGGTGTGCCCATAGTACCGATCTCGGTTTCTGGCGCAAACAAGATCATGCGCCGCGGGGATTTTCGAATCCACCCCGGGCCCGTCCGAATTACTATTCACAATCCGATTCCAACAGCCGGATACAGCATTGCAAACCGCGCAGAGGTCGTGGCGCGGGTACGCCGGGCGATTATGGAAGGACTCTCCCCGGAGGAGTTGCCACTTGAGCCCGAGGCCGTCTGAATCGCAGAATTTCACGGTGGAAATTGTGAAATCCTGGTATCGTTTACCCAGTCTTGCCTGGAGAATCTGGACGTTTGATCTGGTCTCGCACCGCCTTGTAGATTTCCGGAAGCCGTGCATAGGCGGCGCAACATGCTAGCCAGCGGGTGTGATCGACAACCGGGGACCCCGAGATGATTCTGTCTGGCTCAACGTCTGAGGGAATTCCTGACTGTGCGGTGGCAATCACGTTATCACCAATGGAGAGGTGCCCGGCCACGCCGACCTGGCCCGCCAGAACGACATTCCGCCCGACTTTGCTGCTTCCAGCCAGTCCGGCCTGGGCACAGAGGAGGGAATCCGGACCGATTTCACAGGCATGGCCCACATGAACAAGGTTATCGAGTTTGGCGCCCTTCTGAATTCGTGTCAGCCCGACAGTGGCTCGGTCAATGCAGGTATGGGCTTGTATTTCAACACCGTCTTCAATAACAACGCTGCCGGCTTGAACGATCTTGTAATAGGAACCGTCGGACTGGCGGGCGAATCCGAATCCGTCGCTGCCGATGATGGCTCCGTTTTGCAGGACCACATCGTCGCCAATCCGCACATTTTCGCGCACGACAACATGCGAGTGAGCAAAGAAGCGGTGCCCGATCTTGGCACCTCTGTATATCATCGCGTGGCCTTTGATCACGCAGTCATCCCCGATCTCAACGCCCGATTCAATGACGACATAAGGGCCTATCGAAGGATTTCTTCCTAACGTGGCGTCCGGGGCGATGACGGTCGTCGGGTGGATGCCCGGCTCAGGACGCTCTGGAGGGTAAAAAAGCTCCAGGGCCCTGGCAAAATCCAGATAAGGATTAGCCGAGCGCAAAGCCGGGCGACCGGGATCAGGATCTTCAGAGGACAGGATGATGGCCGCAGCCTTGGTCAGCGGAAGCTTCCTCCGATACTTGGGGTTTGAGAGAAAAGTCAGGTCACCAGGCCCCGCTTCATCGATACCCGCAACACCTGTAATTTCAAGCTGTTCGGGCCCCACCAGGGTGCAACCAAGCCTCTTTGCAATGTCGCCAAGCTTCATAACGTTGAGCTCCTTTTTGAGTGGGTGCCAGCGGTGTTATGCGTTGTTCCCATCTTCTCCTCCGGCAACCCATGCCTCATGTGAAAGGTTATCAAGGGCCGTGCGGGGTGACAATAGTCAGTAGCAAAGTGTAAAGCATCACCCTTGAAATTCCGATATTTGAATTGGAGAGGAACACAATGAGCCACGGAAAGAAAGGAATTCGCGCAGGCACCAGGATCTCCGTGCAGCTTCCGGTAGAGATCCGTTGGAAAAACCCGGACGGTGTTGAACGACTTGCACAAGGGAAGACCGACAGCATGAGCGGGAATGGCCTCTTCATAGTGGCGCCGGTGCGGCTGAGACACAACATGCCGATTGCGTTCACAATCATGCTACCCGCTGAAATCACCAAAGTCCCGATGCAGTTGCATTGCGTGGGGCGGGTCATTCGCCGGCAGAGGACTGAGACGTCCGACGGACTTGCCGTGGTCATTGACGATTACCATTTATCTGCCGCGAAGACAACAGTGTAAGCTGCAGCATGATGGCCATCAGTCCCCACGGGGGATGCATGTAGCGCCTTGGTTTAGCATCCGTTCCTTCCTGGCCGTCGCCACCAGGGCTTGATGCCATGCAAGCCGCCCCCGATTTCTTGCAGGCAGGCGATTGAACGCCGCTCGTTGATGATGTTGCCTCTGAGACAAACATGCTGGTGACAAATCGCGTCAAGAACAGAGCCAAGACGAAAATCCTGATCGCCGACTGCGAAGGGATCTTCCGTCTGGGACTCAAGAAGCTTTTCAGCGTGGAAGACGACCTCCGCGTTGTGGCGCAAGCCGAAAATTGCCTGCAAGTACTGGCGATGGCTGAGTCATTCCGGCCCGACCTGGCAATTGTCCAGCAAGAGTTTGCGCTCGATGGGCGCCAAGACCTTATTGCGCAAATCTTCAGGAAATCCCCCCAATGCAAGATCATCGTGATCGAGTCAAGATTGACCGGAAGCCAGAAAGAGGAACTCGCCCGGGAGGGTGTTTCAGGCGTGATCCTGAGGTCAGAACAGCCTGAAGTGTTTGTCGAGAATGTCCGCATGGTCGTCAACGGCCAAACAATCCTGCCGCCGCTGCAAGGAAAGACTGAGGAAAGGGAAATCTCGCGCCAGAACAATTCCCAACTGCGCCCGGTGGATACCCTCACTCAAAGGGAGAGAACGATCATAAGCTGTTTGACGCAGGGCTGGCACAACAGGGATATCGCGCAGCATCTTACCATTACCGAGCAAACCGTCAAAAACCATCTGAGGTCCATCTATGACAAGATAGGAGTCTCAGACCGCCTGGAGCTTGTGCTTTACGCCATCCATCAACGGCTTGAACTGCCGTCTATCGACTCTGTGATCTAGCCGCATACGAACACCTCCAACATTATGGTGTGCGTCGGAGACGAACGACGGGAAGAGGTTCCTGCCGTTTTCAAGTCAAGCGCCTGTCCGGGTTATTGGCCTCAAGCCACCGGATAGCCTGGATTGCATAGTGCCTCCTAAAAAGCAACTTGGCCATATGAAACAGCCTATGTTAAGATGCCTTTCGATTTATGCCTTTCGAGTCGGTACGTTCACGGTAAGGCTTTTCTGGGAACCGCGGCTATTACATTGACATAACGGCACTTACTATTGACAAAGCACGGACGTCAACGGTTATTATAGCTTCAGACATGAAGGGCCGCGTCGACTTCGAGTGCCACGAAACCGTTCGAAGTCGGAGAAGGGCGATCACTCAAGAACTGTAATCATCCTAGGTTAAATAACATGCGAATTAATTCTCATTAATCACATTAGGTTTTAGCGATCCCTGAATCGCAAGGAACGAGGCGCAAAAGGCAGCGAATGCCGGACTCAATTGCCAGCATCTCATCGGAAATTGATGTTTTTCTGGATTACGCCAGGATCGAGAAAGGCTTGGCATCAAACAGCATTGAGGCTTATGAGCGGGATTTGCGAAAGTTTGCGTTTTACGTGCTAGACTCTGGTCTGAAGCTGGAACAGGTCAGGCGGGAACATATCCGGAAGTTTCTCGAATCGCTTTACGGGCGGGGGCTGGGCGCTCGGTCTGTAGCAAGGCATCTGGCAGCACTGCGTCACTTTTTTCAGTTTCTGGTCAAGGAAGGGAAGATTGCTGCGGATCCTGCCCATGATGTTGAAGCCCCTCATCTTTCGCATTCGCTGCCCAAGTATTTGAATTTCCAGGAAGTTGATAAGTTGCTGGCCCAGCCCGACCCGAGCACCCCAGCCGGTGTTCGTGACCGCGCGATGCTGGAGCTTCTTTATGCCACGGGGATGCGAGTCTCTGAACTGCTGAGCCTGCGGTGGGAAGATTTTGAGCCCAATCTCGGCATTGTGCGGTGCATGGGAAAGGGAAGCAAGGAAAGACTGATTCCAGTTGGCAAGTCGGCTTTGCGTGCTGTTGAAGCATACGTTCTGCATGCTCGACAAAGCTTCGCGAAGAAATCGGGTGTTCCCTATCTGTTTCTGAACCGACGCGGCGGGCAACTGTCTCGCATGGGGTTTTGGAAGATTCTGTCGGCGTACGGGCGCCGAGCCGGAATTGCCATGTCTTTGACTCCGCACATGGTCCGGCACTCTTTTGCCACCCATTTACTTGAACGGGGGGCCGACTTGAGGTCAATCCAGACGATGCTCGGCCACAGTGACATTTCGACGACACAGATTTATACGCATGTCCTTAAAGAACGATTACGGCAGGTGTATCAATCTCATCACCCGCGAGCCTAAAGACCAGGTCTGGCTGATGATCGTGCGCAGGTAAATATGACTGATTACAATTTCTTGATGGAAAGCCGGCTTTCACCGTCCCAATTCCAGCTTGTCAATAATCTGAGTCGGATCGCATATAGCGAGGGTGTAAACATCTATCTTGTTGGTGGCGCGGTTCGCGACATGACTTTCGGCCAGGCGGTGGTCCGTGACCTGGATTTTGCTCTCGAAGGAGACATTCAAAAGATCCTCCGTCACTTGCATCTCGCTGGAACCAAAGCAAAAGTTTCAGCGCGCGCTGCCTCCGCATGGGCCCATGGGCCGGTTGAAATGGTTAGCTCCAGAATCGATAAGCGCCGAAGGTGCGCAGAGCTGTTGTTCGCCAACGAAGTTCGGGCCGAAATTGCCCAGTGCCGCCAGGAAATCGCAGCTAAGCCCGGACGCCCTCCGGCTGTGATGCCTGCCATGATCTTTGATGACCTTAAAGGACGGGATTTTGCTTTCAATGCGATGGCCATTTCATTGCACCCGAACTCCAGAGGGCTCCTCCTCGATCCCAAGAATGGCGCTGGTGACATTGAAAGGCAGGAGCTTCGCGTGCTTCACCCGCGAAGCTTCTTTGAAGATCCGGTCCGGATCTA
Source organism: Terriglobia bacterium (assembly GCA_046705285.1). Lineage (GTDB taxonomy): Bacteria > Acidobacteriota > Terriglobia > UBA7540 > UBA7540 > SCRD01. The sequence goes on from JBJKQK010000249.1 coordinate 8,217, forward strand.
CAGGCTGTTCCGGCTGGGACTTCGGCTGGGCTTTAAACCCGAGGGAAAAACCGAGAGATGGCTGGAAGCGGCGCTGGCAGAGCGGGTTTGGACTAATCTCACGCCAGAGCAACAAGGGCGGGAGCTTGAATCGGCGCTGCGTGAAGACAACCCTGAACGGGTGCTCAAGCTGTATCAGGATCGCGGAATCCTGGCTGGTTTGGACAGGAGCCTCACCAAAGTTCCGTATGGGTCATTTCGCAAGATTGGCGCCCTTTCCCGAAAATCTTCGAGCAAAGACTTCTTTCTGCTGAATTTTAACTGCCTCGTATCCAAGCTTGGCGCGCCGCACAGGCGGAGACTGGCGCAGAAAGTTCTGCGCGATCCCAAAGCGATCAAACTGGCGCTCAATATGGAGCGTGAAGCGAAAGCCCTCGCCCGTACCCTGTCAAGCGCCAAATGCGGAATTCCGAGCCAGGCGTACAAAGTTCTCGCACGCCAGCCCAAGCCCTTGCTTCATTTCCTGCTGGCGTATTACCCTCAGGGCAAGATTCAGAGCCGGATCAAGAACTACCTGCAGAAAGCTCCCCAAATTAGCGCACAACTGCCCGAGAGCGAGCTTTTGGTCCTGGGAGTCAAGCCGGGACCTAAGTTCGACAAGATAATGGAGCAAATCTTTTTTGATCAGTTGGATGGAAAAATCAAGACACATCAACAACTGATCAAGGAGCTGCGCTCCCTTGCAGGGATCAAGGAACCACCTGTTCCACCGAGCCCACCTCCGAAAGCCGCCCAGCCCCTACATCCCAAGCGAGCAGGACGGCTTGCGAAGATTGCTCATGCCGCCGCGAAACGCAAAAGGAGCAGGCGGTCGAACTGACGCGAGTAAATAAGCGAGACCGACGAGAAACATGATATTCTCAACGGGACATTCATAAGCGGGGTGACAAGAGACGATGTGGAAATTCATCATTGGGGTAATAATTGGGATTATCGTGGTGCCGGTCGCCTTCTATTTCTATTGCTCGTCCGGCCATGCACCGGTTGCCACAGCAGCATCACCGATGCCTTTTGAAAGATTCTTTGCCAAGACCGCGTTGCACGCGACGCTCAATCGCGACGCGCCTAAAACACACTCCACTAAGGCGAGCGATGCGGAGTTGCTTGCTGGCATCGATGTCTACCGGCACAATTGTGCGGGCTGTCACGGTCTCCCTCAAAAACAGCCTTCAAATGTGGCGAAAGGAATGTTTCCACGGCCGCCCCAGCTTTTTGAACCCGGGCACATGGTCACGGATGATCCTGTGGGGGTAACTTATTGGAAGGCAAAACATGGCATCCGCTTGAGCGGGATGCCTGGGTTCACGGGTTTGCTGACTGATGAGCAGTTGTGGAACGTCAGCCTTCTGCTGGCGAACGCCGACCGACTGCCGCCTGACGTTGAGCAGTCCCTTACAGCTCCGCCTCAAGCGCCAGCACAGCCTAAAGGGAAAGTTGCCGCCGGCAAGCCTGCCCCCGCTCACAAGTAAGGGAGTGGCGGACAAGCCTGGAGTTGGCATCAGATCCGATGGGTCGTCGCTGGGTGTGACATTTTCACCTGCTCGCGCATTCCCTCATCGACGGCTGCAGGAATGTGCCTACCCTCGAACCGATCGCCGGCGGATGAGCAGCAAGGATAATTGTTGGCGGTGGTGGGTGAGGCGTGGCGACTTTCTGCCTTGGAAATCAGACAACTCCAAAGGTCCAACTGGCTTATTGCAGGCCTTATGTCGCGGGACTGCTGTGAGCAGGCCTTTCTGAATCGGCATTTAATCCCGTGTACCACACGGCGAAGGCTTTTTTTGGTAAAATGACTGCCAATGGCTTGCGAAGATTTCGTTCATTTGCATTTACACACTGACTATAGCCTGCTGGATGGCGCCTGCGGGATCGACCGGCTGATGGACCTTGCCGCTGAACACAAGATGCCAGCGGTGGCTGTCACCGATCACGGAAACTTGTTCGGGGCGGTAAAATTCTACGACGCAGCTTTGAAACGGGGAATCAAGCCCATTATCGGCTGCGAGGTCTATGTTGCCACAACGAACCGTTTCGATCGTTCGCCCGATGTCGATCGCCCCTATCACTTCGTTTTGCTTTGTGAAAACGAGCAGGGTTATCAGAACCTGGTCAAGCTGGTTTCCTCAGCCTATACTGAAGGCTACTATTACAAACCACGTATCGACAAGGATCTCCTTTCACGCCACTCGGAAGGGCTTATTGCCCTTTCGGCGTGCCTGCGGGGAGAAGTGGCCGTCGCGCTTTCTGCGGAACGCTATGACGCTGCACGGCAGTCAGCATACGACCTGCAGGAAATCTTCGGGAAAGGGAATTTTTATCTGGAAATCCAGGACCAGGGAGTTCCTCAGGAGCATAAGATCAATCCGCATCTGGTTCGGTTGTCAAAGGAAACAGGAATTCCCCTGGTGGCAACAAACGATTGCCACTACCTTACCAGGGACGACGCTCGCGCCCAGGAAGTTCTGGTCTGTATTCAGACCGGGAAGACCCTGAGCGACCCCAACCGCATGAAGTTTCCGACCGACCAGTTCTATTTCAAGACTTACGAAGAAATGGTTGCGGTATTTAGTGAAATCCCGGATGCGGTAACCCGCACGTTGGAGATTGCCGAGCGCTGCAAGGTCCATCTGGAAAAAAAAGAGCACGTTTTCCCGCACTTTGAGGTTCCGGCGGGCGAAACGCTGGACAGCTTTTTCGAAAGGGTCACCCGGGAAGGCTTTGCAACACGTCGTGAGCGACTGGAGCGGCTGCGCGCATCGGGAAGACTGCGCAATCCTCTCGAAGCCTATGATGATCGCCTGGAACGCGAGCTGGAATTGATCAAGCAGATGCACTTTTCGGGCTACTTCCTGATCGTCTGGGACTTTATCCGTTTCGCGCGCGAGCAGTGCATTCCTGTCGGCCCGGGGCGCGGATCAGCGGCAGGCAGTCTGGTTTCCTACGCGCTGCATATCACGGATATCGATCCGTTGCAGCACGACCTTCTCTTTGAGCGCTTCCTCAATCCTGAAAGAATCACATTTCCCGATATTGATATCGATTTCTGCATGCGCAGGCGTGGCGAGGTGATCAGCTACGTCACGGAGAAGTATGGCCGGGAAAACGTCAGCCAGATTATTACTTTCGGAACGATGGGCGCCAAGGCTGTTATTCGTGATTCCGGCCGCGTGCTCGACATCCCATTTGCGGAAGTTGATAAAATCGCCAAGCTGGTACCGCCCGTTCTGAACATCTCACTCGACGAGGCTCTGAAGCAGTCCGCTGAGCTGCGCGCGCTGAAGACGCAGGATCCCCGCGTAGCGGACGTTCTTGAAGTCGCAGGGCGTCTCGAGGGTTTTGCCCGCCACGCTTCCACGCACGCCGCTGGAGTTGTGATCTCGCCCCAGCCGCTCCAGGAAATTGTTCCGCTTTACAAGAGCAGCAAGGATGAAATCACCACCCAGTATGCAATGGACGATCTTGAAAAGATCGGCCTGCTCAAAATGGATTTCCTCGGGTTGACGACGCTGACCGTTCTGGACGATTGCCTGAAGTTGATCGAGGCTGCTCGTGGCGAAAAACTTGATCTGGATGCTCTGCCGAAAGACGACGCTGAAACCTATGAACTGTTGGGCAAAGGGCTTACAGCGGGCATCTTCCAGTTTGAAAGTCGTGGCATGACGGAAATCCTGCGCAGGGTCAAACCCAGCCGCCTGGCCGACCTCACGGCGTTAAATGCTCTCTATCGTCCCGGGCCCATCCAGGGCGGCATGATTGATGACTTCATCGCCCGCAAGACCGGCAAGAAGCGTGTCACCTATGACTTGCCGCAACTTAAGGAAATCCTGGATGAGACTTATGGGGTTATTGTTTACCAGGAACAGGTGATGCAGATTGCCGCCGCCGTTGCAGGCTTCACCCTGGGTGAGGCCGATGTTTTGCGGCGTGCCATGGGCAAAAAGAAGCACGAAGTGATGGTGGCGATGAGGGAGAAGTTCCTCGCGGGCGCAAGGCAGAAGCATGCGCCGGCCGCCAAGGCGGAAAGGCTCTTTGACCTGATGGCGCAATTTGCCGGTTACGGATTTAATAAGTCGCACTCCGCTGCCTACGCCCTGGTCGCGTATCACACCGCTTACCTGAAGACACATTATTCGGTGGAATTTATGGCCGCGTTGCTGACCTCCGAAATCGGCAATCCGGACAAACTGGCACACTACCTCAACGAGTGCCGCGACATGGGCATTGATATTCTTCCTCCGGATATCAATTCCAGCGAGCGGACGTTTACTCCCAGCGAAGGGCGTATCCGCTTTGGCCTGACCGCCATCAAAAATGTCGGCGATGCGGCGATCGTTTCCGTTCTTGAAGCTCGGAACAAGCTGGGCCGTTTCGATAACCTGTTTCAATTCTGCGAGAACGTCGATCTTCGATTGCTCAATAAGAGAGTAATCGAGAGCCTGATCAAGGCCGGCGCGGCTGACTCTTTGGGAGTCCGGCGATCACAACTGCTCGCCGTGCTCGATCGCGCCATGGAATGGGGCCAGCGCCGCCAGCGCATCGTTGAGAGCGGCCAGCACGGCCTGTTCAGCGGCGGTGACGAACCAGCCGCAGCGACCCCCGTCGAACTGCCCGACCTCCCTGAACTTTCAGAATCAGAACGGCTTGCCGGCGAAAAGGAACTTATGGGTTTTTATGTGACGGGCCACCCTTTAGAGAAATACATGCCCCGTCTGCGTGAGTTAGCGCCGTCCAACAGTTCTACCATCGATGAAATGCAGAATGACGCCTCGATCACATTGGCTGGAATCCTTACCAACCTGCGGGTTCGTCCCAGCCGGAAGGGCGCGCTGTGGGGCGCCGGGATGCTCGAAGACTTGCGGGGCACTGTCGAATTACTAATTTTCCCGCAGGCGCTTCAGCAGCTCCAAGGAGTCCTGAAGCCTGATGCCGCCTTGCTGATCAAGGGAAGGGTGCGGCATGATGAGAATGCGCGTCCCAAAGTCGTGGTGAATGAGGCCAAACCGCTTGAAGCGGCTATCAATGGTAAGAAGCCCGCGGTGCGTGTTCGGATCAACCCTGGTGATGTAACGGACGATCTGCTCGCTGAACTTGACGGCCTGCTCCGTGCTTACCCAGGAGAGAATCCGGTGCTCTTTGAATTAGAGCGGCCCGGCGACTTCAGGGCGCTGATGAGGCCGCGGGATCCGAAAGTCGTGAATGCAACTGATGAATTGCTTACGAGCCTTCGTGGCCTGTTCGGGGAACAAGCTGTTAGCGTGGACAGGCCGAACGGCGCTGAAAGCCGGCCGTGAGTATGCCAACAGACTGTAATGGCAAGCCAGTGACGCACCACCAATGACAAAGCTAAGTGAACAAAAAGCGATTGTGCAGGATCTTGAGAGGCAGATTGCCGAACTCAAACTGCAATCAGGTTCCGTAGCACGGGAAGAAATCACCCGGCTTCAGGAGCAGGTTGATTCCCTGGAAGCAAGCGCCGGGGCAACCAAAAGGGATGCGTGGGCGCGCGTGTTGCTGGCGCGCCACCCCCGACGTCCTTATACTCTGGATTATATTCAGATGCTCTTCACGGAGTTCACCGAGCTCCACGGTGATCGCCGGTTTGGCGACGACGGAGCGCTGGTGGGAGGTTTTGCCCGTTTCAACGGCCGACCGGTCATGGTGGTGGGGCATCAGAAGGGCCGTGATACCAAACAGAAACTCCACCGCAATTTCGGGATGACCAATCCCGAAGGATACCGCAAGGCCCTCCGGCTGATGCAACTGGCCGCCAAGTTCGGCCTTCCTATCATAACCTTTGTCGACACTCCCGGCGCCTATCCGGGCATCGGGGCAGAGGAGCGGGGCCAGGCCGAAGCCATTGCCTTCAATCTGAAGGAAATTCCCAAGCTACGAGTACCCATCGTGGTCATCATTCACGGCGAAGGCGGCAGCGGCGGCGCCTTGGCCATCGCGGTGGGCGACCGGATTTTGATGCTTGAAAATGCCACATACTCTGTGATCGCTCCGGAAAGCTGTTCTTCGATTCTCTGGCGCGATTGGGAACACAAGCAGGATGCGGCCCGCATTTTGAAACTGACGGCAGAAGACCTGCACCGTTTCAAAATCATCGACGAAATTGTTCCTGAGCCGCCGGAAGGCGCGCACGCCGACCCGCAGGCTTCTGCCGCGGCGATACGGGCGGCGCTGGATCGAAGCCTCAATGAGCTCAGTGCTCTATCCAGTGATGAACTTCATCTCCGGCGCAATGAGCGGCTGCGCGCGGTTGCCACCTTCGTACATGAAAGCTGACCGGCAGACCTTACACAGCTTGCCCGTTCCTGATCGCCCAATGTCAGTATGGTCAGCATTATCATTCCAACCTACAATGAAGAAAGCTGTATTCCTGCCTCGCTTGATCAATTGAAGCGCCTTCGCGGCTCCTTTGAAATTCTCGTAGCTGATGGTGGCAGCACAGACCGGACCCGGGAACTGGTGCTCCAGGCGGCCACGCGTTATCCGCACTGCTTGCGTCTGGTTGAGTCCGTCCGCAACCGGGCCATCCAATCTAACAGCGCCGTGCAACAGGCGTGCGGTGATTCCTTCCTTTTTCTCCACGCTGACGTCCATGTGCCACCGGGCGCCGTGGAATCGGTGGAGCGCAGCCTTCTGAATCCCTCGGTGGTGGGCGGGAATTTCCAGATCGTGTTTGAAGGAGACTCACCTGCTGCGCGGTTTTTTACCTGGTGTTATAGGGTACGGAGGCACTTCGGAATCTATTACGGCGACTCGGGTCTCTTTGTGCGCCGCGTCGTCTTCGAGCAGTTGGGCGGTTTCAAGCCGATCCCCATTATGGACGACTATGAATTCGTCCGCCGCATGGAGCGTGTCGGGCGCACGGCCTGCCTGAACCCTCCCCTCCTTGTGTCTGACCGCCGCTGGCGCGTCCAGGGCCTGTTCCCCACACTGTTCAGTTGGATCTGGATTCAGACGCTTTACTCGTTGGGAGTTCGTGCGGAACACCTCGCCCGCTGGTATGGCCCCGTCCGTGAATGATAACCACTGTATACCGAGCGGACTTTCCAAGCTGAAGCTTTTCCTGGGCGCCTTGATGAACTGTGCCCGGTGCCTGCGCGCCGAACCGGCAGGGGGATCGGACCGATTTTCATCAATTCGATTTCGGAAATTGGTCGCCATTTACGCGGCCCGACCCAGGAAAATCAGCTAATTTTTTACCGCCGGGTAACCCTCCAGACGATTCGCGAGTCTATAACTTTTTACATTCTGTGGAGGTACGTTGATAAATAGAAAGATACAGCGCCTTTCAGTTCTAATCATTTTGGTCATCGCTTCACAGGGCATGTTAGCCATCACAATGTGGGCCCGGCCCGGCCAAAAACTTCCTTCGCCTGGCAATAGTGCTCCGCCGGGAATTGAGAAGGTTCATCACATCATCTGGATCATCCAGGAGAACCGATCGTTTGATAATTACTTTGGAACATTTCCGGGTGCTGACGGATTCCCCACGGGAACTTGCCTGCCGACCCGTCCAGGTTCCAAGACTTGCGTCAAGCCCTTCCATATGCCGCAATCGATCCCCTGTGACCTTCACCATAACTGGAATGTTGCCCACGCCGCGTACGACCATGGCAAGATGGACGGCTTTGTCTGGGCCGAAGGGTCGAAATACACCATGGGCTATCTGGACCAGCGGGACATTCCGAACTACTGGGCCTACGCACGCCATTACGTGCTGGCAGATCATTTTTTTTCTTCATTGATTGGACCCAGCCTGCCCAACCATGTTTATACCGTGGCCGCCACCTCGGGAGGGCTGATCAGGAACGTCTGTTCCGCGAAGCACGAAATCGCGCTCCTCAAGCGCGTCATGCACGACCGAGACGGATTCAGCTTCGCCTCCATGGTCACTCTGCTCGCGAAGAAAGACATCTCGTGGAAGTACTATGTGGAAACCAACAGCACCCCGGCTAAGGTGAATGACGACTGTCACGTGGTCAATCCGGAACCGCATCAAATGGGTCTGTGGAACCCTCTTCCAGGATTCAAAGCGATTCGTGACAGTCCCACTCTGATGTCACACCTCGTCGATCTGAAGCAGTATCAACGCGATTTGCGCCAGGGAACGCTCCCCGCCGTTTCCTGGATCGTTCCGGACTTCCAGGACAGCGAACATCCTCCCGCCACCCCGGCGCAGGGAATGTGGCATGTGACAAGGCTCATCAATGCGCTCATGCAGAGCCGCTACTGGCATGACAGCGTAGTTTTCCTCACCTGGGATGACTTCGGAGGTTTTTACGACAATGTACCCCCGCCCCAGGTCGATGCCTATGGTTACGGGCCGCGCGTCCCTCTGCTAGTGATCTCGCCATTCGCCAAGAAGGGGTACATCGATCACCAGCAAGGCGGCCTTACGTCAATGCTGCGATTTATTGAAGTACGTTTTGATCTGCCGAACCTTACCCAGCGAGACCTGGAAAGCGGAGACATGAACGAGGCGTTTGACTTCTTCCAGAAACCTAACCCGCCGCTCGTGATCCCGGTGCCGTCCGGCCTCAAGGAGCGGGTGATTTACCGCACCTGTGTTTACAAATCAAAGGCGCACATACCTCATGCGCCCCACCCTCATCTGCCACTGATGCAGCCGGATAATAAGGACTCGTCCCTGAATGGATTGAGCCTTCAACCCGGCAACTGATCCGATGGCTGCGGCGGTGCAGTTTCCGCCGCGGCCACCTTGTCGATGTTAACTTACAGCTTAAGAAGCAGCACTGCGGAAAGGGCTCATCCGGACCGTTACTTCAAGGCTCCCACAACCGCGGAGGTGAACTCCTCCGTCGTGGCTGTGCCACCGACGTCATGCGTCAGATGGCGGCCTTCGCGATAGAGGCGGTGAATGGCGCGCTCGACGCGGTCGGCAACGGCATTCTGGCCAAGGTGGCGAAGCATCAGAATCGACGAAAGCATCATGGCCGTGGGATTAGCCAGATGCTTGCCGGCAATATCCGGGGCGCTGCCGTGGACCGCTTCAAACAGGGAGCAGTCGGCACCGATGTTTGCTCCCGGAACCAGGCCCAACCCTCCAACCAGCCCGGCGCACAGGTCTGAGACGATGTCACCGTAAAGGTTCTCGAGCAACAGCACATCGAACTTATCGGGACGCATGACAAGCTGCATGCAGCAATTGTCGACAATAAACTCCTGAAGCTCAATCTCCGGATAGTCGCGGGCCACTTCACGGATGGAGCGGAGAAACAACCCGTCCGAGAGCTTCATGATATTGGCCTTATGAACGGCCGCCACCTTTTTGCGTCCCATCCGGCGGGCATAGTCGAAGGCAAAGTGCGCGATGCGGGTGGAGGCATACTCGGTAATCACCTTCAGGCTCTCGACGACGCCGGGAGCGACCTCGTGTTCCAAGCCTGAATAGAGGTCTTCGGTGTTTTCACGGACGATGATCAGATCAACTGACTTAAACGGAGTTCGCACGCCTGAAAAGCACTTGACCGGCCGCAGGTTGGCGTAAAGGTCGAGGGCCTTTCGCAAGGCAACATTGATGCTGCGATGGCCGGCCCCGATCGGAGTGGTAATGGGACCCTTGAGGGCCACGTGGGTTTTTCGAACCGCTTCAACCAGCGGGTTCATTTCAGTTTCACCACTCCGCCTGCCCACCAGGGGGGTCGCAGGCACTTCGATCCACTCGATTTCTGCGCCTGCGGCCTCAAGCAATTGCACGGTAGCGGAGGATACCTCTGGCCCGATACCATCACCAGGAATCAGTGTCACTTTAGAGCTCATGCATTTCCTTTGAAAGAGAAGTGTCTGGTTTTGTCACCACTGAACTTATTGTTGACCCCGGTTGGCGACCGGAGCGTTCAGCAATTGCGCCAGGTCGCTGATCGAGGTTGAGGCCTCCAGGCTCAGTTTCGAGCCATCGACCTCGACGTTCATGTTCTGCAGGATCTGTGAAAGTGCAGGAGAGAAATTCTTCCGCAGCGCCGGCTGAGCATTGCGCAAAAGGCTTAGAAGCTGGCCGAATCCGTTGGCGGCTTGCGGATTTTGGCAAAGGATCGAAAGATGGGCCGTGATATCACCGCCCCAGTTCACACGGTAAAGAACTGCTTTCACAGAACCGAAAAGGGCGCTGGGATCAACCTGGATTTTCCTGCCTTGGGTCAACCACGGAATAGCCTGGTTGGCAGCAGCAAGCCCCGTCGCAATGCCCCATTGAGGCGCCAGGCCTTCCAGGTCGTCTTCCCAGCGCTGGAAATTGACGTTGGAACTCAGGGGAGGACGCCTGTTATTGCGGACATCAATCAAAATTTTGAGGTCGCCGAGGCGGCCGAATTCCGCCGTCGAGCTGTCGATGAAGGTGAAAAAGATCTGGGTCCTCGGGGAGCCGGACCCGAACGAGTATAGATCATAGCCGTCATATCGCTGAATCGGCAGGTTGTTATTGGCAAAGAACTCATGGATCTGGTCGGGCTGGAAAGTGCCTTCGGCCAGCCCAAAGAAGCGCGTCGTGTCCTGCGCCTGTCCTCGCCAACCGAGAACCAGCTCATTAACGTCCTTATTCGGATCGATGCCCACCGCTCTCAGCATGGTTTCAAGACTGCGAAGCTGCGGACTCAGCAGGTGAGCCTCGATCAGCGGATACTGGGGCACCGTTCGAAGCTCCGCCAGATCCGTGTATGCCATCTGCTGAGTATCTGCCGGGAAACTCGCCAGCGCGTCCGAGGCGGCATATTGTCCGTAAAGCGGAATAGCGAAAAAGAGGGCAGCAGCGATCAACGGAACCCAAGAAGCCGTCCGCAAGAATGGTCGTCGTGTGACTTCCAAGAATCACCCCCGGAGGAAGAGACAATTAACACCAGAGAATAAACGAATTGCAAAGGCGCACCTCATTAGCCGCCATCAGAATTTTCCAACAACGCCCTCTTCCGCGCCCCACACAACCGCCTGGCGGATTTCACCGCCTTCGAATCTTTATTATCTCTGCTATCCTGCAATGCGTCCACTTTATCCCATGTTCGGAACATCTCCATCCCATGGGGATGATACTCTTGTCAGGCCTTCGTTTCGTTGGCACGCTGGCCGGATAATCTGCCTCTGTTGTGAGCTCCGCACATGCCGGAGAACTTGCTTTTTGCGGCTCGGTTTGCTAAGTTAATTTAGAGTAAATTGTGACGCAACGACTACACATTCGACAAGCCCAAGGAGTAGAGAATGGCTATTGAACTGACGACGCACGCAGTCGACAAAGTGAAAGAGATCCTGGCGCAACAGACCCCGGCGCCTGCGGGGCTTCGCGTCTCTGTTGTGGGCGGAGGCTGTTCCGGCTTTTCATATCAGATGAACTTCGAAAACGAGACCAATGAAATTGATAAGATTTACGAATTTGACGGATTGAAAGTGTTCGTTGATCAGGCATCATTGATGTATCTTAATGGGACCAAAATCGACTTTGTTGAGAGCCTGCAAGGCTCAGGTTTCAAGTTCGAGAATCCCAACGTCAAGACAACTTGCGGCTGCGGAAGCTCATTCAGCGTCTAGCTGTCAATCTGGGCGGGCGCTTGCGGTTGCAGGCTGATCGACAAGCGCTCCGATCCGTGCATTCCCTTTTCAAAAGCAGGAGCAGTGTCCCGGAAGGACAAAATCAGGGGTGTAATCCCACCCACTCGAGCCCTCTCCTTGTGCGCTTTTCGTAGTTTCTCCTCCCAACAACCAGACGTTGGTCTTGGCTTGCGGCAACGGTCGATATGCCCACTACCGGGCAGGACAAGGGCTGAGCGTAGTGGCCATTGGCCTTTCGCGGTGCCCGCTTGTGGCAGCCAGCGCACAGGCTTATCGCTCAAGGCTTAAGGTCACCTATGCACAGGCATACCTCGTCACGCTTGCCCATCCGTGCAATGCGTTTTCCCTGGCAATGTGCTTTAAACATCGTGACCGTAACCCATGTCCCTGCCTTCTGGCGCCCCTCCGTTCGCATGGATTGTTCACCGGCAAAACCTGCACTCTCGAGCACTTTCAATGTGGCCTGACATCCCGGGACCCTGCACACTTGCCCTGTCGCCATGAATGGCTCCATGCGTTCGCTGCCTGGGAGGCGGTTTATTCTCGCGAAGCCTGGATTGGCGGCGGCATTGCGTCACTGGTTGCGCCGAAGCCGTTTTCTGCCGCCGTTTGCTGATTCTGGGGGTTGGCTCCAGTATAATGAGGATTTTATCGTGCTTTCGGAAAAGGGGTTTGCCGGATTCCTGTTCAGGCCATGAAAATCGCACTGGCGCAGATCAACACCACGGTTGGAGATTTTGAAGGTAACGTTGCAAAGATCCTCCATTACGCCAAAACGGCTGTGGACCGCAAGGCCGACCTGGTCATCTTCCCGGAAATGGCAGTTTGTGGGTACCCGCCGCGGGACCTGGTGGAAAGGGGGGACTTTATTGAGCGCTCGGAGGCGGAGCTTTCACGACTGAGTCACCTGCTCCCCGACATTCCTGCTCTCATTGGTTATGTTCGAGCGTCGCATGTCCAGTTGGGCAAGCCCGTATCGAATGCTGCGGCCCTCATTTACCGCGGCAAGGTGCTCCTCGACTACGTCAAGATCCTTCTGCCATTCTATGATGTCTTTGATGAATCCCGGTATTTTGAGCCAGGAAGCTCCGTGGGGATTTTTGACCTGGAGGGCGTTCGGGTCGGAATCACTATCTGCGAGGATATCTGGAACGACAAGAACTTCTGGCGCAAGCGCCTTTACGCGCGTGATCCAGTTGAGGAGATCTCGAGGGCGGGCGCCAGGCTGCTGCTGAATATCGCCTCATCTCCCTACAGCACTGAGAAGATCAAGCTGCGCTACGACATGCTCAGAACCATTGCAGCGGAGCATCATATTCCTGTCGCATACGTCAACCATGTTGGGGGTAACGATCAACTCGTTCTGGATGGATCGAGCCTGGCCTTCAGTGCGGGTGGAACTCTTATTGCCCGCGCCAGGTCCTTCGAAGAGGACTTGGTTGTTTTTGACACCGACGGCACTGTAGCAGATATCCATCCTGCTCCAGCCTCTGAGATTGAGGCCGTGTACAAGGCACTCCTCCTGGGGACACGTGATTATATGCGGAAGTGTGGATTCAAGAAGGCGATTGTGGGGCTCAGCGGGGGAATCGACTCATCCGTGGTGGCGACAATTGCGGCGGATGCGCTGGGACCGGAAAATGTGTATGCGGTTGCCATTCCCGGGCCTTATTCTTCTTCCGGTAGCCTCCACGATGCAAAAGACCTGGCCAAACGCCTTGGCGTTGATCTCCGCGTCATCCCCATCACATCCATCTATGATTGCTACATCCATACGCTGGAGCCCGTCTTTAAAGGACTTGCCCTTGATGTAACGGAGGAAAATATCCAGGCGCGCATTCGTGGAAACATTCTGATGGCTCTGTCGAACAAGCTGGGCGCGATGGTTCTGAGCACCGGCAACAAGTCGGAACTGGCCGTCGGCTACTGTACGCTATACGGCGACATGGCTGGCGGATTGTCCGTCATTGCCGATGTCCCCAAGACGATGGTTTACGCATTGGCGCGCTATATCAATCGTGAGCGGGAAAGGATTCCGCGTTCCTGCCTTGAAAAACCGCCCTCGGCGGAGTTGAAAGCGAACCAGACCGACCAGGACACGCTTCCTCCTTACGAGGTCCTTGACGTCGTCCTCAAGGCCGTTATCGAGGAGCGCCTCTGTTCAAAGGAGATTGCGGAAAAGTACAAGATTGAGTTGCCGCTCGTTGAGGACGTCATGCGGCGGCTGACTCGCGCTGAATACAAGCGCCAACAGGCTGCGCCGGCGATCAAAGTGACTGCCAAGGCGTTTGGAATGGGCAGGCGTTATCCGATCGCCCAGAAATTTATCGGGTAGGCAACCCCGGATGATCTCCCCGGCGAGTTGTCATTTATCGGGCCTGGAACGCCAGAAATGAAGAATGGGGCAGGGAAATCGTCTGTCAGCGAAAAACCGCCATGCTGGCCCAAACCGTTGCACGAACTTCGGCGCAACCGCTTGATCGAGGCCGTTTGAAGAACCATAGAACAAAAGTTTTCCGCCGTCTCCTGCAAGCCGCCACCGTATTCATCCTGCTTGCGCCTCAGGCTCTTTCTGGAGCCGTCAGGCTCCCAGCCATCAACATTCGAACCCTTGACTTGCCCAATGGTCTGCACGCCTTAATGGTCAAGCACGGCCAGGCTCCGGTCGTCACCCTTGAAGTCTGGTACCACGTTGGCTCCAGAGACGAGAAGCCTGGCAAGACGGGTTTTGCCCACCTTCTTGAGCACTTGATGTTCGACGGCACCAGGACTCTGGGCCGGCATTTCTCAGATTACATCGTGCGAGTGGGAGGCATTGACAACGCCTACACCACAACCGATGCAACGGTTTACTGGGAGACCATGCCGAGATCCAATCTTCCCGTAGCCCTGTGGCTTGAGGCCGACCGGATGCGCAATCTCGACATCAACCAGCAGAATCTGGACAACGAAAAGGAAGTGGTCGCGGAGGAGCGCTGGCGCCGATATGACAATCCGCCCTACGGCGGCGTTATCCCGGCGCTTTACAAGAATGCCTTTACCGTGAACCCTTACCATCACTTGCCCATCGGCAGTTCAAAAGATGTTGATCGCGCCACGGTCAGGGAGATTAAAGACTTTTACAACACTTACTATGTTCCGAACAATGCCACCATCGTCGTTGTCGGAGACTTCTCCATTGACCAGGCCGAGCAATCGATCAGGAAGTATTTTGGACCGATTCCGAGGGGCAAGCACCCGATCTCGCCCGCCATTCCGGCGGAGCCGCCGCAGACTTCTGAAAGAGTTGTCCGGATGACTTCTGACGTTGCCTTGCCGGCCTTTGTCGAGGCATACCACATCCCGGCAGACGGCACGCCTGACTCATACCCGTTGCGGCTGGCTTCCAGGATTCTCTCCGCAGGCGACAGCGGATTGTTCTACCACCAGTTGGTCTATGAGAAGCAAATTGCGCTTCAAGCTGACAGCGCGGCCGAATTCAGCGAGAACCCAAACCTGTTTTTTGTTCTTGCCGTCATGAACGCCGGCTACACGCCCGCCGAGGGCGAAAAAGCGGTGGCCGCAATACTGGACAGGCTGAAAGAAAGACCGCTTCCTGCGAAAGAGCTGCAGATGGCTAAGAATCAGATTCTCTTTGAGCTTGCCCGGGACCGCGACAGCTCGAAGGATCTGGCGGGACAGTTAGGCTATGACTCGGTGATTCTCAAAGACCCTGATCTGATTAATACCGAGGCCGCCAGGTATCTTTCGGTCACGGCGAAACAGGTCCAGGCTGTGGCAAGGAAATACTTTGTCCGCCGGAACATGACACTCCTGGAAGTTCGTCCGGTTCATTCCGAACAGGTAACTACTAATTTGAACGCAGGTGCCCATTGAGCATGAAGCGGTCGGATTTGCAAGCGATGGTGGTTTGTGCCGCGGCAATGCTCGGCATCTGCCTGGCCGGTACAAGGCTCCCTGCGCAGGAACTGCCTCCCACCGTTCCTCCGCCCGAAGCTGTTTCCTTCCGTATGCCCGCCGTTCACGAACTTCCCAACGGGCTTCGTATAGTTCTGATCGAGCGCCGCGACGTCCCGATTGTCAGAACCTACGCCATCGTTAAGGCTGGAGCGGAGGCCGACCCGCCAGGGCTCGCGGGAACGGCAAGCATGGTCGCCGGGCTTTTGCCTGAAGGCACAAAGCGGAAAAGCGCCTATCAGATCGCTGAGGCGATCGACGATGCCGGCGGCTCCATCGATACCGGCGCCGGCTGGGACGAGTCCTATGCCAATGTAAGCGTCCTTTCAGACCACAGGCCGCTGGCTTTTGAGCTGCTCGCCGACCTCCTGATCCACCCTGCTTTTGCCCCCGGCGAGATTGAACGCATCCGGAAGCAGACCCTTTCTGCGCTCGATGTGGTCGATCAGGATCCCAGCTATGTGGCGGATGTGGTGCTGCGCCGCTTCCTGTTTGCGGGGACGGACTATGCTCACTCGGAGGATGGCACTCGTCAGTCGATTGAGCGCATTACCCGCCAGGACCTCATCAATTTTCACTCGCAGTATTATCAGCCTTCGCGGACGATGATCGCCGTGGTTGGTGACATCACGGAACCCGAATGCCTCAGGCTCGCGATCCGCTTCCTGGGCAAATGGAAGAACGGGCCTCAGCCGCCTGCCGGACCTCACGCCGAGCCGCGGCCTCGGCACTCGCGGGAAGTCGTGGTCATCAACAAGCCGGATGCCGTGCAGACAGAAATCCGTGTCGCCAACCTTGGCATTCCGCGCTCCAGTCCCGACTATTTCGCCCTGGCCGTCGCCAACCAGGTATTGGGCGGCCCTGCGGCCAACAGGCTGTTTGACGTGTTAAGGACAGAACACGGGCTGGTCTACGGAGCCTCCAGCGACCTCGACTGTTATTCATCCCTTGGCGCCTGGGTGGCCAAAACCTCAACACGCTCCTCAGACACGATCAAGGCCACTCGAATGGTTCTTGACCAGATCGCGCGGCTTCGTGATCGTCCAGTAAACCAGTGGGAACTCCGCAACGCCCGCGATTATCTGGTCGGGCACGAAGCGCTGCAATTCGATTCCGCGAGCAAAGTCGCCAATCAGGCTCTGGAGATGATGCTTTATCATCTCCCGACTGATTACTGGAACCAGTTTCCCAAGAAAGTCCGATCCCTCACCGCCTTCGATGTCCTGGCCGTGACGCGAAAGTACCTGAACCCTGACAACGATGTCATTGTTCTTGTTGGTGATGTCGGCGCGTTCAAGAACGGCCTCAAGAAGCTCGGGCCGGTGCGCGTAATCCCCATCGCTGAAGTCAGCCATGCCTTCCCTGAGCCGCAGAAGGCAAACGCCGACCGTCCTGCTCCCGGAAGGTAGCGGATGAAAAAGCCCCTCCTGGCCCTGGCAGGCCTCACGGTCATTGCGGGGGTGGCCGAAGCCATCCTCCTGCCGCGAATTCATATCGACCCGTGGCGGCTGGCGGCATTGTTTGAATCGCTTGCGCTGCTGCTCGGCGCGTTCGTGGCTTTCACGCAGGCTGACTTTGTCGAACGCCTGAGGAAATGGGTTCTTGCTTCGGTCTGGTCAGCCCTTCTGATGCCGTTTGTCCTTCTCGTACCCTATCTTGTGCTGGCCCTCGGCACGGCTACTTTTTCCTTCGTGGCGCTCGCCAAACTTGTTGCCTACATTGCTGTGCCTACGCTTTTGCTCCTTCCTGACCGCTTGCATTCCGCCGACCGTGCCAGTTGGCGCGATTTCGCCGCCATGCTCAGCTTCGGATGGCCGGTAGCCGCTGGATGGCTGAGCGGCATCTGGGTCTGGCCGGAAGACATTTACGTCTTCCGGCCTCTCTTCTGCGTCTGTGTGGGAGCTTACGCCTTCCTCGTCATCCGTGATCTAAAGGGCGTCGGATACAAACTCATATTCAACAGGGGGGACGTGAAGGATGGCGGGCTGAATTTCATCGCCTTCACCATCCTGGCCATACCGCTTGGAATGGCTCTGCACTTTGTCCATCCGCACGCCCAACACTTCAACGTGTTTGCCTTCCTTGCCGACTACGTGGGCACGTACCTGACGGTGGCCATTCCCGAGGAATTCCTGTTCCGGGGTGTTCTTCAGAACCTCCTTGTGAAGACCTTCCACGGGCCACGCCGTGGCCGGTACGGGCTCCTGCTGGCTTCGGTCATCTTTGGCCTCTCGCACCTCCATCATGCTCCGGTCCCCAATTGGCGTTATGCCATATTGGCTACTTTGGCCGGACTCTTCTACGGCAACGCCTGGCGCCTCCAAAAACGCACCTCCGCTTCAGCTTTCACCCACGCGATGGTTGATACCGTCTGGCACTTCTGGTTTTGATGATGGAAAGACGTTCTGCCGGACCGCGTCCTTCCAGAACGACCGCGCTTCGGAGGTATGGCATGTTCAAGACTGGCCCAGGCCTATGGGGCGGGGAATCGTGTTACGGATCCGGTTGCAGCCTCACGCCTCACTTCATCCGGGCGACCAGCAATTTTGAAGCGGCCTGATCCAGATCGATCTTCAACTGGCCATCCCTGGCCGCGTATTTCCTGTGGGTCCAGGCATCGCTCCAACCCGCAAACCGCCAGGATCCGGGCAGCACAAGAACCGCGTGGCGGGTCATATCGGCATCGTTGCGCAGGCCCTCTTCCAGGTTGGCGGCCAGTATGCAGACCCGGCCGTGCTGCGTGCGCCAGGATGTAACGTTGAAAGTCTGGTTCAGATCAATGTCTTTTGCGTGCAAGCCACCCTGGCTCGATAACAGGTAGTTCAGCGCGCCTGCGGCAAGAACATACGCCTCCGCGCTTCCACCCCAGTATTCGAGAAGAGGAGCATCAGACTTGTGCTCGATCCCAGGCGGGTCCCACATCACGATCCGCTTTCCGCCCGTTGTATTCACGGTCAGCACCGGGCTCGCTTCCACTGAGTAAACAGTCTGGGCGCCCGCTATCGCCTTGTTTCGGCTGAGCCGCTGGAACGTCTCGAAGCTTCCGGAGACATTCCGTGCCAGGGTGCGGCCGAAAGCCGTAGAGGTTGCCGCCTGGACCTCGCCCTGTTTTTCCACCGGACCGCGGCTCCATGTCAGGCCTCCAAGTTTTGCGAGTTCCGGATCGATTCCCCCCGCCGGGCTTCCGAAGATGGCGAGAGGATGTCCTTGCCCGATGAGTTGGACAATCTCCGCGGTTTGCCGGGGAGCAAGATGCGAGGGCGTCTGGAGGATAAACAAGGGCGACTTGACCCGTGAAAGCCACTCCATTCGGGTGACGGAAAGGATGGGAACCGGCCACTTGATAATCGAGCCCGCCTGCTCATCGATCCACTCCTTGACGTCCCGCTCGGGCGCCGCATGGTCGATTTGCCACTGCATAGCCTCACGCGAATAGACCAGCGTCGGCCCGAACAGTTCAGTGGTGCGGCGGGCATCGGCAAGGGCCCCGTTGAGATGGCTTGAGAGGAAATGAACGTCCTCCACGGAGAGCAGCCGCTTTCCCTGGTTTGCCCAGGAGATGTAGGAGCCTGCAGGCATCTTCAGCCCGCGCGGCGTCTTGACGCCGGCATGCGCATATGCCCAGATCTCCCAGCGCAGGCGTTCCGGCACGCTGTGAATCACATCCCAGGATTCCCAGGCGTCGAAGGTCTCAGTCAGCGGATAGTGCCGGACCTTCGTCCTGGCCAGAATCGCGGCGTGCAGCAGCAGGTAACAGAGTTGATAGGTATAGCCCAGGACGGGATTGTTCCAGAAGTCGTTCTGGCGGACGCCCACCTCGTTCCAGGCGCCGGCCCACGTCTGGTCGACAAAGATGTCAAGATATCCCTCGCCAGCCAGCGTCTCCAGGTCCAGGCCGTTCGAGCGCCAGTCACCAACAGCGCTGGCGGCATTCGAGTACATCATCACCAGAGCTTCAGGATTTGCCTGCTTGGTTTCGCGCACAAAGAGGGCAACGTCACGGGTGGCTTTGTGGATGGCCTCCGGGGAAGGAGCGAGGTTGCCCCACGGGCCGGAACGCCAATACGGCACCGGAAATCCAAAGGAATCCCGCAGCATAACGGCCTGCAGCCCTGCCGCCTTTGAAAGGCTCCCCCACTGCTCCGCGTAGGCCCGGTGGGCCGGCAATCCTTCCGGAATGCCCGAGGGAAATGCACCCAGCTGAGCGGGGTCGGCGTGAAGTCTGGCGGTGAGATCGAAATAGCGCGGGCGATATCCGGCCGAACCCGCCGGCGCAGCAAAGGCCTCGGGATGCCGTTTGGCCCAGGGCGCCAGCTCGCCATAAGCTTCCGGCCAGGCATAGTTCAGGACACCCACCTTGAACCCGCTGATGCCACGCCGTGCGGCCTCCTGGCGCAGCATTGCGGCCAGTTGCTTCAGATCGCCGTATGTCCACGGCCCGTAACCCCGGTGCGGCACAAGCAGCGGTTTGGCAAACCGCGCTTTCCATTCGCGCACTCGCTGGGCGGTGGTCCCGGCGAGCGGCGCTCGCTCTTCCACCCAATGCTCCTCACCGGTCCCTTTGGGCAGCGTGATGCGCTGGGCGAGATCGCCCGACCACTCCATGACGCACGCAACCGTCCAGCCCACATTCAAAATCACTCCGCGATCGCCGGGCACTCCGGCGTAAAGCGGCAGAAAACGATCCCAGAACTGCCGGACCGATCCTGCAATATCTCTCTCTTCAAACCAGTACAGATCGATTTCCATCCAACGGTCGCCGGGTATGGGATACGCGGACTCCGCCGTCGTTTCCGGCAAAGCGAAGCCATCGAGGCGGGAGGACCTCGCCGCGGCATCCAGGGTGAGCGAAAGCGCTGTGGCAAGCATCTGTCGTCGGCTGAGCATGGTTCAAATTCTCCCGGTGTCGTGGATGGATTTGGGCAACCCGCTCGTCTCCTGAATCGAGCAAAACAGGTTCGCTCCGGCGCACATCATAGCACGCCTCGAAAACGTCATCGCGGAATCTCCCGCTGGCTGTCTGTAATTTTTTGCCGGCCTTTTGCAGCGCCTCGCGTTTCCACTTGAGCCGCTTGGAACTGATCGCCAACGTGCTCAATGCCTCCAGATACTTTTCGAACGCGGGCTGGGGCAACTCGCCGTGCGTGGAATTTGCTTGACTTTCATGGGCTAGTGTGGTAGCCTCACCCATGGCTCCGGAACACGGCTGCTCTGCTGGGAGGGCACGGGGAAGGGGTGATGAATTTCGTCGAAAATTGGATCGACAAACCGGCTGCACTCTTGCCGCCAGGTGGCAGTCTTCTTCTTGTGCACCCTGAGAAATGAGACAAATGGGACAAAAAATATCTATTTTCGCAAAACGAACCGGAGAAGTGATTGAAAACAAAGGATCGGGGTGCAAAAACGAACCGAAACGAACCGGAAAACGAAGCGGAGAAGTTGTTGAAAACACTAGAGTGCATAAAAAACGAACCGAAACGAACCTAAAAACGAACCGGGCCATCTTGTTGAAAATAAACAACTGGAAAAAATCGGACGAAGTCCCGATCCAATTCTTCCTGCCTGCCGGAAGGCTCTTCGCCCAGCCTCTGCCCTGGGCTGACAGACTTTGGCATTTGCCGTCCGCTGGAGCCTGAATCTCGCTAGGCGCAACAATGAAAAACCTGTGGACGCTTTTCCTTTCGGAGTTTCTTGGCACGGCACTGCTTGTCGGTGTTGGGCTTTCCATTGTCATCCTTGATTTTGGCTCAGGGAGCCCGGTGGCGGCCGCATTGCCGGATCCGGGACTGCGCCGGCTGATCACCGGTTTCCTGTTCGGCGCAACCGGCGCTTGTATCGCCGTATCACCGGTAGGCAAAACGAGCGGAGCGCACATCAATCCTGTCGTAACGCTGGCCTTCCGGCTGAAAGGAAAAATGAGCAGCCCCCATGCGCTTGGATACGTTATTGCCCAGCTTGCCGGCGCAATCGCGGGAGCCTTGCCGCTGGTCATCTGGGGACAAATGGGCGCCAGCATCGATTTTGGAGCCACTTTCCCGGGCCCCGGCTATACGGCTCTCCAGGCCATGCTGGGGGAAATCATTACAACCTTTGGACTGATTGCGGGGCTGTTCCTGTTTCTTGGCCACAGGCGCCTGCGCAATTACACGCCCTTGCTGTTTCCTTTCCTTTACGCGGTGATGGTCTTTCTCGAGGCGCCGGTTTCAGGCACCAGCACCAACCCCGCGCGCAGTGTGGGTCCCGCGCTGGTTGCCAGCGACTGGCGCGGGTGGTGGGTTTATTGGGTCGGCCCATTCGTGGGAACCATGCTGGCGCTGGCTGCAGGCCGGTTCACCTGGCTGCGCCGCTTTGAAGTCGAAGTCGCCAAGGTCTACCATTTTGAACACGACCCGCACGGGATCTTTCGCCGGAGTGGCAGAAAGCCGCTCTCAGCCCAACTTTAGAGAGGTTTGTTGCTCGATTCCCGGTGCATCATTCCGCGTCTTTCATCTGAAACCGGCTGCCGGCGCATTCCATTTCGTCGGCGTTTGCTATACTCAACTTCAGGAGCCGCGGCCGGGATCGAGTTCAGGTCATCGGTCGAAACATCCCGCCACCGGAAATCCTGAAGGTTTTGCCAGCAGATATGTCTCGAAAGAAGATTGCAACCATCACACTGATAGGAGCCGCGGTGCTCGTCCTGACTTCGATGCTGGCCTACCGTCTGGGCATGCGCAACGCGGCCGGCGGTGGAACTCTGGCTTACCGGGCACGCGTTCCACAGGGCGGATGCGTCCCGCTCCGCGGGGCGGGCCTTCATACGGGGGAAAACACCTGCGTCGAGGGGCGTGTCCTTCGTGTGTTTACCGCGCGATCGGGCAGCACGTTTCTGGATTTTTGCGCGGACTACCGCAATTGCCAGTTCGGCAGCGTCATCTTCGCGACCGATCGATCCAAGTTTGGCAACCTCGGATCGCTGCAGGGCAGAAAGGTTGAGATCTCGGGAGAGATCACCACATACAATGGCCGTGCTGAGATTATTGTTCGCGACCCGAAGCAAATTCGCATGGCGAATTAAGAGTATTTTGGCAGCCCTTCGGCTCGCGCGGGGACGGTTGCAGAAGCCACTCTTATCCGCGTGCGGCGTGCTGCTTTTGGTGGAAAGCCCGGCCATCGGCGCTGGGACTGTGCCGCATGCGGCCGCGGCTCAAGCGGCGGCGCAGCAGGTTTCGTCCCAGCAGGCGATCAACTTGGTTAACCAGGGAAATTCGCTGCTGGAGCAAAGCAACTACAGCGCCGCCGAGGCGGCTTTCCGCAAGGCTGTCCAGGAGTATCCCGCGTTCGCCGCCGCACACCGCGGGCTGGGCATTGCTTTGTGGCATCAAGGCCAGCTTGGCGATGCATGGCAAGAACTCAGCACAGTGGCTCGCCTGGAGCCCGCAGGCGCACAGGCGCACTTCGAGCTCGGCCAGCTCGCCTGGCAAATTTATAGCGGCGGTGCAGGGAAAGCTGCTGCAAGTGCAGGCCTTTCCCCGGACGATTTTCGCTCGCTTGCGCTCAGTGAAGTTGAAAAGGCGGTGTCGCTTGATCCGCACGACTTCAACATGCGCCTCGAACTTTCGGAGCTGGAGCTTGAGGCGGGGCACAAAAAGCAAGCTCAGGCAGACGCGCTTGGAGCGATTCCGCTTGCCAAGTCCGATTCAGAACGTTCTCTTGCGCACGTGGCGCTGGCCCGGGCGTGGTCGGCAGACGGCGACCAGATGCGCGCGGAAGCCGAGTACAAAAAAGCAATTGCGGAAGATTCCTCGAGTGGCCAGGCCTATCTCGGCCTCGGACAAATCTCGCTGTTTCAACAGAACCCAGCCGAGGCCGCGAAGTATTTCCAACAGGCTATCCATGCTTCTCCGGACCTGGCGCCGGCTTACTCAGCTCTGGGGCAACTGCTCGTCGATAACCATCAGCGCGGGGAAGCGCGCGGGTTGTTCGAAAAAGCCGTGGCCCTCGACCCCGATGACTGGCAGAGCCAGTACCAACTGGCAAAACTCGAGATGGAATCGGGTGAAACGCAGCAGGCCAGGGAACGGTTGACCAAAATCATCACCGAGCGGCCGGACTTCCTTCCTGCGGGGGAGCAACTGGCGCTGATGCGCCTTCGCCAGGGAGATGTGCAGGGAGCCATCGCGCAGGCTCAGGCGCTGGTGGCCCGCAATCCCCGCGCGGCGGAAGGGCATCGGGTGCTGGCCCTTGCCTTCTGGCGGGAACGGAAAACGGACGCTTCGCTGGGCGAATGTGCGCTGGCGCTCGGAGTTGATCCTCACTCAACTTCCATGCTGGCACTTCAGGCTCTTGAACTCTGGGAGACCAAACGTCGGCGCGACGCGCAGCGGATCTTGCGCGAAGTGGCACAGCACGATCCCAGCATCCTTGCTCCTGTCACCTTTTGCCGGCTGATCGTCTGCGCAGGCGAAGATATTCCGCTTGTCGGTGACTTTCTGCGCAAGAACCGCTGGATTTTGACCCCTCCGGACAGTCAGTAACCGCGCTGCTTGTCCACCACGTTGAGGAGGGGCAGGCCGTTGACATAGCGGCGAATGTTTTCAGCAAACAGGTCAAGGCGGCGCCCTTCGGTTTGCGGCGAATGGCCAGAGCTGTGAGAGGTGATGATCACATTTCGAGCGCGCCACAGTGGATCATCAGGCGGCAACGGTTCCTTGTAGGCGACGTCAAGCCCCGCGCCCGCAATCCAGCGCTCGTTGAGTGCCCGAACGAGTGCCGGCGTGTCCACCTCCTTCCCGCGGGCGATGTTGATGAAATAAGCCGAAGGCTTCATGGCATGGAATACCGCTTCATTGAACATATTTGCCGAGAGTGGCGTCAGGGGTGCGGCGCCCACCAGGACGTCCACCCGTGGCACCATTTGCTGAAAATAATCAAGAGAGTGGAGTTCAGCCACAAAATGCGGTTTGGGCAACGGCTTGGGATCTACAGCAAGCACCTTCATTCCAAATCCGTAGTATGCGCGATACGCAGTGTCCGTGCCGTTTCCTCCCAGCCCGACCACGCCCATCGTCTTCCCGCTGATTTCAACCAGGCCGTCGACCGGCTTCCATTTGTGCTCACGCGTCTGGATCGTGTATCGATCGATCCCGCGCGTGAGCGCGAGCAGCAGGGCAAAGACGGTTTCCGAAATCGGCGGGCCGAACACGCGCTGCATGTTGGTCAGCACGACCGGGCTGTTCACCAGTTCCGGCCAGAGAATGCCTTCGACGCCGGCGGCACGCCACTGGATCCATTTCAACTGCTTTGCGCGCGCGAGGTCGTCTTTTGAAAAACCGCCGAAAATCACGTGAGCACGGGGAATCTCGCCATGAAATTCCTCGTAAGACTTGCAGAGTCTTAACCTGATGGCGGGAGACAACGCCCGGATCTTTTCCTGATACGCCTGGGGGATATCCGTGAGGGTAATTATGTTGATGCTGCCAACTGTGGAGGGATGTTCGGGCTGCGCTATCGGATAGGCTACCGCTGTGACCGGGAGACCCGGCGCGGAAGCGGCGCCTGCGGTTTTTCCCGCGATGGAAGACGGTACTGAAGCTGCGGCGACCGCCGTTGATCCTGCGGCGATTCCGTGAAGGAATTTACGTCGTGACAGATTGTCTTTTGACATGCGACTACCTCCGGGAAGCGTTATGAAAAAAGTCTATCACCGATTCGGCGCC
>JBJKQK010000250.1:0-10579 GCA_046705285.1 Terriglobia bacterium
CGGTAGGCCCGGGCGAGGCGCTCGGCTGAGAGTTCGTCGATTTTTCCCCAGGCCAGGCGGCAACGGAATTCATAAGTTGACCGCCCCCAATTGCTTTCCTTCTTACCCTCGTCCAGTCCCCAGTCCAGTCGATAGGGAGTTCGAGACAGCGCGACCGCAAGGCCGTTGCTGGCGTCCCCGCCCAATAGGGATCCCGCTGATAACTTAGGGTTCTCTTTTACGACCAGGGTGTTGGCCCGGCCTACAAAATAAGCGAGGTCGTATCCATCCAGGGTGTACGCAGACCAGGGAATGATCAGCATTGCGTTTCCATCTTCCCCGAGCGTCATCATCCAGTCACCGGCTGGAAGCCGGTGTCCGTTTCGCCATGTGTCGTGTTTCAGTTCGGCGGGATTGGGTGCATCGCCGCGTGCCTTCCACACAAAGCCGCGTTGCAGCATCGAGCCAAGCAGCAGAGCCATGCCGTCCACTTGCAGCCGAATGCCGTCGAATCCCGGGTGGACAAAGCTGACCAGATCACACAGGGCGTAAGGCCGGCTCGTTGACGGGTCTGGAAGATCGTATGAGTGGATCTGCCGGAATTCGTATCCGGTCCCGTACGCTCCATGAGCGAAGGTTCGCTGAAAATCCAATACCGTCATCTGCGGGTCCGCCACACGCCGAAACAATCGGGTACGGTCACCGTCTTCCAGAGGAAGATGGGCACTCACCATCGAATGCGGAGCACTGAAGTCGGCGATCGCCATCTGGCTCCACGCCCAGGGAGCGCTGGTGACGCCTGCTGAGTTGATGGTGGGTGAGGGATGAATCCCCCGGTAAGGGTCGGTCTCCCACCGGATTCCAGCCGTGCCCGAACCAAGGTCCAGGTTATTGATCGCTTCGCTGCCGATAGGTGCAGGAACTGCAGAATCATTCGCCTGCGCATCATCAAGTAGCTCAAGTACAAAATGGGCTCGGCCATTCGGCGGAAGATGAAGTGGGAAGGAAATCTGGCACCAGCGAAGGAAGCCGTCCAGCGTTTTCCCTCCATACCCGGCGCCAAGTGGAATCAACTGGCCAGTCTCCTCATTTTTCAGGCGAAGGGACCTTGCCGAACATTCGGCTGGGAATGTTACTCCAACAGTAATTCGCTCTCCCTTCCACTCCACGCCTCCACGTTCGGTGATCCGCAGAGGTATACGCCAGCGGCCACGTCTGGCTGGCTCAGCCGCATTAATACCCCTGACCCCGCTCAGTTCCATGAGCCCTGCAATTCCCATGAGCCCAAGAAATTCTCGCCTGGAGTGGCTTTCAGACGGCGCACCCCCTTCACACAAACCTCCTTCATCATGGCGACTCTGAACAGGGGATGGGGCTGCCTGCGAAATGTCTGCCTCATCTCGATTGTCTTCCGTGCGCATGAGCGGATCACTCACGATTTCCCTCCCAAGGACTGATTCTAACCAGACTACAGAGTCAACAATCATACTGCTCGCGATTCCGAATGTGGATCTTTTCTGAAACCAAGGCGGGTGGCACGGCCCTCCACTTCTGCGGTCGGTGGTTCTTCTGTAGCGGCGGTTTTACGCCATCATGCTTTCGTAGACATGGCAGGCCAAACTCGTCACTACGACATGTCTTCCAGGGCATAGGCTGGTCGGTTGCGCGGCTGGCGCATACATTGCGGTGTTTGCGAAGTGTGCGGTCTTCCGACAGGACCGAATAAAGATGGCAGGCACGACGTGACTTTCATGCCATAAGCCATCCGTTAAACGTACGAGAGGAGCTATGACACGACCGCGGAAGCTCTCAGAGCGCTCTGCGCGAGCAACATTTCCTTCAGCGCGCTGCGCTGGACTTTTCCCGTGGGGCTCTTGGGCAGGTCGTCCAAATACAGAATCTTTTCAGGGACCTTGTAGTCCGCCAGGTGCTGCCGAGCCGACTGGCGCAACTCTTCCGGCTCCGGTTGGTGGCCCTCTCGCAACACCACGAAGGCTGCAACCCTTTCTCCGAGGACAGGATCGGGTTCACCGACGACTCCGGCTTCCAACACGGCCGGGTGTTGATAGAGCGCTTCCTCCACTTCCTGCGGCGAGATGTTCGACCCGCCACGAATGATGATCTGCTTTTGGCGTCCTTTGAACCAGAAATATCCCTCAGCATCGCGCGAGGCAAGATCGCCGGTGTGCAGCCATCCGTCCCGGAACAGGATTTTTGTGGCTTCCGGGTCATTCCAGTATCCGACGCAGTTGGCAGGGCTGCGGACAACGACTTCACCGGTTTCGCCCTCGGCCACTTCGCGACCGGCAAGATCCACCACTCGAGCTTCGACACCTTTCAGCGGTATGCCCAGCGACCCAAGCCGGATGCGATCTTTCGGATTCAGAGAGATCGGTATGGATTCGGTCATGGCGTAGCCTTCCTGGATTGAGATCCCGAACAGCTCCCGGAATTTCTCCTGCAAGGCGACGGGCACCTTATCTCCGCCGGCAGTCGTGGTTCGGAGAGAGGAAGCATTTCGCGGGGCCCGTGCTTGTTCCTCGGTGACAAAGTGCAGGAGCGCTGGAAGACAAAGCGCATAGGTGCCGTGGAATCGTTCGATAGCCTCAAGGACGGACACAGCATCCGGGCAGCGGAGAAGGACTACAGAGGCTTTTCTGAAAAGCCCGGGGAGCAGAACGCAGTGGAATCCCGAGACGTGCATCATCTGGGTTGTGGCCACAGCCACATCGTCTGGCGTCATCAGTTCAGGCGGCATCATCATGGCTGTTTCAGAGAGCGAGCGGTGCGTATGGATGACACCCTTAGGGTTTCCCGTGGTGCCCGAGGTGTAAAAGAGCACGGCAGGCTGGTCCGGATCGAGCGGTGGCAATTCGCGGTGCGACGTCTTCGCGGCCTCGATTGCCGGGAGCTCGGTAAGGATGCTGCAGCCGGTTCCGGCCTGCTCGGCCAGGGGCGCAATCGCCGGTTCGCTGAAGCACATGCGGGCCTGCGAGTGATCGAGTACATAGCGGATTTCCGGCACTTTCAGCCGCACATTCACGGCGACAGCGACCAGTCTCGCTTTGAACAGCGCGAAAAATAGCTGCACGACTTCGATGGAATTTGACCAATGGAGAGCCACACGGTCGCCGGGTTGAAGGCCCTGGTCGAGAAACCAGTGCGCCAGCCGCGTGGACGATTCATCGAGCTCCTGATAGGACATGGTTGCGTCGCCGCAGATGAGTGCCGTTTTCTTCGGGTCCTTCATCGCGTGCGCGCGCAGGATGCTGCAAAGATCTGTATCGGTTTTCATTGTCGCCCCCGTTCACCCCAGCGTTACGGAGCTTGTCCGTTGCTTCCATCTTACGCGGGTCAATACAAAAAACAATTACCCTAAAAGGGGTGTATAATCTCGCCAAGTTCTCTTTGGGAAACTCTTCCATGACCGTCAGTTACAGGCCAATGCGACCAAATGATGTTCGCGATTGCGTGGATATTATCGCGGCGCACCCGATTGCAGATCCGCGCTATGGAGACGCCATAGCGGATTTGGGCCCTGCCTGGCTGCGGCTGCTCCGAAGCGAGAGCTTCTGTGTTGCCCTGATAATCGAAGAAACGAGCGGCACCGAAGTCAACAAGCTGGGGGTTTACACCAGCGTCTTTGTGTCCGACGAGTTCCTTCGCGAGGCGAAGACCCCGCCCCACTTCTGGTTTGGCCCCGAACTGGCGAAGAGGGTTGTGCAGGGTGATTCGCCCGTGCTTACTCCCCGCCAAGTCTGTGAGGCGAACACAGGCGACGGGCTTAACGCGATGGAATGGCAGATGACGTTTCGCGGTGACGCTTTGCGCAGAGCGGACGTCCGGGCCTTAGGTATGGCCGCTGTACTCGAATACCATCGTGGCTACAGATTCAAGGAAGTGGTTGCGCAGGGGGAGAGCGCAGCGCGTTTACTGCGCCGCCGCGACGGTGGTTGGCTGCTTTGGAAGGGTCCTGAGTGTGGTTACAACGAGTTCTGGCAGGATGATCTGGATGCCATCGATGCAAAGCCCTACGTCATTGGCATGACACGCGAGCGGGCCAGGGCCCGTGGTCTTTCCTGGTTGAGCTCTCTGTTCCTGGGCTATCAACCGCCCCATATCGGCTTCAGGCGCAGTGAACAGCGCCTGCTGCTCTCCGCGATGCACGGCGGAACGGACCAGGAACTGAGCGACGAGTTGATGATTTCGGTCGCCACGGTCAAGAAAACGTGGCGCTCCATCTATGACCGCGTGGCCGAGCGCCTCCCGGAACTGATTCCCACCACAGACGCTTATGCCGATGGCGCGAGCAGCCGTGGCAGGGAAAAGAAACAACACCTGATTGCCTATCTCCACGAGCATCCCGAGGAACTTCGGCCCGTATCGCGAAAAGCCCTCGAGGCCGCCGCGAGACAGCCCCGCCGCTCCCCGGCAAGGCATTGACGTCTCTTGAATCAGGAGGGATGGACCAGACACTCGCCCAATGGTGTCTGAGATCTCGCGTAGCGAAGTGACGTTTCCGTTTCCATACAGGCCCGGATTCCCCCGAAACGCCGGCCCACGGCGTCAGCCGCAGCCTCGGCCAATATAAGTAAATTCCAGCCCTCGCGCTTGGGGAAAAGGTGCCGGACATGCAAAGGCAGGTAAGGAGTCTTATCTCCGCGCACCCCACAATGCCCCGCCACACCCCACAAACCGCTCGGTACCACCCGCGAACCTTGCTTTCTTAAATGGCTTGACAGGTAGAACCCGCACTAACCGAGTCCTCGCGCTGGTACAGCGCACCAAGTCGCCGCTCCGCCCGCCTGACTTCCTCGATCACGCATCGCGGGCAACGGTGGTATCGGCTGACCCTCGAACCGTGCCGCGGGCATCTTTGGCTGTCTGGGATCGTTTCCGCCTCATTCTGCCGGTGTTCTATGATCTCCATCGACGCGTCCCCCCTCAAGGTAGCGTTCTGGAGCGATCCTAACGCGGTCTTACCGGTTCGACAATGGACCTTTGGTTCCAGGCATCATGGTTCTATTGTCGTCGGTGGGATATACACCTGCCATGCCGTGGGCTCGCCGGTTGTGCCATGCGAAAAGCCCAAGGCCAAAGCGCGGTGACGTCGCAACGCGCCTTCGCGAAAGGCCACGCATTCATCCGTGCCCCAGACTGACCGGCTCGAATCCAATACTGCGACACAGGCGCTGTTGCGTTCGGTCATTTCGAGGCCAGAGGGGTCCACTCAGACGTCATTCATGCATCTTCCGGGCGAAGCGGATACTCAAAATTATGCTGATAGCAAGAATACCCGCAAAAAACACACAGAGCGCGAAATCACTTCCAGTCGAAACCCTCCCGGCCCTGTACAAGACGTAGCCAACCACAAGATTGAACAATCCCCAAACTACATTCACGGCTGGCGAAGACAAACCTTTCCCCGGGGGATGTGCAAAAGGCGTTGGAAAGCGGTCGCCAGAAATGCCGTGCACGAAATGCGGCACGACATTGGCGAGGAACGCTCCCGAGAAGAAACAAGCCACATAGTTGTACCATCCCATGATTACAGTCCTTTCCACTCATGAGGGACACTCACGAGAAACCAGAGCCGTTATTCTGTGTCAGCTTGCTGCATCAGTGTTAACCGTTCGCGTCGCCACCAGGCTTGCATGCCCGTGGCATCGCGGTCAAGAATAATGGAATGCTCACCGACCGTAAACCGCGCAAGTCGATCCTGCTCGCCCATTTCCTCGAAAGCGACCGGAATCGCCTCCTCAAGGTTCCAGAAGATAATCGCCTCAAGAACCCTTCTACAACTCTTGAGGCACTCCTAAAGTCCGGAACGAGCACAGCCGTCCGGGAGGCATGTGCCGAGTTCCTGAACATCGCCGCGGACTACTACGAGGTGGATAGAACTCCAGCCCGCGTCCTTGCGGCCCGGCCGCTCCGCAGCCGCGAGGGCGGTTGGGCCACCGAGCTCTTCGGAGATTATGATCCCCAAACCCATGTCATCCGGGTCTGGATGAGAACGGCCGTGCGCAAGCAAGTTACCTCATTTGGGACGTTCCTCAGCACGCTCTGCCACGAGTTTTGCCATCACCTTGACTACCAGCGATTTGGGTATCATGACTCCTGGCACACCCGCGGTTTTTACGAGCGCACCGCGGCGCTTTACCACCACGCTCGGGGAACGCCAGCAAAAGAGCTTTTCTGGATCAATGCCCCAGGCGGGCGCTGGAGGATCGACTGGCAGCGCACCAATCGAGGCGGCTGAAGTAAGAAGTTAAGCATCGCCGTCCGGCTTTCAAATTGTTGAGCTCTATCGCGCGCTGAATACGCGCAGAGAGCCAAACGCCGTTTACCGAAAGCTTGCTGGGAGTCGGAACCGCAACGTAATTCTCGCGTATAGCGGCCTTTGTCCTCGCAACGTTTTGATCTCAGGTTTTGATCCGAAAAGAACAGCAGCTCTACGCTTTTCTACCCACGATGAGGCTCGCTGGTCCCGGCAAATGGATTTGCCGTATCTCCTTGAACCCCGAAGCCTGCAGCCAAGCCGTGTACTCACCGCCGCTATAGGTGCTGCCCGCTGGCGTCCCCACCAGCATATTGAGAGCAAAGAGCGCGGCTTGTTTGGGTGCAGTCTTGTCGGCCTCGAGAATAAAGTCCTGGATCACCAGACGGCCTTGGGGTGCAAGCGCCTCAAAGCACCGCCGCATCAAATCCTGGATCTCTTCAGGGCTCAGCATGTGGCAAATGGCCAGCACGAGGACGAGGTCGAAACCCGAGCCGAGGCGATCATGCCGCAGATCTCCCGCCCGCGTCTCGATCCTTGCCTTGAGACCCGCTTCCTGAATGTGACGTTGCGTAATGGGGAGTACGCTGGGCCGGTCAAGCAGCGTCACATGCACTTTTTCACTCTCTTTCGCAAAGGCAATTGAATAAGCCCCGGAACCGCCGCCCACATCCAGCAGGCGCTCAACCCCCTCAGTGCCAATGGCTTTCACGACAAGCGGCGCGCGCGCTCCGGCGTTGCGGTGCATCGCGGCGATGAAATTCTCAGTCCAGTCCCCATCGGGCTCGGCGCCTTCCCGGCGGCTGACTGCGGTGCCAGCGCGGACACAGTCCGTCAGGTTTGACCATCGGTGCCAGAGATTAGCAACATGCAGCAAGCCCGCCCGGGCGTTATCCTTCGAGCCCTCCGCAAAGTAGCGCGCCGTGACAGAGGTGTTGCGAAAAATCTCTTCTTGTTTACCCAGTAGCCCGATGGCAACCAGCGCGTTCAGCAGCATCTCGGTGGCGCGGGGGTCAGTCGAGATCTTTCGAGCAACGTCGGCGGCGGTCGATCCAGAGCCGACCGCAGTGAAGACGTCAAGCTCCAAAGCCGTGAGCGCCGCACGGCTTTCCATGTATCCGCGCAGGGTCTGATTCAGGTCATCGGGAAGCGCTCCGGAGGCATCCCTGGCGCGCTGCGCTGCCATCATTTTGGCGCGATTCGACATGATTTCGGTCCGTAGCGAAGTCACATCGCGATTGACCAGCCGCTCGACGACACGCCCGTGAACAAAGTGTGATTCGATGATTTCGGGAACGTCAGCCGGCAGCACGCCCGAGTACCAGACGCCCTCCGGGTAGACCACAAGATTGGGCCCGCGCTCGCACATGCCCAACGAGCCGCACAGCGTGATCTGGACTTCATCCGCGAGCCCTCGTGCAGCGGTTCCCTTCCGCAGGGCGTCGATGGTCGCCGCCGAGTCCCGCGCCGCACAGCAGGGTATTCCCACAGGCTTTTTCTGCTGACAGATGAAAACATGATAACGAAAAGGTTCCATGATTCCCCCTTGCTTTACGATTTGGGAAGGAGGTCACACGTAACCCGCCTCGATGCACGCCGAGTTCTCCTTCCACGGCATTCTTGAATAGTTTCCAGATGTCCGCAAGCCCAACCACGCCGTCGCTCTCAATTCCCTGCCCGGTCACTTCTTGTGGCGCCACTGTTTCCTGGTCATCCTCCTGAGGTGCACTCATTGCAGTCCGTGATTTCGGATTGGATCGGCCTTCTGCTTCAGGGAACGATCGTATCTTTTGTGTTGTTTTTTGTCCCGTGAGAAGGAAAGAAGGGCAAAGGTGAATGAATTCGGGCCAACATGCACTGGAGTATCGGGCCTCCACATTTTTAGAGAACAATGTCCATCTCAAATCTTCATTTGACAGAAAAGGCCACCCGAATGGTATTCCTACCTCAGCAAAAATGTTGTGTGCAGTCCCCCTGCCGAGCTGTCTCCTACCCACAAGTCGAACGTTCCAGGCTCGATGCGGAAAACGCTGCTGTTATCCCAGAAGCCCAACTCCCGGGCCTTGAGCGTGAATCGCACGACGCGGCTTAGCCCCGGCTGCAGGCTGATACGTTCGAAGCCCTTCAACTCCCGTACGGGCTGCGACAAAGTGGCTACTCGTTGGTGGATGTATAGCTGCGCCACCTCGTCGCCGGCACGATGTCCGGTGTTGGTGATGGTGGCGGAGACTTCGATGCTGCCGTTGCGGCTCATCGCTGCTGCGCTCAACTCCAGATTGGAGAAACGAAAAGTTGTGTAACTCAAGCCGAAGCCGAAGCGGTAAAGCGGGCCCAGCGGCAGGTCCAAGTACCGTGAACTGAATCGCGTCTTCATGGTGCCGGGACGTCCCGTGTTTAGGTGATCGTAGTAAATCGGAATCTGGCCTACCGTGCGTGGCACGCTCACCGGCAGCTTTCCTCCCGGATCGGCCTCGCCGAACAGCAAGTCGGCTGCGGCATTGCCGACCTCAGTTCCGCCTTCCCAGAGTTCGAGAATTGCCGGCACATGCTCCGCTGCCCATGAGATCGTCAACGGATGTCCGTTCATCAATAGCAGCACAACTGGCGTACCGGTTTTGACAATCGCCCTGAGCAGTTGTTCCTGATGGCCGGGAAGATTGAGGTAAGCGCGGGATGCTCCCTCGCCAGACATTTCGGCGGTCTCACCAAGCGTCAGAATCGCCACCTGCGCCTGCCGCGCCGCAACCACAGCACGGGCAATGCCGGCTTCCGCTTCCGCCGCAGTGTCTCCCTCGACGGCTACTCCTTTTTCTACCAGGATGCGCGCATGGGGCAGCTGCCTTTTCAGACCGTCCAGAATCGTGACTGTATCCTGAGGATTGCCGTCACCGCTCCAGTGGCTCAACGGTTCCGTGCGGCTGTCTGCCAGCGGACCAATGACGGCCACTGTTCGGAGGGTCTTGCTGAGCGGCAGGAGGTTGTTGGAATTGCGCAGCAGCACGGCAGATTGCTCTTCCGCCTCCCGCGCCGCGTCGCGGTAGGCAGGCTTCAGCCAGTGCGTCCGGGCACTCGCCGCATCCGCCGCCGTGTAGGGATGATCAAACAATCCCAATTGGAATTTCAAGCGCAAAATGAGGCGCACGGCTTCATTCAACTGCGCCATGGAGATGCGCCCATCCGCGACCAGTGAGGGCAATTCTTTGAGGTAGAGGCCGTCGTGCATATCCATGTCCGTGCCGGCGGAAAGCGCTTCCTGGACAGCTTGTTCCTGGCTGCCGGCGACGCCGTGGGAGATCAGCTCGTTCACAGCATCATAGTCGCTCACAACGAATCCTTTGAAGCCCCATTCCCCGCGGAGAACCTGTTGCAATAGAAAGCGGTCCTCGACGCCGGGTACACCATTGAGATCGTTGAAAG
Organism: Terriglobia bacterium; assembly: GCA_046705285.1. Taxonomy (GTDB): domain Bacteria; phylum Acidobacteriota; class Terriglobia; order UBA7540; family UBA7540; genus SCRD01. The sequence continues at coordinate 9,674 of JBJKQK010000250.1, forward strand.
CTGTCATTATTGACCCGGCGCCGGCTGCAACGGCTGCATGAAAAGGCGGCAGATAGACGTTCCGCAGCCGTTCGATGGACATATCGGCGGTGTTGTAGTCCCGTCCACCCTCGGCAGCGCCATAGGCCGCGAAGTGCTTTGCACAGGCCAGCAAGTGATGGGGATCAGCGAGATTACCGCCTTGAAATCCGCGGACCTGCGCCGCCGCCATGGCCGCACCCAGGAACGGGTCTTCGCCGGCGCCTTCGGTGATGCGACCCCAACGGGGATCGCGAGCGATATCAACCATCGGGGCAAAGGTCCAGCGCTGGCCGCCTGCGGTAGCCTCCGCCGCGGCGATTGTGGCCTCCTGCTCTTCCATTTTCGGGTCGAACGATCCCGCCATCGCCAGCGGAATAGGGAAAATTGTCCTATAACCGTGGATCACATCGAAGCCGAATAAGATCGGGATGTGCAGGCGCGACTCCGTAACGGCGATATGCTGCAAGCTGGCAATTTGGGCGGGATTGGTGTCGGAGAAAATCGACCCTACGTCGCCCTTGCGGATCAATTCTGGCGTCGCGGCGTCGGCCCGAAGCGCCGTCAACTGCCCAATCTTTTCTCCGGTGGTCATGCGGGCGAGAAGTTCGTCCACCTGTCTCTCGAGTGGGGATTCTGCAGCAGAGGGTTTTGGCTGTGAAGCTTCGATGCGGCTCTTCGGGACCCACAAAACCGTTGCGAAAACAAGAGCCAATAGCAAAGCATGAATGCCGCGAAACCATTTGTTCAAGATCATCAGACAAAACCTCCGGTCATCTGCCTGGCAGCCCGCGGTTCCGGCCAGATACGACAGACGGCGCGCACTCAGTGTGATGACATGAACAGAGGCTTACGATAGTAAGTTCTGGACGGTCATGGCGCCGTTGT
>JBJKQK010000251.1:0-28526 GCA_046705285.1 Terriglobia bacterium
CCTTGCGCAGTCTCTTGCAGGGGTACGCAACCTGTTTCGTGGCAGGGGGCAGGCAAAAGGCCCGGCTCTGAGTCATGCCAGGAGGATTCGACCGTTATGAAGGCTTCCTGGACGCGTCCAGCCCGGTTGGCCTGCTGCCGTGGGAGGCACGGCAGGAATCCAACGCGAGAAAGGCAGGCGGATTGCTACCGCTCTGGATGGAGCGGAGGTGCGGGATCAAGCCCGGCTTCCAGAATTTCGCAGCGGGCGCAAGCCCCATCTCAATGGCTGGGCCCGGCGATTCCAGCAAACGGGATCGGTTTTCCCGAAGGCCGGCAGTTGAATCCGGTTCATAGTTTTCCAACTGCGGGCTTTGTCCATCCATATTTCTTCAGCTTGATGTGGAGAGTCACGCGGTCAATGCCGAGAATTTGTGCCGCCAGAGTCTGATTGCCGCCGCACAAGTCGATGACATCCAGGATGTGGTCCCGCTGCACCTCTTCGAGTGACATGCCGCTGCGCTGCGAGGCTAGCAGGCGCAGCGTGAAGTCTTTCTCAAGGAGAAACGGCTCCTGGGCCACCACCATGGCGCGCTCGACGGCGTTTTCCAGCTCCCGAACATTTCCAGGCCAGCCGTGCTGCCGCAACAGCTTTACAGCGTCGCGAGAAACGCCCTCCACCGGCTTGTTCATCGAGGATGCAAACTTGTGGATAAAGTGGTTCACCAGCAGGGGGATATCTTCCCGGCGCTCGCGCAGCGGCGGCAGATCAATCCGAAACACGTTGAGGCGGTAATAGAGGTCCGGCCGGAAGGTCCCTTCTTCCACCAGTTTCTCCACGTTCTTGTTCGTCGCCGCAATGCAGCGGAAATCCACGTGAATGGGCTGGCTGCTGCCCACGCGGGTAATCTCGCGCTCCTGCAGCACACGCAGCAGGTCCGTCTGGGTCTTCAGGCTGATGTCACCGATTTCATCCAGAAACACCGTTCCCCCGTCGGCGACTTCGAAGATGCCCTTCTTGCGGTATTGGGCGCCGGTGAAGGCACCCTTTTCGTGGCCGAACAGTTCGCTTTCAAGCAATGTCTCAGCGAGCGCCCCGCAGTGGATCACCACCATCCGGTTGTAACGGCGAGGACTGGCGGCATGTACGGCGCGCGCCACCAGCTCTTTGCCCGTTCCGCTTTCGCCGGCGATCAGGACAGTAGCCTCCGTAGGCCCGACGGTCTCGATCGCTTCGAAAACCGCCCGCATCCCCGCGCTCTGGCCCACCAGTTCATGCGGGAGCGCGGACTCCGCCACTCTCTGCTTCAGTGCGGCATTTTCCTGCTCGGCCTTCTTGTGGGCGAGAGCGTTATGGACCGTATGAGCCATCTCTTCAGGATCAAAAGGCTTCACGACATAATCGTAGGCGCCGTTCTTCAGAGCGGCGACGGCGGATTCGACCGACGCATAGCCGGTCATGATGATCACTGGCAGGTTCGGTTTCACTTCGCGAAAACGGCTCTGGAGTTCGATTCCGTCCACGTCCGGCATCTTGATGTCCACCAGCGCGATGTCCCAGTCCTGCTGGGTCAACTGGCCCAGCGCTTCCCGGGCGTTCTCCGCCTTGCCGACCTCGTAGCCTTCCTCGCGAAACCATTTCGACAGCGAGTCCCGCACGATCGGCTCGTCGTCAACAATCAGGATGTTTCCCTTTTTGTTCATCCTTCCTTATGTAGCACAGGCCCGTGCGGCCTGTCGCTGTTACTATAACGCCGTTGTCGTCGCCGCGCATTGTTCTTCGTTGCGATGGCCTATGACCGCCGGCTTTCCAGCTTCATTCCTGCGAAGGTCAATGATTCATCCGTGCCGGAACGCAACGTCCCGTCCTCTTTTCACAGCCCTCGTCCTTTGAGAAAGGTGGTTGCGCCAGCAGCAGGGTGAGGAAGTGCTTTGCAGCGTCGATCTGCGATCGCCTGCATTCTCAGCACAAATCTATCGGGTTGGTGGCGCAAACACGGGTCTTGCAGGATCTGCGTTCTCGCAAGATCCCCGACGCTCGAACGTCGCCACGCCATTCCAACCTCTCTCTGCTTCGCTGATTCCGGAAGTTTGTGAAAGAGAAGCATCGACGCGTGGCGTTGCGCCGGGCCATGTTCTGAAGAGAATCCCGCCCGGCTTGAGCCCTGCCCTTTATTTCCTGGTTGTCGTGAATTTAAAAACCGTGACCTCGTGGAAGGTCTGTCCGGGCTTCAGCTCAGTCGACGGGAAATTCGGCTGGTCCGGCGAATTCGGGTAGTGCTGGGTTTCCATCGTGAACCCTGTCCGGAATCCGTAGGTTCCACCATTCCTGCCGGGGATTGCGCTGCTGAGATGATTGCCGGTGTAGAACTGAACGCCAGGCTGTGTTGTGTACACTTCCAGTTCGCGGCCCGATTTGGGATCGTAAGCGCGCGACGCCAGCACCAACCCGGGGCCCTTGCGGTTGATGACGAAGTTCATGTCGTAGCCATCGCCGTACTTCAACTGCTGGTTCTTCTCGTTGATACGGGCGCCGATTGGCGTGGGTTTCAGGAAGTCAAACGGTGTTCCGACAACGCTGACAATCTTCCCGGTTGGAATCTGCGTGGAATTGGTCGGCGTCATCTTGTCGGCATTGATCCAGACCACCTGGTCGAGAATGTTTCCATTCCCCTGGCCCGCCAGGTTGAAATAGGAATGGTTGGTCATGTTAATGACCGTATCCTTGTCGGTCGTGGCCGAGTAATCAATCTTCAGCGAGTTGTCGTTGGTCAACGTATAGACAACCATCACATGAAGATTGCCCGGAAAGCCTTCCTGGCCGTTCTTGCTGAAATAGGTGAGCTTCAGGGCAGGCTCCGTCCCCGGCTCTTTCTCGACGGTCCACACGCGCTTGTCGAAGCCCTTCGGGCCCCCGTGCAGAGTGTTCGGACCATCGTTGATGGGAAGATGGTAGACAATGCCGTTCAGCCTGAACCTGCCGTTGGCGATCCGGTTTGCGTAGCGGCCAACAAGCGCGCCAAAAAAGGTGTTGTACTTCATATAGTTCTGCAGGTTCGTCCATCCGAGAACCACGTCGGCCATTTTCCCCTCGCGGTCAGGCACTCGTATCGAAACGATCCTTCCGCCGTAATTGATGACTCCAACTTCCATCCCATGGCTGTTGGTCATCTGATAGAGGTGGATGACCCTTCCATCGGGCATTTTTCCGAAAACGCTTTCCTTGATTCCAGTTGCGGTCGTTGGTTTTGCTGTTTGCTTCTTGGCCACCTGCGTCTTTTCGGCCGTGCACGCACCAGTAAGAAACGGTAGAACAGCCACCAGACAGATGACTGCTGCAAGCCCCTTCAAGCTGTTTCCTTTAGTGTCATGATTCATGGATTTTCAATTAGACCTCTGAACTATAGTTCGGGTTGGTCCGCCCGTTGAGAACAGCCCGACCCGCTTTACGACGCACCAGCATAACACCATCGTCAGGCATTCTGAACTATCTAAAGCATCAGGGGCTGGAATAATCCAACAAGGTGAACCGCCCGCCGGCTATCCGCGGGTGGCGCCGTCTTGTGGCATGGAAGCGGTCACCGAATTCCGGCGAACCCTCCCAGGGTGCCGCGTATGCAAGGGTGGTCGCGCCAGAGACCGGGTGAGGCCTGCCGTCATTTTCCCAAAGCCGCTGCTCATGGAGCGCCGTTACAGCGCACTGGCTTGCTTCGCCGTCGCCTCGGAAACTGCACCCTCCAACGGAAGCGTGACCGTAAACAATGTTCCACGCCCAAGCTCGGATTGCACGTCAATGCGTCCCTGGTGGCGTTCCACGATCATTCGGCTGATGGCGAGCCCCAGTCCCAGGCCATGCCCGCGTTCTTTGGTGGTAAAAAACGGCTCAAACATCTGGGACATCAGTTCGGGCGGAATCCCTGTTCCGTCATCTTCCACTTCGATCTGGACCTGCGGCTTGCCGTCGGCTTTCCGGCTGCGCAAAATGAGATGGCCACCTTTCGGCATCACGGCCACGGCGTTCATCACCAGCGCCAGGATCACCTGCTCGATCTGCGCTGGGTCACACCTGACGGGCGGCAGATCGTGCGCCAGTTCCAGGTGCGCCTGAATATTCTGCAAGTCAAGCTGGTGCTGGACCAGCCGCACGCAGCGCTCAACCACTCCATTCAGGTCCGCCGGCTCATGGCTCATGGAAGTAGCACGAGAAAAGGTGAGCAGGTTCTTGATGATCTCGCCGCACCGCCGGCTTTCCGATTCGATAAGCTCCAGCGAGGCAATCGTCTCATCGTATTTCCGGTCATTCTCTCTTGCAAACTGCTTCTTCAGAAGCTTCGCGTAAGTCAGGATGCCCGCCAGCGGGTTGTTGATTTCATGCGCGACGACGGCTGCCAGCTTTCCGATGGATGCCATCTTCTCGACGCGCAGCATCTCCCCGTGTGCGCGGTTCAACTCCTCGGTTTTCTGGTCCACGCGCTCTTCCAGGGTTCGTCCCCATTCGGTGATTTCCTCCCGCGCGTCCTTTAACTGCCGGCTCATGGAATTGAAAGAACGCGCCAGGTCGGCGATTTCGTCGTGCGACCGGACGTCAAGCTGATAGCCCAGCCGCCCGGCGGCCAGACGTTCGGTTCCGTCACCTAGAACTTTCAGCGGGCGGTTCACCACACGCCACACAAACGCGGCACTCAGTGAGGTGATGATCGCGATGGCGAGTACTGTGTAGAACAGCATCCAGCAGGTCCCCTTGGCAATACTGGCGTCCGCGGTGGCAAGCGAAAGGTCAGTATCCAGCACACCAAGGACTCTTACATTTGCGGGGTGCACATGGCAGGAGGCGTTCGAGCACTCCGGGGAGTTCCCAATCGGATTGATGATGCCGAGCACACGCTGGCCGCTGGCCAGGCGGTAAGTGCGAAAGCGGTCCGGACGATCGAGATGCGTCAAGGGGGCGGTCCGGCTATGGCACCCGTAGCAGGCCTCGGCACTCTTGTCGACAAGGGTGTCGATTTCCGCCGCGTCCGAGGAAAAGCTGATGCGCCCTTCCTTGTTAAAGATGCGAATCCGCACGATGCCGGGCTCATGGGCAATATCCACAATGGTGTGGTAGAGCCCTTCGCGCTCGTTGCGGAGCATGTAATAGGAGGCGCTGTTCTTGATGACATCACTCACCCGCTCAGCGCTGGCCAGGGTGCTCTGCTCAAGCTGCTGCCGCTGCAGCCGGATGTTGAGATAGCCAAGGAAACCGAAAACCACTGCCATCAGGGCCACCAGCAGGATCACGAGCTTGGCGCTGATGCTGTGCGCTGCGCGCACCCAGGCTCTTGAAATCACCGCGCTTGTTTCAGAGAGGCGCATGGGTCATCTCAGATCGGCAATATTCGCGCGTGGGGCATAGATCGCGTTGTTTGCGGTCTGTGCGATCAGGGGAAACACACCGCAAACGGTGCCCTGGCAAGTCCTCGCATTCAGGCTGCGCCCAGGCGTTCTTCCCCAACCGGCACGGCCGCTACAGGCAGCTCGCCCTCTTTCTGCGCTGCCTCAGGGAAAATCGGCAGATGCTTGACCGCCAGCGCGAAGATCGCGAAGCCCGCGGCGATGATACTTGCCGTCACCGCCATTTCAGTCCATTTTGGAATGTAACGCACGCGCGCCGCCTCCATCCCGGTGATGCTCACGTTCAGACGATTCGTCACGAACTCCAGCACAACCAGCACCGAACAAAGAAGGTGGTTTTGCTCCGCACACGCCTTCTCACACATCTTGCAGTCAATACACTGGGTTGCGTCATAAAGAATAGCCTTGGACATGGGAGAACTCCGGGAGCAGGTGCGTAGAAATGGTCTCTCTGCAGAGTCTTGTGGCAGGAATTTCACGTTGCCGGCCGTTTGAGCCGGGTGAAGAGATATCTATCAGGCAGTAAGGGATATCGCAACGCTTCAAAAGGTGGCTCGCTGTTGATTCCGCGATGGATTCTGCAGAGCCCATCTTCCGGCATCGCCTTCGCATCAGTTTCCGATGCAAATTTCGCCAAACTGGTCTAACACTGCGCCTTCTGATAGAAATCAGCAATGAGCCTCATCACCAGCGCCTGTGACCCGGCTCACGCCAGGTCCATGCCTTGAAACAGCGTCGCCACGTCGCAGAGGTGGTCTTTCCAGTCTCAGGTGTTCGAAGCGTCCGATTCGAGTTGGGACAACCACACTTCGGGTTTAAACTGGATTCAGGATGATCGGATGAGCAAGGGCCGGTTCCTCAATCAGAAGCTCGGCAAGCGGACGGACAGGAAATCGCAGTTGCTGAAGGCGCATCTCAAAACGCAGCGGCCGCCAACACGTCCCGGCCGGCCGATGAAGCCCGCTCACCTCAAAAGCCCCTCGCGGTGATGGCAAGGGTTGCGAGCCCGCTGATGCCCTGATTTCAGTGCGCCCGGCTTGAACACCCGTCAGGGAACGCTCTGATAAGCTTGAAGACTGAGTAGCCGGTGGCGCGCACGTTGACACGTGGATTCGATAAACGCTAGAATAACTTGTTTTCTGTCAACAACAACGAGGTGAGTATACATGTATGCAATCTTTCGGACTGGCGGGAAGCAGTATAAAGTCTCGCCGGGAGACGTGGTGCGGGTCGAGAGGCTTCCTGGTGAGCCGGGCGCCGGAGTGGAATTCAACCACGTTTTTGTCGTGCGCAAGAAGGAACTGGTGGTGGGTACGCCGCTGGTGGAGAACGCAAAGGTGAAGGCGACCATCCTAACCAATGACCGCGCTCGCAAAGTCCGCGTACTGAAGTACAAGCGCAAGAAGCAATATCGGCGGACGATTGGCCACCGGCAGAATTACAGTGAAATCAAGATCGATGAAATCGTCGCTCCTTAGGTCAATAGCCGGGTCGCGACGAGCAACGAGGCATTTTTCATGGCACACAAGAAAGGTTTAGGCAGTTCGAGAAACGGCCGCGATTCCAACGCTCAGCGGCTTGGCGTCAAGCGCTTTGATGGGCAGACGGTCACGGGTGGGTCGATCCTGGTTCGCCAGCGCGGCACCCGGCTGAAGCCCGGGGACAACGTAGGAATCGGCAAGGACGACACCCTCTTTGCCAAGGTTTCCGGCGTCGTCAAATTTGAAGATAAAGGCCGCGCGGGCCGTTTTGTCAACATTCTGATCCCGTCGGCCAATTGAACCTCACGCGCGGCGGGGGGAAAATCGATCTTTCGGCTTCCCTGTCGCGTATCCAATTCCAGGCATCGTCAAGCGACTTTCAGAGCTGAATTCATGCTGGCCTGACGGCCGGGCAAAGGATATTCTTGTCCCTGACGGCGCGGAAGGTTTCCTGATGTTTGTCGATGAAGCACGAATCCATGTGGCGGCTGGCGGTGGCGGGAATGGCTGTGTCGCTTTCCGCAGAGAGAAGTATGTTCCGCGAGGCGGTCCCAGCGGCGGCGATGGCGGCAACGGTGGCAGCATCTACCTGGAATCCACCGAGCATCATAATACCTTGCTGAAATTCCGTTTCAATAAGGAGTTCAGAGCGCGGCGCGCCGGGCACGGAGAAGGCTCCAACCGCCACGGAAAGGACAGCGAAGACCTGGTGATTCAAGTCCCTGTCGGAACCGTGGTGTATAACGGCGCTACTGGAGACAAGCTGGTCGATCTTGACTTTCCGGGCAAGCGGTTTCTGGTGGCGAAGGGCGGACGCGGGGGACGCGGCAACGCCCGATTTGCCACGTCGACGAACCAGGCCCCGCGCAGGGCTGATCCGGGAACTCCCGGCGAAGAGCGCGACCTGAGGCTTGAATTGAAGCTGCTGGCGGACGTGGGCCTGGTGGGGTTCCCGAATGTCGGCAAATCCACTCTGATCTCACGGCTCAGCGCCGCCCGCCCGCGCGTTGCCGATTACCCGTTCACGACGCTCGAGCCCTGCCTGGGTGTGGTGGCTGTGGACGAGGAAAACTCCTTTGTGATGGCAGACATCCCGGGCCTGATTGCCGGTGCCCACGAAGGCAAAGGGCTGGGTGACCGATTCCTGAAGCACCTGGAGCGAACGCGCCTGCTGCTCCATCTGATTGATGTGGCCGAGGTTACGGGCCGCGACCCAATCGAAGACTATGCCGTTATTCTCAAGGAGCTTGAAAGCTTCAGCCCGGCAGTTGCCAAGAAGCCCATGCTGATGGTAGCTTCTCGTGTTGATGCCAGCGGCGACAGCAATCGCCTGTTTGAGCTGAGAGAGTTTTGCCGGCGGCAGGGATGCCCGCTCTATGAGATTTCCTCGGTCACCGGCGAGGGACTCGAGAGCCTGAAGCATGCGGCATGGACCAAACTGCAGGAGATTCCCCGGCCGAGTCTTTCCGAGACCTCCTTCTGAGATTTGAAATTTGAGATTCGAGAATCGAAATCTTTTGCAACGACCATCAGGACTGGCGACCACGTGAAAATTGCGATCTTTGGGGGAACCTTCGACCCGATTCATTCCGGCCACATGCAGGCGGCCAGGGCGGCTGCCAAAGTGCTTCATCTGAACAAGGTTTTGTTCGTCCCCACGGGGTGCCCGCCCCATAAGACTACAGACGGTCTCACAGAGTACCACCACCGTTATGCGATGGTAGCACTGGCCTGCGCTGAAGATTCCCGCTTCGTCCCTTCCCTGCTCGAATCGCCGGATCTGCACCGGGGACCCCACTACTCCATTGACACGGTACGGCGTACGAAGCAGGCGCTCAAGTCCAGCGACAAACTGTACTTCCTGATCGGTATCGATGCGTTGCTCGATTTGCCGCACTGGAAGCAGTTCAGGCGCCTGCTCGACCTCACGGATTTCATCGTAGTGTCGCGGCCGGGCTTTGACAGCCGCGAAATTGAAAGAGCCTTGCCGCGCGACCTACTGGACCGGCGGCGGGCAAGAAGGAATTCGAGGGAGATTCGTCTGCACCACACCACACTGCACATCCTGCCGGACGTTGAAGTTCCCGTGGCCTCCACCGATTTGCGGCGGGCCATTCAACAGAAGCGGGACATTCATGGCCTGGTGCCCCCGATGGTGGAACAATATATACTGAAAGAAGGGCTGTACAGAGCAGCAAACCAGCTCGATGGAGGAAAATGACGGCGAATTTGCGCGAGGCCATCCGCGCCGCTCAGGGCCGGAAGGCGGTCAATCTGGCCGTGCTCGATGTTGGCAAAATATGTTCCTTTGCGGATTATTTCCTCATTTGCAGCGGTACATCAGGCCGCCACACTCGCGCAATTTGCGACGCCATTCACGAAGAATTAAAAAAGAAGTTGGACCTGATTCCGGCTCATATGGAAGGTTATGCCCAATCGGAATGGATTCTGATGGATTATTTCGATTTCGTGGTGCACATTTTTTCCGAGCGAGCTCGCGAGTTTTACGATCTTGAAAGGCTCTGGAAATCGGCCCGGCGGGTTCCCGTTCCCAAGGGCTGACGGGCATGCCGCGAGGGTGGCATGTTGAACGATAGGTTGAAAGCGGCCGCGGACGTGCCCTCCTGAGCCGGTTATACGCGGCCAAGGCGGGCCGTTTGCCGTGCTATTCGGCGAAAGTCACTGCGTCCTCTTTGAGCCGCAGCTCTAACACAGAGTACGCAGAACCGCTCCCTGTCCTCCGTGTTGAAGGCACTTCCAACCACAGAGGCCACGGAGAAAGCTGAACGGCGCAACGCAAACAGCGGACCGCATGAATTTCAGGCAGATTGCCAGCCATGCGCATTCGAGTATTCTGGGAAGGCAAAACGAAGGATCCGCACCTGCGCGCACTGGTCACGGGGTACGCCAATCGCATCGTCAAGTTCACGGACTTTGTGATTGAAGAGTTGGCTGAAGCCAGGAAGCCCGGCAGCAGGAGTGCGGGAAAGGTGTCACCGGCAGAATCGCGAATACTGGAAAAAACGGCCAACAGCACTCGTGTTTTCCTGGACCCACAGGGCGCCGAATGGACCTCTGAGAAGTTCGCCCTATGGATTGGAGACCAGGGCGTGCACGGAACGCGCGAGATCGCTTTTGTGTTGGGCGGTGCCGACGGATTTTCTCCGGCATTCCGGCAGCATGCCAACGTTCTGCTCTCGCTCTCCCGCATGACCCTGACGCATGACTGGGCCCGGGCCATGCTTCTGGAACAGATTTACCGGGGATTCACCATCCTGCGAGGCTTTCCATACGCCCGCTGAAGGGCGCTTGCCCTGGCCGCGGCTTGATGCCGCCACATGGTTACGGGAGCGGCTTCAGTCCGCGTTTGGCGGGGCAAGCTCACGGGTCCACTGCCAGGAAAGGAACTTGGGTTGCCTGAAACAAGAAAAGGGCTGATCATTGTCTTTACCGGGCCGGGCAAGGGGAAAACGACTGCGGCCCTGGGCACCGCGTTTCGGGCAGTCGGCCAGGGACTGAAGGTATTGATGGTACAATTCATCAAAGGGTCCTGGCATTACGGAGAACTGGACACCAGTCGCATGCTGGGAGAAGACAGGATGAAGATCCTGCCGATGGGCCGAGGGTTTGTCAAGGTCGGGGCCGAAAAACCTGACCCGGAAGACGTCCGCATGGTGGAGGAAGCCTGGCAATACGCGAGCCAGGCCATCACGGACGGTGAGTACGATCTGGTCATTCTGGACGAAGTAAATTATGCCATCAGCTACAAAATGCTCGACCCCGGGAAAGTTGTGGAAACCCTGAAGCAGAAGCCTGAAATGGTCCACGTGATCCTGACGGGCAGGAACGCGCACGATTCCATTGTTGCGTGCGCGGACCTGGTGACGGAAATGCGCGAGGTGAAACACCCTTATCAGAAGGGTATTCTCGCCCAGCGGGGGATCGAATACTGAGCTTTGCACCGCGCCGGCTGAATGCCGGCGAGCGGGGTGCGAGGGAATTGGATCTTTCATGACCTGGTTCCGAAAAGAGAAAAAGCCGCTTGAAACCGTTCCGCCCGAGAAGCGCGCCCAGACCGAAGGCTTGTGGACCAAGTGTGAATCCTGCAAGCGAATCCTCTGGAAAAAGGATATCGAACAGAATCTACTCTGCTGTCCCAAGTGCAATCATCACTTCAAGATGACCTCTGAGGCCCGGCTGGCCATGCTGTTCGACGAGGGCAAGTACATCGAATACGATGCCGGCATGAGTTCTCCTGATCCTCTGGAATTTGTCGACAGGAAGACTTATCGCGACCGCCTGATGGCCGCTGAAATCGTGACCCACGCAAAAGATGCCGTCCGCGTAAGCGAAGGGAACCTGGAAGGCAAGCCGCTGATCGCCTGTGCCATGGAATTCCGGTTTATAGGCGGCAGCATGGGTGCGGTGGTGGGAGAAAAAATCACGCGCGCCATCGACCGTTGCATTGAAAAGAAGCTCCCGCTGGTGATCGTTTCCTGTTCCGGCGGCGCCCGCATGATGGAAGGCACCATCAGCCTGATGCAGCTTGCCAAGATCAGCGCCGCCCTGGCCCGCTTCGATGACGTACGCAAGCCTTACATCTCCGTGCTGACCAACCCGACAACCGGCGGCACCACCGCCAGCTTTGCCATGCTGGGAGACCTCAACATCGCCGAACCCGGCGCCCTGATCGGATTTGCGGGACCGCGCGTGATCGAGCAGACGATTCGGCAGAAGCTGCCGGAAGGTTTCCAGACCGCAGAATTTCTGCTGGAGCACGGGATGCTCGACGCCATCGTTCCCCGGACCGAACTCAAAGCCTATCTGGCAAAAACCTTGGATTTCATGGGAGCCTGGAACTCCTCCAAACCCCGCAAATGATCGAACCCATCTCATCGCAACACGCCATTCCGTACGATGAATGCCTGAAGATCCTCTGGGAGCGCGGTCACGAACTCCCGGGCAAGAAATTCGGGCTTGAAGCAATTCAGGCGATCCTGGTGTCGCTGGGAAGCCCGGAGCGCCGTTATCCCTCCGCCATCGTGGCGGGCACCAATGGCAAAGGCTCGACTTCGGCCATGCTGGCGGCCATTCTGCAGCGCGCCGGCTATCGCACGGGGCTTTACAGTTCTCCGCACCTGGTGCGCGTCAATGAGCGGATTCGCGTCAACGGCGCCGAACTTTCTGACGATGACTTCGCGACGGCGTTCACGGCGGTCCACCGGGCAGTCGAACAACTGATCCAGGCTCAGGTGCTGCCGCATCGGCCCAGCTTCTTTGAATACCTCACGGCCACGGCTTTCCAGCACTTTGCGAACGCTTCGGTTGATTTCGCGGTGCTCGAAGTCGGCATGGGCGGCCGCCTCGACGCCACCAACGTTACGGAGGCCTCAGTCGCCGTCATCACCAACGTCGATCTTGACCACCAGGAATTCCTGGGAAAAACTCGCGCCGCCATCGCCGGGGAAAAGGCGGGCGTCATCAAGCCCGGCCGCGCGGTCGTTTCCGGCTGCGAGCATCCCGAGGTTCGCAGCGTGATCCAGAGGAAATGCCGCGAAGTTGGCGCTGACCTGATTGAGACCGCAGGCCTCGAAGCCGCTTCCAATCTTTTTCATCTGGACGGGCGCTACGGCTTCGACATGCAGATGGACGGCGGCGCTCTCACCGGAATCACCTTGCGAATGGCGGGAAAGTTCCAGGTGAAGAACGCCATCGCCGCCGCCGCGTCGGCAAGGCAGCTGGCCCAGGCCGGATTCAGGATCACGCCGGAATCGATACGGGAAGGTCTGAGTACGGCATTATGGCCCGGCCGCATGGAAGCAGTCCGCCAACGCCCGCTGATTCTGCTGGATGGCGCTCACAATCCGGCCGCAGCGCGCGAAGTGGCCGAATTCGTTCATCGGCATCTCGCGGGGCGAAGGCTGCAGTTGGTGTACGCCAGCATGCGCGATAAGGACATCGGCGAAATCAGCAGGATGCTTTTCCCTCTTGCCCACACCGTTTTTCTTACCCGGACTGAAGTCGAGCGGGCGGCTTTGCCGGAAGCGATTCTGGCGCTTGCCCCCGCCGGGCGCCGCCGAGCCGTCATCGAGCCTGATCCCGTGCGTGCCCTCGAACAGGCAGCCTATTCCTCGCTGCCTGACGACGTTATCCTGGTTGCGGGGTCGTTGTTTCTTGTCGGCGCCATCAAGAAGGCGATTCTGCACGGGCGGCTCGTGCCGGAAAGGCTGACGCCCCCGGAAGTTCTTTCGGAACGATGCTGATCTGGCTATGGACGCCACTTCGACGATGCCCATCCAGCCACCATCCAGCGGCGCGCGAGTGCGGAATTTCCTCAGTTACCTCCGCTCGCTCTTTTTCACGGACCTCCTGATTTATCTCTACACGGCAGTTTGCGGCACTTTTTCCGTTTGTGGTTCTTTCTTTGACGCTCATGGCCGCTGGCAGCACGGATGCGCCAGGGTCTGGTCGTGGCTGATTCTCAAGACCAGCAGGATTGATCTGAGCGTTGCAGGGGTCGAGAACATCGTTCCCGGCCAGACGGTCATCTTCTGCTCCAACCATCCGAGTGCCATGGATATTCCCATCCTTTTTGTCAGCCTGCCGGTGCAGTTCCGTTTTCTGGCCAAGCGCTCGCTGTTTCACGTTCCTTTTCTGGGCTGGCACCTGCGCCGCTCCGGCCACATCCCGGTGGACCGCGCCCGGCCGCACGAGGCCCTGAAGGGCTTTGACCAGGCTGCCAAAAGAATCAAAGAGGGCCGGCCCGTCGTCGTGTTTCCCGAGGGCAGCCGCAGCCGCACCGACCAGATGCTTCCGTTCAAGAGCGGAACGTTCTACCTGGCGATTTTGTCCGGCGTTCCTATCGTACCCATCACCCTGGCCGGTTCACGCAGGGTTCTGGTGCCGGACTCCCTCCACATCCGGCCCGGCCGCGTAAGAGTGGTCATCCACAAGGCCATTCCCACTGCCGGCTTGACGGTCCGCGATGTCAGCGATCTTTCCAGGCGCGTGCGCGAACAGATTGTTTCGGGATTAGAAACTGTGAAGGATTAAAATTGTAGAGGAGCCCCTGGTGGGCGCTGAGGGGGGGGTGCAAGACCCGCCCCTGCCTGACTCAGCGGATGAAAATCAGCCTTGAAAACCAGGTAGCGGTGGTTACCGGCGGCTCGCGCGGCATCGGCGCGGCCACGGTCAAGCTGTTTGCCGAAGCGGGCTGCAATGTGGTGTTCAGCTATTTGCGATCAGCCGGCGCCGCTCAAAAAGTGACGAAGGCTTGCCGCAATCAGCCGGGCTCGGTGCTGTCCGTGCGCGCCGATGTCTCCAGGATGGCTGGCGCCCGAAAGCTGATCGATCAGGCGATCCGCCACTTTGGCCGCCTGGACATTCTGGTCGCGAACGCCGGCACCTGGAACGCCCAGCCGGAGCGAATCGAGGAAATGACCGAAAACCAGTGGGACAAAATGGTGGCTGTCAATCTGAAGGGGGTTTATTCGGTCATCCGGTGCGCCGTACCGCACATGATTCAGCGAAGGAAAGGTCGAATCATTGCGGTCTCCTCCACCGCCGGGCAGCGCGGCGAAGCCTTCCACACCCATTACGGGGCAGCCAAAGGCGGAGTCATCAGCCTGGTCAAGGGCCTGGCCACGGAACTGGCGCCGCACAACGTTCTGGTGAACGCCGTGGCCCCGGGCTGGGTTCTCACCGACATGGCGAAACCCATCCTCCGCCAACCTTCGGAGAGACGGAAAGCGACAAGCTCGATTCCGCTGCGCCGCTTCGCCCGGCCGGAAGAGGTCGCCATGCCGATCTTGTTTCTGGCCTCGGAAATGTCAACCTATATGACCGGAGAAATCATCAATATCAATGGAGGGAGCATCCTCTGTGGATAAGAACAAGAAGCACCTGTTGGGAATCGTGATCTGGACGGCCTGTCTTCTGATGATGCCGCCGGCCGGGCCTGGCGCTTTGCTGCGCGCGCAGCAGACATCGCCGCCGCCGTTGCCATCGCGCATTAGCCCCAAAGCGCAGGAACTGTTGAATCGCGCCATACAGGCCCTGGGCGGGCAGGCTTTCCTGGGTTTCAAGAATATTTACACCACTGGACGCACTTTCGCCTTTTCCTATGGGCGGATGGCCTACGCTGAGCCCTTCAAGAGCACTTACGCGCCGCCCGACAAGCGCCGCTTCACCTATGGCAAGGGTAAGCCCGTCACGCTGATCAACAATGGCGATCATGCCTGGGAATTGGACCGGTACGGCCTGGTTCACCAGCTTCCTGACCAGGTTCGCCAATGGAAAATCGCGAATCACTACGGTCTGGACAATCTTTTTCGCTCGCTCATCAAACAGCCGGGAGTGCTGATTCTGGACGAGGGCGGAAACTTCGTCGACAACCAGCCTGTTGACGTCATCGACATTATTGACGCCCAGAACGTCCATATTCATCTCTATCTTCGCAAGCCGACCTATCTGCCGCTGCGCGTCGCCTATCGCCTTCAGAACCCCACCACCCAGGACTGGGACGATTACGCGGACGACTACAGCGATTACCTGACCACAAACGGCATTGCTACGCCGATGAACATCGGCCGCACTTTGAATGGCGAACGCATTGGCCAGATCTTCAGAAGCAATGTGCGTTACAACGTAACCGTTCCGGCAAACTATTTCGAGCCTCCCCGCTGAGAGCCGGAGCCATCTGCTATAATGACCAGCGGAGGGAAATTGGCGTCTCGACGCTTGATCAGATCCACAACAATCATTTGCGTTCGCCGGAACGGCAGCCTGGTGATGGGCGGTGACGGGCAGGTCACCATGGGCGAGAGTGTCATCAAGCACAAAGCCAAGAAAATCCGCCGCCTTTACAACGACAAGGTGCTGGCCGGATTCGCGGGCAGCACGGCAGACGCGCTTTCGCTCTTCTCACGCTTCGAGCAGAAACTGGAAGAGTTCCACGGCAACCTGAGCCGGGCCGTGGTGGAACTGGCCAAAGACTGGAGGACGGACCGCGCCCTGCGCCACCTGGAGGCCTTGCTCGTGGTCGCGGACAAGAAGGCTACGTATCTGGTCAGCGGCAATGGAGACGTGATTGAGCCGGATGACGGCATTGTGGCGATCGGCTCCGGAGGCCCTTATGCCGTCTCGGCCGCTCGCGCCCTGGCCAAACATACCAAATTGAGCGCCCGCGAAATCGTCCAGGAAGCGATGGAAATCGCGGGCCAGATCTGCATCTTTACCAATGAGCAGAGTACTATCGAGGAACTGTAGTGCCCCGGGACTCCAAGGAAGCTGGAATGGTTTTCAATTTGCCTGAGAATATCGAAGCTGCAACTGTACTCGACGAACTGACACCGCGCCAGATCGTGACGGAACTGGACAAGTATGTGGTCGGCCAGAAAGAAGCCAAACGCGCCGTGGCCATTGCCCTGCGCAATCGCATGCGCCGGCAGAGGCTTTCGGCCGAACTGGCGGAAGAAATTCTGCCCAAGAACATTATCATGATCGGCCCCACGGGCGTGGGCAAGACAGAAATCGCGCGCCGCCTGGCACGCCTGGCCAATTCACCCTTCATCAAGGTGGAAGCTTCCAGGTTTACAGAAGTGGGCTACGTCGGCCGGGATGTCGAGTCGATGATTCGCGACCTGGTGGAAATTTCAATCGACATGGTCCGCGAGGAAAAAATCGAGGAAGTCGCCGAAAAGGCCGAGCAGAACGCTGAAGAACGCCTGCTGGATCTTCTGCTGCCGCCGCCGAATCCGCCGCGGGCAGACAAGGCGCAGCCGGATAACGGCTATGCCGCAGCTATCGAGCAGTTCAAGCGCACGCGTGAGAAGTTGCGGGCGCAACTCCGTGAAGGCAAACTAGATGACCGGCAGGTGGAGGTGGAAACCCGCGAGCGCAGCTTCCCTGCCTTCGAGATCATCTCCTCGCAGGGCATCGAGGAGATGGATATCAACATCAAGGACATGTTGCCCGGCCTGTTCGGGCAGCGCAGTAAGAAGCGGCGTATGCCCGTTTCCGAGGCGATGGATTATCTGATCCAGGAAGAAGAAAACAAGCTCATTGACATGGAACAGGTCACGCGCTCGGCGGTCGAGCGCGCCGAACAATCCGGCATCATCTTTCTCGATGAGATTGACAAGATCGCCGGCCGCGAGCGAGGCCACGGCCCGGACGTCAGCCGCGAAGGGGTCCAGCGCGACATTCTGCCCATCGTTGAAGGGACAACCGTCAACACTCGTTACGGCATGGTACGAACGGATCACATCCTTTTCATCGCCGCCGGCGCTTTCCACGTCAGCAAGCCCTCGGACCTGATTCCCGAACTCCAGGGCCGCTTCCCTATTCGCGTCGAGCTCAGTTCGCTGAACGTTGACGACTTCGTCCGCATTCTGAAGGAGCCGAAAAGCGCGCTGGTCAAGCAGTATGTCGCGCTGCTGGAAACCGAAAGCATCAAGCTCTCCTTCACTGATGACGCGCTCGATGAAATCGCCAACTTCGCCGCCAGGGTGAATGACCAGACGGAAAACATCGGCGCTCGGCGCCTCCACACGATTATGGAAAGGTTGCTGGACGAAATCTCGTTTGAAGGCCCCGACCTGAAAAAAAAGACGGTGCGGATTGACGGGGCGTACGTCAAGAAGCAGCTTGCTGAAATCGTCAAGGATCAGGACCTCAGCCGCTACATTCTGTGAGTTCTCAACTGCGAATGTCCGGTTCCGGCGGCAATCTCGCCACAAGTGCAATTCAGGCAGCCAGGAAGGTTCCCTTCTGGCGATCGTCCATGGCATCTCCATATTGGAGAAGGGGGGCCGCGAAGCGATGGGCGGCTGTGCTGCTCGTGACGCTGGCGTCCGTCTTCGCAAGTTGCGGCGTCCAGGCGCCTCCTCGGCCTCCACGCGTTGAAATTCCCCGGCAGATCACGGATCTGCGCGCAACTCAGACCGGCCGGACCTTTCACATCAGCTTCACCATGCCGGTGCTGGCCGTGAATGGCGAACTTCTCACCAAACCGGTCACAATCGATATCTTTCGCGCCGTCTCGCCCCCCGGGCAAAAACCCGCGCCCCCCGCGACCAGTGCTGCTCCCTGGCTGTCTTTTTCTGCAAAAGAACTTTCCCGGTACACGCACGCCGGCAAAGTTGATGTGCCGTTCCAGATATCGCCCCAGGATTTTCGCCGGCAGGAGGGTTCGACCTTCGCGTTTGCGGTGGTGGCCTTCACGCGCGGATTCATGGGGCATGCGCGACGCAGCGCGCCTTCCAACATCGCCCAGGCTGCGCTTGTAGATGTCACTAATCCGGTCACGAATCTCGTCGTGAAGGTCACGCAGACAGCGCTTCAGCTTACCTGGGCCAAACCGTCAGAAACTCTGACCGGGCGGCCGCCCTCGCATCTCTCCGGCTATCGCATCTACCAGAGCACCACCGGCAAGCCGGATACTTTCCAATTGCTCACCCATACAACTGGCACACACCTGGAAGACAAAAACTTCCATTTTGGCCGGCAGTATTATTTTCGCGTCAATGCTGTCACGACGGTCAAAGGAACTGTGGCCGAAAGCGAGCCCTCCGCGCCCGTTGGCGTCATCCCTCGCGATGTTTTCCCTCCGGCCGTCCCGACCGGTCTCACCGCCGTCAATGCCGCGGGCGCCATCGACCTGCTTTGGAATGCCAGCACGGCGCCTGACCTTGCAGGGTACAACGTTTACCGAAGCGTTGATGGCGGACCATTCGAGCGCGTCAACAAGCGGCTGGTGCCCACCCCCATCTTTCATGACACTTCTGTTACGCCCGACCATCACTATCAATATGCCGTTACTGCGGTCGATCTTTCCGGCAACGAGAGCAAAAAATCAAAGTCTATCAGCATCACCACGCCCTCGCCCGCCCCGCATTAGGGACTTGCCCAAAAGTCCCGTCACGGTCGAGCCCTGCGCCCCCTGTATTTGAAAGCTGATGCACCTGGTTCACAGGTTGCGTCAGTGTCTTTTGGTTTAAGCCCGGATGCGTGACCTCGTATTCTCCATTTGAAGGTGAACATGCGGCCGGGCGTGGCCGGCCGTCGACGTCGTGAAGCTCATGCCGAATCCTTGAGGGATTCGGTCCATTTGAATTGATAGCCCTTTTTTTGTCCCAGTAGTAGTATTCTGGGACCTTCGAGGAAACAATGTTTCCCGAGAGGGGTCCCCAATGCGCAAATTGGCACTCTTTTTAGTGCTCGCTGGAACCGCGGCTTCTGCCTTTGCGATGAAGCGCGTGACCGTCGCGCAGTTGGAGCAGGAAGTAACCGCCTTGCAAGGAAAGCCGGATGCTAAGGCGGCACGGCAGCTCGCGGATCTGCAATTGACCGAACGGCTGAGCACTGCGAGATTTACCCGGCTGCAGGCGGAGAACCTTGGGCCGAAGGTACGGGAGGCGCTCCGAATAATTGCTGATATGTCGGCGTTCCTCAATCTTCCCCCTGCCGAAGTTCCGCAGACACCAGCGCCGGATCTCTCCACGCAGCTCCAGATTCTGAAGCAAACGATCAATTATGTAGGTCGGACCGTCCATCAACTGCCTAACTTTTTGGCCACTCGCGTGACGACGCGCTTTGAGGGCTTGCCGCAGGAGCTCTTTCAGGACGATACCAACTACCCCTATCAGCTGCTCCGTTTTGCCGGCATTTCCAGCTCGCTCGTGTCTTTCCGCGATGGGCATGAGGTCGTCGATGTGGCAGGGAAGAGCAAAAACAAGGAGCCTGCCATCAATCCGATGACAACGAGGGGCGTGTTTGGGCCGATCCTTTATACGGTTATGCTGGACATGACGCACGGCACGGTGAAATGGAGCCACTGGGAAGTGATACTAGGCAAGACGCTCGCAGTCTTTGCCTTTAGCGTGCCGCGTAAGCAGTCGCACTTCCAAATAGAAGCTTACCGTCAGCCGAATGATCCTTCTCGCGCCATTCAGCAGCCTGTCGGCTACCATGGGCAGATTGCGGTCGACCCAGAAAACGGGACGGTCTTCCGCATCGTCGTGCAGGCGGATCTGAAACCAACAGACTCCATCTCGAGATCTGACATTCTCGTCGATTACGGGCCAGTTGAACTCGGAGGCAGATCCTATATTTGCCCGACAAGAAGCGTCGCCATTTTGATGGATAATACAATGCCGACTTCGACAGCCCAAAGCTTCAGCAGCTTCAGCGGCGTACCAATCAAGCTCAAGCCACACACGCTGATCCAGCTCAACGATGTTGCTTTCACGCAATACCATGTTTTCCGCGCAAAATCACGAATCATGCCTTAGCCGGAATTAACGTTTTGGCTTTCGGGCTATTGAAAATAGCCATCCACTCGGGTGCGGGCGAGTACATTTTTTCTCCCGGCGGTCACATCCACTGCCCACGACCCCTCCGTAAGCCCTGAAAAATCGTCACCGGGGCTTCCTCATCCTCTGCTGGTGCTCGATCTCGGGTAACAGCAGTTCTTCCCAACCCTCCGCGCTGTGCACGTTGCCGGGCCGCAGCTTTGCCGCCAGGCAGCCGCCTTCGCGATTGAACAGCACCAGGGGGTGATAGCAGGTGGACTAGAAGTGGCCGTTGTAAGTGCTCTGCTCCTGCTGGCCGTACACCGGAATCTCCGTTGAGTCCATGTCCAGCACAACCCGCTACGGCGAATCGAGGGCTTCCGCCTTGGCGATGAGTTCGCGGTTGATGCGCGCCGAGCTCTGGAAGTTCTCCTCCTCAGCCAGCATCTCCGTCTCGAAGGTCCGCAACCGTGAGGTCAGCGCCGCTCCTCGATCCCAGTTCTTCTCCGAACCGATCAATCGGAAGGTCGGGTCCGGTGACACTCGCTCGGCGTCGTTCAAATCCTCGTATCCAGGCAGGCGGCTGTAGACCGATTGCCGCGACAGGTCGGCAAGCGAAAATCGCGCATTGTCGGCCCTCGAACCGCTCAGATACTTTTCAATCAGTTCGCCGAATCCCAACCGTTCATTCAGTTCCCGTACTAGAACCAATCCGCCATCCGAAGTCACCCTCGATCCCTGGAATCCGACCCGCAGGAACCGGTTGAACGATAGCTGAAATGCGTGCTTTTGGCTCTCACCCATTCGGTTCACGCCTCCAAACACTCCTGATGATGCTCACACCAGCATCGTTATTGATGTTGAAAGCGTTCAATGGGTTTCTGCGGTGTTTGCAAAAAGTAAATACGGGTTAAGGCCTTTGCACCGTTGGGAGCGCGGAGAAAAGGAAAAGCAGTTCCGGCGCCGCCTGCGGGCGTTGAGGATGATCTGTCGTGCAAGGTTTTCAGCAGCGTCTACACGTGCTCCACGCGCTGCCGAACGCAAAATGGTATAATGCCGCAGAAATACGGGGGTAGAGCGCGCCCCGGGAGAGTTCAAGATTGATGCTCTTCATGAACGGAATGGTCAGGGACTCGGAAGAGGCAAGCTTGTGGTGAAAACCTGGTCGCCTCTCGTAATCGGAATCGCCACAGGCGCTGCGGGAGCGCTATTGATCGCCGGGGCCGTCGCGTACCAAAAGCTGCGCCCTAAAAAAGACCCGGCTGAGCTTGAGCGCCTTCGCCGGATGAACCTGGCACGCAGCGGGCGGATCATTTCAGGCGAAATCACCGGGCTGATTGAACCGGAAGACGGAAAGACGTGTCCTCTGCTGCTGGTGTACCGCTATGACATTGCAGGGGTCACCTATGAAGTCATGCAGGACATATCCATGATGCCTCAGGTTGCTGCGGAAGCGGCACGGCTGGTCGGCAAGACCATCAGCATCAAATATGAGACGAGGCATCCCAGCAATTCCGTCGCGGTTTGCGAGGAATGGTCCGGCATCGGCGGCTCCAGCGCGGGTTTGTGAGGTCTTTGGCTTGACACTCGAAGAAAAACTCGAAGAACTCCGCAAGAGGCACCGGCTTGCGGAAGCCGGAGGAGGTGAAGAACGGCGGGCCCGCCAGCACGCCGAGGGCAAGCTCTCCGCCCGCGAGCGCCTGGAACTTCTGTTCGACGAAGGATCCTTCGAAGAGGTCGGCAAATTTGTCGAGCACCAGTGCCGCGACTTTGGGATGGATGCCCAGCGCATTCCGGGCGATGGCGCCGTCACCGGGTACGGCCTCATCAATCACCGCCTCACTTACGCCTTCGCGCAGGATTTTACGGTTTTCGGCGGCTCGCTCAGCGAGGCGAACGCCGCCAAGATCTGCAAAATCATGGACCTCGCGCTCAAAGTAGGCGCTCCGCTGGTCGGACTCAACGATTCCGGCGGCGCCCGCATCCAGGAAGGCGTAGCCTCGCTGGCTGGCTATGCGGACATCTTTCTCCGCAACACCCTGGCTTCCGGCGTGGTGCCGCAGATCTCCGCCGTCATGGGGCCGTGCGCGGGCGGCGCAGTCTATTCGCCCGCGATCACGGATTTCGTGCTGATGGTTGAGAATTCCAGCTACATGTTTGTCACCGGACCCGACGTCATTCGCACCGTGATGCACGAGGACGTCACCAAGGAGGATCTCGGTGGGCCCCGAACCCACAGCGCCACCAGCGGCGTTTCTCACTTTGTCACCCGCGACGACGCCGAATGTCTCGCCCTCGTGCGCGAGTTGCTCTCCTTCATTCCTCAGAACAACCGCGAAGATCCGCCTTTCGTCGAGTCAAGCGATCCCGCAGAACGCCGTGATCCTGAACTCGACACGCTGGTTCCGGCGGAATCCGACCGTCCTTACGACATCAAAGACATCATTCACCGCGTGGTTGATGATGGATACTTTCTGGAAGTCCACGAGCAGTTCGCCAGAAACATGGTGGTAGGCTTCGCGCGCCTCGGCGGCATGAGCGTCGGCATTGTTGCCAACCAGCCTGCGGTGCTGGCGGGATGTCTCGACATCGACGCCTCAGTCAAAGGCGCCCGTTTCGTGCGCTTCTGCGACGCCTTCAACATCCCGCTGGTGACGTTTGAAGATGTCCCCGGATTTCTGCCCGGCACTCAGCAGGAGTTCGGCGGCATCATCCGCCACGGAGCCAAGCTGCTGTTCGCCTTTGCTGAAGCCACCGTGCCCAAGCTCACCGTCATCACTCGCAAGGCATACGGGGGAGCCTATTGCGTGATGTCGTCCAAGCACATCCGCACGGATTTGAATCTCGCCTATCCCACGGCGGAGATCGCCGTCATGGGGCCTGAAGGCGCCGTCAACATCGTCAACCGCCGCGCCCTCCAGGATTCGGAAGATCCTGAAAAACTTCGTCAGGAAAAGGTGGATGAATATCGCAATCGTTTCGCCAATCCTTACATCGCCGCCGAACGCGGATACGTGGACGCGCTGATTGCCCCGCGCGACACGCGCCCGCGCCTGATCCATGCCCTCCGCATGCTGGAAAACAAGCGCGACACCCTGCCTCCCAAAAAGCACGGCAACATCCCACTGTGATCCGGCGCCCGCTCCGGCATCGCAACAACCAGGCCAACGCCTATGTGTCCCCTGTGATCGCAGGCTTTAGCACAGAGTGCACTGAGCGCTTCCGGGACCACGCAACACAAGGCAAGCCCACAGTCAGCAGGCAGCTCATTCTGCCCCTGGCACAGCCCCAAGGATTACAGCATACTCAGCTTCATTCCAACCAGCTCTCTTGCGTACTTGAGGTCTCGCCTGTTTTGATAAACCACGGTGATGCCGCGAAGTTTGCCAGAACCCTTTCCGTTGCGGAACTGTTCTTTCAATTCTTCGGAGAGCGCGCTGGCGTCGACCATTTTTTTCGCATTTTGGTGAAGGTAGAACGTTGTTCTGAAGGTTCCCGCGATGAGGGAAAGCCAGAACACGGTTTTCTTTTTGTGCTGAACCTTCATCAGCCACCTTTTGCCATCGTTGTAGTAGCGCCACTCGCGTGTGAAGTCAGGATGTTCTTCGGCCAGATCTTGAAAGAGCGCGGCCCAGAGCGCTTTCGATTTGCCAATGTGCGAGAAGACAACTCGGTCGGTCGGGAACTGCGATTTGTCGCTGAGAATCGGGGTATCCATCCGGCCCTCCTTCTAAATGGAATCGGAGGCGAACCGCCCAGCGTCAAGCGTTTTGCCGCGCCGGGCTTCCACCTGCCAATGACAGGCGTCCAGCACCGCGCGTAGACCCTTGTGCAGCGGCGGTGTCCTCACCGACGGGTCCGCGCTGGATTGCGGTGGACCGGAGGTCCGCGGGTCTTCGCCTGGCGCCATCCGGATCCACTGCGCCCCCAACAAAACACGTGCTGGCGACGGCAACGAAAAGGCCCACGGCACAAGTGCAGTGCCGTGGCTGCCATCGACCATCCCGCAAGGACACAGCCCGGGCAGGGTGGAAAGATTTCAGCCGGCGGGATCAGTCTGATGTAATGCGAATCGACCCGCCGCTGGTGTGCAGAACGAGCGTCTGTCCGCCGGAGCCGAGCGTGCCGTGCAAGCTTGACCCTGAAATCTTGCCCTGAACGCGCAAAGGCAGGTCGCTCGAGACAGAACCTCCGGAAGTGGAAGCATCAATATTGAGATTGGCCTTGGGATCAAGGGTCACTCGAATTGAGCCTCCGGAAGTTTCGAGCTCACCTCCCTGGCTGTTACCCTGCGCGAGCGCCGCATGAATCGAGCCACCCGAAGTGTGAGCGTTCACGTGGCCCGTCAAGCCGCTAATATGGATCGAACCGCCGCTGGTACTCGCTTCAAGCGACCCGTCCAAAGAATTCACGGTGATGCCGCCTCCTGACGTGCCCGCCACAACATTTCCATGAACGTCGGAGGCATCAATCGAGCCTCCTGAAGTGCCCAGGTGCTGCTCGCCCTGGAGCGACGCAACCTTAACCGAGCCGCCGCCGGTTTTGACGCTGACGCGGGTCTGGGTCGGCACGGTAACATCAAAGTGCAGGTTCGCCGATGAGAACCACTGCAAACCCTTCCTTCGCGCCGTTACTCGCACCACGTTGTTGCTTGAATCGAAATTGAAGTTGAACAGAGAGTTTAAATCGTCACGGTTCGAGGTGATGACGATTCTTGCGCCCGACGAACTCGAACCCGTCACCGTCACGCTCCCCACGTCCGATTGGAGCACAAATTGCCCCCCCGGAGTCAGCGCCAGCGTCTTTTCAATCCGCGATTGGGCACGCGCCGCAACGCTGAGCGCCATCAGCACGACAATCAGCAAGCCTGTTCTCTTGGTATTCATAGACTCCTCCACGTTAGCAGAACCTCAATAAGGAATACGCGCCGGCGGCCACAAATGTTCAAGGCTGTATTTGATTTTTTTGGGGGCAACCTGCGATTCCGAGGTCCGCGGTCCTTCTCGAGGAAACCGTCCCAACGGGTTGGGTCTTCGGCCCATCCCCGAAACATACTCTGCACGAGTCCTGTGGCCGTGGGTTAGCGCCGCCATGCGCTGGCAGACACGGGAAAGGCAGCCTCGCCGCCACAGCGTACCTTCTTTGCCGTGAGCTTCCTGGTTGTAGCCAATAGGGGTCCAAGGTCCATAACCGGTTTGGCAACCATCAACTCAGGCCGCGAAACGGAAGGGGATTGTACAATCGCGACAAGCAAGTTACAATCAGTTCAGGTTTCAGGTGTCACGGTGAACAGGGTTCTCACTGCCTTGATCCTGGGCGCACTCTGTGCCGTCCTGGCTAGCGCCGCACCCAAGGACAAGGACAATCCGCAAGCCGGTTGCGAGGAATACGTCAGCGAGCGATGGGACGCTGAGCAGGGCGCAATCCACACCAGTCAGCGCAATTACAGGCGATTGGTGGAGTTAGGCCTCGTCCGGGGATTGGCCTACTCCGATTCCGTGCGCGAAATACCCATTCTCTACTGGAAATATAGCCGAAAAAAGAGCAAGAAATGTCGCAGCGTTTTCTCTCGCAGCAACGGGCCTGACTATGACGAGCTCACAGCCAAAGCGCTCAAGATGGAAACCGACAGCCAAAAAATAGACGACGCCTGGTTTCGGGTTACCTCTTACGTGGGCGCCATGATATCGGATTCTTCGGCTCGGCAGCCGATGCAGCGGGAACAAGAGCAAGGGGTGCAACCGCAAAATCGCAACGGATGTGGCCAGGCCGGGTCTGAGGGTGAGCGGAAACCCGGCGAAGCGATACCACCGGCCTCGACCGGTCCCTGCCCCTGACCACCCCGCCCCTTCATCGATGCGCCTCCCTCCTCCACAGTGAAGGAAAAAGCAGTTGATGAAGGCCGGACTGAGCTGTCCGGTGCGTACGTAAATCGTCGCCTGCATGATATACTTCCCAGTTAACGATCGATTCTCGGTACATTCCTTTAGGACCAACCTCATGCCTGCTGTGATTATGAGTGGAAAAGCACTGGCTGTCCGCATCGAGCAACTTGCGGGGGAACATCTCGCCTCTCTTAAGGGTTCTCACCGGATCTCTCCAAAGCTCGGGGTTGTTGTTGTCGGGAGCGAAGAGGCATCGCAGAAGTACGTCGGTAGGAAACGCGACAGGTGCGGCCGGGTTGGCATCGAATTCAACCAGATTAGCCTGCCTTCGACAGCAGCGGCCAATTCCATCTTGAATGCAGTCAAAGAGTTGAGCTCCGACGACGGTTGCCACGGAATCCTCGTTCAGCTTCCGTTGCCACCTCATATCACTGAGATGGAAACCCGGGAAATTTTCGAAGCGATCGATCCCCGCAAAGATGTTGATGGCGTGTCCAGCAAATCCACAATTTACTTCTACGACGCGCTCCCCAACTATATTTTTCTACCCTGCACGCCACACGGGATTTTGAACATGCTGCACTTCTACGGAATCCCCACACAAGGAGCGCGAGTGGCCGTGCTCGGCCGGAATACCATCACCGGAAAGCCCATGCAAATCCTGATTGGCGGGCGCTACGGCAACGCAACACCACTTTGGGTGCACAGAAACTCATACTCCGAATATTGGGGGCATCGTCTGGCAGACTATCTGCGCGACGCTGACATCATCATCAGTTTCGTCGGTATAAGGCCGCCCGGCCGGGACTATCTCATCACTGCCGACATGATCAAGGAAGGCTCCGTGATCATTGATGCCGGCCTGCGCTATGAAGGCCACTCCATCTTCGGGGACGTCGATTTTGAAAACGTCAAAGAGAAGGCTGCTTACCTGACGCCGCCGATTGGCGGTGTGGGACCTCTCACCGTCGCCTCGCTGATTCGAAACATGGACTTTGCCGCCCACTACGCCGCACACCGCGACCTGCCGCTCAGCGAACTCTACAGAGTAAGGCCCTCCTATGGCGATCTCGACATCGCTCCAGCTTAAAGTGCGGGTAGCCATGGCATGTCTTCCATGCCGTGGGTTTGCAGTCTTCCAGAGGCGCAGCCCTTCACTTTAAGCGAACCATCACCGCCGCCAGTTCGTCCACCTCGCCAAGATCAAGAACAACCGACTCTCCGTTTGCACTGTGCTTCCATCGGGCTTGGCTCCTGCCTTCCGGCCGCACAACCCAGCAGCCAAGGATTGGGTGTCCTGCGGGAACAGGTATGGTGACGACCACGTGCGGCGCGGGAGTAACTGCTGGTTTCGGGCCATCCCAGTAGTAGCCCACGTTTCGCAAAGGCGCGTCCCATCCGAAACGGTTTGCGATGATGGCGGTTCGTGCACGCCCCCCAGCCGCCAGACCATCGTAACCGACCACAGCCGCAGACTTTAGTCCCACCGCATTTACGCCCTTCAGGGGCGGTCCCGGCTCGAGCAGCTCGGGATTCATTGCCATGCCCTCATAGAGTGTCCGGGTGACTGCGGCAGAGACAGGACATTGTTCGAAGAAAACCCCCGCGTCATGAGTCGAATTTCCCACGCAGAGGTCGTCAGTAGCCTTGCCGGCCAGCAAGTAACTGAGTCGAATCAATTGTGCTTCCGGTGATCGCCGCGTCGGGCTGTTCATATACATCACCGGGGTCTTCGAGTCTTCAGCGCTCCGGTAGAATTGCGAGTACCAGAGAATATTCTCGGGTGAGTTGATCCCCTCCTGCTCCATCTGAATTGAGTTCACTTCCGGCCAGCGGCAGATTTGTACATTGCGGGGATCTTGCCAGTGCTTCACTGGTCCTGTAGTCTGCTGGGCCAGCGGATTGATTTGCACAAACTGGTCTGGCCGCTCAGCCAGCGTCGCCTTCAGGATGCGATGGGCCATTTCCGCCTCACTGTCATTGGCGAAAGAGGTGTTATCAAAGAAATAGCCGTCGTACCCTAGACGGCGCATCCCATCGGTGATTTCGTGGACC
This sequence comes from Terriglobia bacterium, assembly GCA_046705285.1. GTDB lineage: Bacteria > Acidobacteriota > Terriglobia > UBA7540 > UBA7540 > SCRD01. Next base: position 28,083 of record JBJKQK010000251.1, read on the forward strand.
AGATACTGCTGCCATCGCGGGTGACCGGCCAGGCCGCGAAAGTTGACTTCTTCATCGGGAAATGGCCAACGCCTGGCATTCAGGTCAACGTCCTCCGGCTTCAGCAGGCCGGACTCGAGCGCCTCGGCATATTGCGCCTCATACAGGTTCCGCAGGTTACCGTAAACAAACACCGTAATCCCACGCTCATGGCATGTCCTGATCAGACGCCGCAGGTGCCCCCCGCTAACGCGCACCGGGCGCCCGATGTCTCCTGCCTGGCAACCTTCTCTCCCACACCACGAACCATCAACAGGACCTGTATATTGGCCGAAATCAAAGATGTTTCGGACCCACGCCACATTAATGCGCGCGTCGACGAAGCGATCCACCAGGGTGTCCACGTCGCGGTCCGGATAAAGCTCGCAAATCGTGCCCTCCCGGATCTGCTGGGAAAGGTCCGGG